>CALYTP010000084.1:0-7933 GCA_945486915.1 uncultured Clostridia bacterium | reverse complement strand
CTCTCAGTCAGCCTGTTCGGCTGACAGCTCTCCCATAGGGAGAGCCAAGGGCGCTACGCGCCAGTGGTAATTGTAAGTTTTTGCAAAAACATCTCACAAATCACGTTCAATCACTCCCCGGCGGTCTGGCGTTGGCCGGACTTGGCGGGGCGGCAAGGAGAACCCTATTCCATGAAGAGTCGCGTTTACAATTTTCTCTTACTGCTTATTCTTGTCATAGGGCTGTCCCTGGTGGCCTATCCCACCTTCGCCGACTACTGGAACTCCTTCCACCAGTCCCGGGCCATTGCCTCCTATGTGGAGCAGATCGCCCAGATCGACCCCGACAAATACACCGCCTACTTTGAGGAGGCCGACCGCTACAACGAATCCCTCATCGGCCGGGGGCTGGAACGCTTCGAGCCGGATGAGGAGGAGCTGGAGCTGTACAACTCCCTTCTCAATGTGGGCGGAAGCGGCATCATCGGCACCATTGAGATTCCCAAAATTGGCGTCTCCCTGCCCCTGTACCACGGCACTAGCGACGGCGTCCTGCAGATCGCCATCGGCCATGTGGAGGGCACCTCATTGCCCACGGGAAGCGAGGGCACCCATGTCGTGGTCTCCGGCCACCGGGGACTGCCCAGCGCCAGACTGTTCACCGACCTGGACAAGATGGAAATCGGCGACGAATTCGTCATGCAGATTCTCGACCGTACCCAGACCTATGAGGTGGATCAGATCCGCATCGTCCTGCCCTATGAGCTGGACTCCTTGGAAATTGAGGAGGATCAGACCCTGTGCACCCTGGTCACCTGCACCCCCTACGGCATCAATTCCCACCGGATGCTGATCCGGGGCCACCGGGTGGAAAACCGCGAGGCCGCCAGGAGCATCCACGTCACCGCCGACGCCATCCGCATCGAGCCCATCCTGGTCGCCCCGGTGGTGGCCGTGCCCCTGCTGCTGATGCTGTTCTCCATGCTCATGTTCAGCACCAGGAAGAAGAAATGACACCCAAAGCCTCCCTCTGGGAGGGTATCTTTGGAATGATTTATACTCTGAAAACTGGAGGTTTTTCCATGAGAAAGCTGCTTGCTGCCCTGGGCGTGTTGCTGCTGCTGTGCACCATGGTGCTGCTTTCCTGCGCGGAATATTGGAATCCCGATGATACCGGCTCCATCACTGTGTCCTTCGGCACCCAGGACAAGCCTGTCACCGGGGGCGATCTGGTGCTGTACCGGGTGGCCGAGGTGGTGCGCGACGATGCCGACCTGAAGTTTTCCTATCTGCCCGCCTTCGCTTCCTGCAGCCAGAGCCTGGAGGATGTGTCCTCCACGAAGCTGACTGCGGAGCTGACCAACATCGTCCTGCGGGACAAGCCCACCCCCCAGGCCACAGAGCAGAACACGGAGGGAAAAATCGTCTTCCGGGATCTGCCCACGGGACTGTACCTGCTGATGCAGACCACCCCCGCCAAGGGCTATTATGTCATCAATCCCTTCCTGGTCACCATCCCCATCACGGCGGACGGGGAATACCGCTATGACGTGGAGGCCTCCTCCAAAATGGCGCTGGAGCCGGAGGAAACCACCACGCCGCCGCCTCCCACCTGGCCCGGCTCCAATATCCCCCAGACCGGGCAGCTCAAGTGGCCCGTGCCGGTGCTGGCTGCTGCCGGACTGGCGCTGCTGAGCCTGGGCATGGTGCTCAGAAGGAAGGAACGCGATGCGTAAATGGCTTGCAAGGCTCTGCACGCTGCTGGGCGTGCTCCTGCTGCTGGCCGCTGCGGGACTGGCGCTGCACAACGTAAAGGAGGATCAGCGCAGCTCCGCCGCCTGCGCCGAGGTCATGGAGCAGATCATGGCCATCCGGCAGGAAAAGCAGGAGGGGAAGCAGCCCTCCGCCGCCCCGGAGCCTGAAACAACGGAGGCCGACCCGGAAACCGAAGAAACGCAAGCAAACGATCAGCCCGAAGAAACCGAAGAAGCTGAGGAGACCGAAGAAACCGGGGAGCCGGAGGAACTGCCGGAAATCCCCGACATCTATGACCCCACCATGACCGAGGTGCTGATCTACGGCTATCCCTACATCGGCTACCTCTCCGTCCCGGATCTGGAGCTGGCGCTGCCCATCATCTCGGAGTGGAGCTACCCCCGGTTTCAGATCGCCCCCTGCCGGGTCTCCGGCACGGTGCTGGAAAAGAATCTGGTGCTGGGCGCCCACAATTACCCCAGCCACTTCGGCAGACTCAGCCAGCTCAGCCGGGGCGCGGACATCTACTTCACCGATATGGACGACAATGCCTACCACTACCAGGTGGCGGACATCGAGATCCTGCAGCCCAATGACATCGACCTGCTCACCGCCGGGGAGTACCCCCTGACCCTGTTCACCTGTACCTACGGCGGAAAAACCAGAGTCACCATCCGCTGTGATTTCGCGGAATAGAGATTGGATCCATTATGACATTGCTAGGAAAACGCATTCGCAAATACGCCCTCCGGGCCCTGAGAATCCATAACGCCATCCGCATTTTCGCAAAGCGGGCATTCTTCGGCAGCGATATTTCCGCTGACGGGAAGCTCTACCTTTCGCGCAACACCCGGCTTGCCATCCTCGACGGCGGCACCATGCGGTTGGGAAAGAATATGACAACCGACGGCAGGGTTTCGCTCTATGTCGGTAAGGATGCCCACCTGACTGTGGGCGATTCGGTGTATATGAACGAAAACACCATGATCAGCTGTCTCGGCCGGGTGAGCATCGGGGAGGGGACGCTGTTTGGCCCGGGGGTGAAGGTGTTCGACAACGATCACTTTTTTGGCCCTGACGGAGTCGCGCTGAATTGCAAGGCAGGGGAAATCACCATTGGCAGGAAATGCTGGCTGGCATCCAATGTGGTCGTGCTGAAAAACAGCTACATCGGCGATCACTGCGTGATTGGCGCCGGTTGCGTCGTCAAGGGAGACATCCCGGCCAACACCATCCTGAAATGCCGTCAGGAACAGATTCAGATCCCAATCGATCCACAGCGCACCGAAAACAACTGAATTTTGTTTGCGTCTGCGTGGAAGCTGTGCTATCATATAGGGCAAAGCAGAAAGGGGCGGCGATTGCCGTGAGAGAGTTTTCCCATCTGAAAAACAAATTGCTGGCCGAGCAGGTGGAGGATCAGATTTACCACTATATTCTGGACACGCCCCTGAATCCCGGCGACAAGCTGCCCAATGAGTTTGAACTGGGCGAGCGCTTCGGCGTTGGCCGCAGCACCATCCGGGAGGCGGTGAAGCTGCTGTCCAGCAAGGGCATTGTGGAGGTTCGCCGGGGCTCCGGTACCTATGTGGTCACCATTGTCCCTGTCACCGACCCCCTGGGCCTGCGGGCAGTGCAGGATAAGAACGCACTGGCGCTGGATCTGGTGAACGTGCGGCTTCTGCTGGAGCCGGGCATTGCGGAGATGGCGGCCAATCAGGCTACTGCGGAGGACATTGTCCGCCTGAACAACCTCTGCGACCGGGTGGAGCATAAGATCCGCTCCGGGGAGCACTACATCGAGGATGATATCGCTTTCCACACCTGTATTGCCGAGTGCAGCAAAAACATGGTGGTGGAGCAGCTGATTCCCATCATCGACACCGCCGTCATGATGTTCGTCAACGTGACCCACAAGCAGCTCACCGAGGAAACCATCACCACCCACCGGATGATTGCCGACGCCATCACCGCCCACGACCCCATCGGCGCCCGCAGCGCCATGACCATGCACCTGACCATCAACCGCGCGCTGATCAAAAAGCTCTATGAGGAAAGCATCCGAAACAAAGGATAATGCCGTATCTGCATCCTCTCCGCCATCCTGGACGGAGAGGATTTTCTTTGTAAAAGACATCAGACGTCTCTTCGGTTTGCATTTTTTGGGGATTTGTGTTTTTCAAGATACGCGGTTCCTTTTTGTACCATTTTGAACTGGTTATTGTGGAATATTCCCAATACTGACGGGGTTATTTTGCCATATAGTAGAAACCGACAGCGACAACTTGCAAATAAAGAAATCTGTATTATAATAAAGTCATAAGATGTCAGTCAACTTCAGGGCGTGAAAACTGACAATGAAAAACTACAGGAGGTATCATTTATGCAGCTGCGATCTCAGCAAGTCCGAACCCTTGCCCCGGAAAACGATCCGCTGAAAATCGGTATGGGATGGAAGGTCCCCGATCTGTCCAAGCCCCAGATCCTGGTGGAAAGCACCTATGGCGACAGCCATCCCGGCAGCGCCCACCTGAATCGGTTCATCGAGGAGGCCGTTCAGGCGGTCAACGACCACGGGGGAAAGGCCGCCCGCTATTACGCCACCGATATGTGCGACGGCATTGCCCAGGGACACGACGGTATCAACTATTCTCTGCCCCATCGGGAGGCCATTGTCAATCTGGTGGAGGCCCAGGCCAATGCCAGCGTGTATGACGGCGGCGTGTTCATCGCCAGCTGCGATAAGTCGGTGCCTGCCATGCTGATGAGCATCGGCCGGCTGAAGGAAATGAGCGCCATCGTGGTCACCGGCGGTGTGATGGAAGCCCACACCCTGCCGGAAAAGTACATCGTAAAGGACCCCGCCTGCAAGATCAACGAGCTGCTGACCCTGGAGCAGATCGGAAAGTTCGACGCCTGGGAGAAAACCGGCGTCATCGGCAATGAGCAGCTGGACTACTACAAGCACAATGCCTGCCCCAGCTGCGGCGCCTGCTCCTTTATGGGCACCGCCTCCACCATGCAGATCATGGCGGAAGCCCTGGGCCTGATGCTCCCCGGCACCGCCCTGATGCCTGCCACCGCCCCCGAGCTGCAGCAGGCCGCCTATGATGCCGGTGCGCAGCTGATGAAGCTGGTGGAGCAGGGCATCACCGCAGGGGACATCGTGACGAAGAAGAGCTTCGAGAATGCCATCATGGTCCATGCGGCCATCTCCGGTTCCACCAACGCCACCATGCATCTGCCTGCCATCGCCCACGAATTCGGCATTGAGATCGATGCCGACACCTTCGACCGGATGCACCGGGGCGCTCATTACCTGCTGAACATCCGCCCCTCCGGCGACTGGCCCGCCCAGTACTTCTACTATGCAGGCGGCGTCCCCCGGGTCATGGAGGAGATCAACTCCATGCTCCATCTTGACGTGATGACCGTCACCGGCAAGACCCTGGGCGAGAATCTGGAGGAGCTGAAGAAAAACGGCTTCTATGACCACTGTGATGAAATCCTGCGGCAGAAGACAGCAGGACTGGGCATCCCGGTGAGCCGCACCGACATCATCCACACCTTTGAGGACGCCAAGGGCACCGACGGCAGCATTGCCATCCTGAAGGGCAATCTGGCTCCCGAGGGCAGCGTCATCAAGCATACCGCCTGCCCGAAAAACATGTTCCGGGCAACGCTGCGGGCCAAGCCCTACGACAGCGAGGAGGAATGCATCGCGGCTGTGCTCCACGGTGAGGTCCAGCCCGGCGACGCCATCTTCATCCGCTACGAAGGTCCCCGGGGCAGCGGCATGCCGGAAATGTTCTACACCGGCGAGGCCATCTGCGCCGACCCAAAGCTGGCCTCCAGCGTGGCGCTGATCACCGACGGCCGATTCTCCGGCGCCAGCCGGGGCCCGGTCATCGGCCATGTCAGCCCGGAAGCAGCCGTCGGCGGCCCCATCGCCCTGGTGGAAGCGGGCGACCTGATTCAGATCGATGTGGAAAACCGGGTACTGGCCATTGTGGGTGTCCGGGGGGAAGCCAGGACTCCTGCGGAGATGGAAGAGATCCTCGCCGCCCGTCGGGCCAAATGGCAGCCCAAGGAACCCAAGTACAAAAAAGGTCTGCTGAAGCTCTACTCCCAGCACGCCGTCAGCCCCATGAAGGGCGCCTACATGGAATAAAATAAAAAAAGAATAAAGGAGAATCAATTATGGAAGTTGTTGCTGCGCTGGACCCCACCCGGCTTGTCATTGCAGCCGTTGTCGGTCTGATCATTCTGCTCGTCCTCATCATCAAGTTCAAGATACAGGCCATGGTTTCCATTCTGGTGGGTGCCATTTCCATCGGCCTGCTGGCAGGTATGCCTCTTTCCGATATCATCGATTCCGTCAACCAGGGCATCGGAAACACCCTGAAGGGTATCGCCCTCCTGGTGGGACTGGGTTCCATGTTCGGCGCCATTCTGGAGGAATCCGGCGGCGCGCAGACTTTGGCCGTCACCATGGTTCGCAAATTCGGCGACGAAAAAGCGGCCTGGGCGCTGGGCCTGACCGGACTGGTCATCGCCATGCCGGTGTTCTTTGACGCAGGTCTCATCATTCTGATCCCCCTGGCCTTCTCCCTGGCAAAACGCACCAACCGTTCCTCTCTGTTCTATGTCATCCCGCTGCTTGCCGGTCTGGCTGTGGGACATGCCTTCATCCCGCCCACGCCCGGCCCTGTGCTGGTGGCCACCATGCTGGGTGTGGACCTGGGCTGGGTCATTCTGGTGGGCCTGTTCTGCGGCACCTTCGCCATGATCGTGGCAGGTCCCGTCTGGGGCAAATTCTGCGGCAAAAAATATCAGGTTGGCGTTCCGGAGCACATTGCCCAGCAGGAGGACATTGACGAAAGCAAGCTGCCGGGCTTCTGGACCATTGTCGGCATCATCCTGATCCCCTTGGTACTGATTATTGCCAACTCCGTGGCAAAGGTGATTCCCGCCCTGTCCGGCATCCAGCCGGTGCTGGCCTTCCTGGGCGAGCCCTTTGTGGCCCTGACCATCGCCGTCATCGCTGCCATGTTCCTGCTGGGCTATAAGCACGGCTATTCCAACGAGCAGCTGGAAAAGATCATGACCAAATCCCTGGAGCCCACCGGTATGATCCTGTTGGTCACCGCCTGCGGCGGCGTCCTGCGGTACATGCTGCAGAATTCCGGCCTGGGCGATGTCATCGGCAACGCCGTGGCATCCGCCAGCCTGCCTCTGGTGCTGGTGGCCTTCATCGTGGCGGCTCTGGTGCGCATCTCCGTGGGTTCCGCCACCGTGGCCATGACCATGGCTGCCGGTATCATCTCCGCCATGCCCGGCATCGGCGAACTGTCTCCTCTGTACCTGGCCTGTGTCACCGCAGCCATTGCCGGCGGTTCCACCGTCTGCTCCCACTTCAATGATTCCGGCTTCTGGCTGGTGAAGAGCCTGGTGGGTATGGATGAAAAGACCACCCTCAAGACCTGGACCATTATGGAAACCCTGGTGGGCGGCGTGGGCTTCCTGGTGGCGCTGATTATTTCCATCTTCGCATAATCCAAAAACGATTCTCCCCCAAGGGCTTTCCGAAAGGAAGGCCCTTTTTCCGTGGGGCGGATGGCGGGGTAGTGGGAAAATTCCGGGGAAAACGGACAACCAGCATCGAATAGGCTATGCTGAGGTGATCAGCATGCCCGTTTCCGTATGGCTGATGCTCAGCAGTCTGCTCTATTCCCTGCAGCTGAGCACAGGAAGCTTCCCCAAGCCGCTGAGCGCGCAGGAGGAACAGCACTATCTCGCCCTCGCTGCCCAGGGGGACCTGGAGGCAAGGAATATCCTCGTCGAACGCAACCTCCGCCTGGTGGCACATATCATGAATAAGGGATAATGCGCAAGGAAACTTTCTGTGGCGGACAAACGGCATGATTTTGTCTGCGTACTATGGCAGAACCGCGAAAATCCGCTGGAATGCGGTGCTGATGTGAATACGGACAAGCCCGGTTGGTGTTGACACTTGCCGGGCTTGAACGCTGTATGGATGGTGAGCGTCATGTAATAAAGCCGTGAAATTTTCAAGTTTGCTACATCAATGTAATAAACTTTGCAAGGCGGCACATTCGACTGCATCCCGATCCTTCGGTATCATAACAGTACCGAAGTAAAGGAGGCATGACTGTGGAAATTCAATACATTCGAGTGG
>CALYTP010000083.1:0-7985 GCA_945486915.1 uncultured Clostridia bacterium | reverse complement strand
CTTCCTTTTGATGCCAGTATACACCTTTTGGTGTCCAATTCCTCGGACACTTCACGACATATTGTGTTGTGCTTACTAAAGCCGATAACCTAAAGAACGATTTACTGAATGCGAAATCTCATACTGCAAATCGCTTTTGGGATCAGAATGATATGTCAGAATATGCACCGCTATAAACAAAGAAAAGACTTATAAAAATGTCAAAACCGCCAGTTTTCGTACGGAAAACTGGCGGTTTTGGTCCGGGCTGCGGGACTTGAACCCACGGTCTCTTGGTCCCAAACCAAGCGCGATACCAAACTTCGCTAAGCCCGGATATTCAGTTGGAGTTTTTTCAGATGTGGTCAAACATGTGGTCAAAGGCTATTTTAGACCAGAGCAGGGGAGAAGTCAAGTACAAAAGAACAACAAGATGCATCTCCATGGGGTATTATACACGCAAAAACCGGAAAATGCAATCAAAACTTTTGCCCAATCCGGTTGAAAACAATCCTGGTGTGTTGTATGATATGCGCGAGGTGATTTTATTGGAGAAAAAAGGAATCTCGCAGGAAACATTGAAGCTGATTGCCTGCATTACCATGCTGCTGGATCATATTGGCGCGGTGTTTGTCCGGGGGTATACCCTGCGGATCATCGGCCGGATCGCATTCCCGATTTATTGCTTCCTTCTGGCGGAGGGAGCCGTACATACGAAAAATCCCAGAAAGTATGCGTTTCGACTCTTTATCGGTATGCTGCTTTCGGAAATTCCCTTTGACCTTGCCCTGAAGGGGGGACTGACCTGGAGCAATCAGAGCGTTATGGTTACGCTGCTACTGGGCTTTCTTGCCATTGAGCTTCTGAATGTGACCAAATGGGACTGGCTGAAGCTGCTGATCGTCGGTGCTTTTTGCGGATTGGCCGAATGGGCGAATACGGATTACGGCGGATTTGGTGTCCTGCTGATCGTCCTTTTCAGCCAGACCCGGGGCAAGCTGTGGCTCCAGGCGCTTCTGCTGACGCTGGTGGCATGGATGATGAACAGTGTACGGATTCCGGTTTTCGGATATCGGATCCCCATCGAACTGTTTGCCGTTCTGGCCATGATCCCCATTGCCTTCTACTCCGGCAGAAAAGCCACCTCTTGCAAGGCGGTCCAGGCGGGCTTCTACCTGTTCTATCCCGTCCACCTGACCGGGATTTTCCTTGCGGAAGTTGTGTATACCAGTATGCAGACCGGCGCATCCTTCTGGCAGGTTCTCACATCCTGTTTCCTGAAATAAATAATTGCCGCAACCATCGGTTGCGGCAATTATATTTTAGACGTTGAAGAGGAAATTGACGATGTCGCCGTCCTTCATGACATATTCCTTGCCCTCGCTGCGGACAAGACCTTTCGCCTTGGCATTTGCCATGGTGCCGCAGGCCTTCATATCCTCAAAGGCGATGACCTCGGCGCGGATAAAGCCCCGCTCAAAGTCGGTGTGAATCTTGCCGGCGGCCTGGGGGGCCTTGGTGCCGCGCTTGATGGTCCAGGCCCGGCACTCATCGCTGCCGGCAGTGAGGAAGGAGATCAGACCCAGCAGGGCATAGCTGCTGCGGATCAGACGGTCCAGGCCGCTCTCGGCAACGCCCAGCTCTTCCATGAACATGGCTTTTTCCTCGGGATCGTCCAGCTCGGCAATGTCGGCCTCCAGCTTGGCACAGATGGGAAGCACCTGGCTGCCCTCGGCTTCGGCAAGCTCTTTCACGGCCAGATAGTGGCGGTTGCTTTCCGGCTCATTGATTTCATTCTCGGAAAGGTTTGCAACATAAATCGTCTTTTTCAGGGTCAGCAGATCGGAGGTACCGATGAGTGCCATATCCTCGTCGGTTCCGTCAAAGGTACGTGCCAGCTTGCCCTGATTCAGGTGGGCCAGCAGCTCGGTAAAGACCTCGGCCTCGTGGGCGAACCGCTTGTCGCCGCCCTTGGCAGCCTTCTGGCATTTGTCGATCCGGCGCTCCACCATTTCGATGTCTGCCATGACCAGCTCCAGATTGATAATGTCAATATCCCGCAGGGGATCGGTGGAGCCCTCCACATGGGTGACATTGGAATCCTCAAAGCAGCGAACCACATGCACAATGGCGTCGGTGGTGCGGATGTTGCTCAGGAACTTGTTGCCCAGCCCTTCGCCCTTGGACGCGCCCTTTACCAGGCCTGCAATGTCCACAAATTCAATTACGGCAGGGGTGACCTTCTTGGGCTTGTGCAGATCAGCCAGCCAGTTCAGCCGCTCATCGGGAACGGAAACCACGCCCACGTTGGGGTCGATGGTGCAGAACGCATAGTTGTCAGCAGGAACGCCTGCATTGGTGATGGCATTAAACAGTGTGGATTTGCCCACATTGGGCAGACCGACGATACCTAATTTCATATATTCTTAAATCTCCTTTATTATAAAGCTTTTTGATTTCTGCTAAAGAGCATCCGTTTGCTGCGTAAGGGAGTGCATTGAAATATGCACAATACATTAGCACATAGTATATCATAGATTTTCGGGGTTTTCAATAGACAGAAAAAGCTGGGGAGAGCTTTTCTCAAAGGTGGTACTGTGTCTTTTCGGCATGTCGCAATGTATGCATGGAGAAACGTGGGATATGGACTATTGACTTGATTGGCTCTGTGGTTTATAATATACCAAATAATGGACTCTGGAACGAACCACGGTCCGTTTTGCTTAAGGAGGAGTTGGATGAGACAGGGAAAACGCTATCATCGCATGGAAGAGACCCGGGCGCAGGTGCTGCGATACGCGGTGGTGCTTTTCCTGGAGCAGGGCTATCGGGAGACGACCCTCGACCAGATTGCTGAGGGGATCGACCGGACAAAGAGCTCTGTGCTTCGTGCATATCCCGATAAGGAATCCATTTTGTACGCATTGGTGACGCACATGTTTCATGCGCAGTTTTCTGCCGCGCGGACAATTCTGGGGGATGACCCGGATCCACTGCTGATCTACTGCATGGAAACCGCGCTGCAGCTGCACATCTGCGAATTGGGCGAACCTCTGCGGGATCTGTATACAGCGGCTTACACCCTGCCCACCACGGTGGATTACATTTACAGAAGTACTGCGCAGAAGCTGCAGCAGACCTTCGGCAAATATCTTCCCGATGCGGTACTCAGCGATTTTTATGAACTGGACCTGGTCTCCGCCGGTGTGATGCGCGGACTGATGGCCCGCAAGTGCGACATGTATTTTTCCATCGATAAGAAAGTCGCACTGTTTCTTCGGTGTGCGCTGAAGATTTACGATGTGCCTGAGCAGGAACGTGAAGCGGTGATTTCCCGGGTGCTGGCTATGGACCTTGGTGCTATGGCGCACAGTTTGGTGGAGGAAACGGTCCGGCTGGCTCAGGCGGGCTTCGACAGGGATACGCTCTTGGCTTCGACAGCGGATAAACAAGGGGAGGATATGCTGTGAATTATGAATCGGCCCATCATGTGGCAGACTGCCCGGGCGCAACCGTCCGTACTGCCATGCCCATCATGAACAGTGCCTATCCCGTGGGAAAGTGCCGCGAATTCATTGAGATGATTCCGGATGAGGATGTCAGAGCGATCGCCTGGGGTGAGTATTATTATTACAGCGGCCAGGCGGATCTGGCAGCAAAGGCAATGGAACCCTATCAGAACTGTAGTGATCCTGAACTGCGCTATTCAGCCAACCTTGTGAGGTTCTTTGCCTGCTTCAGCAGGGGGGATATCCAGGAGGCCATGTGCGCCTTCGAACGGATGCAGGCGGATTTGCAGAACGATCTCAAGAGGGAATCCTCGCCTGCGGTGCGTGCCGTCGGCGCGTTTGCGGTCACGGCGTCCTCGGTGCTGCTTCACCTGCCCATGACCGTTGATGTGGATCTGAAGCGTTACATTTCCTGTCTGCCGGACGGTATGAAGCTGTGGGCGTGCTATATGCTGGCACATAAGATGTATCTGGAGAAAAACTACGACGGCTCCCTGGCCATAGCGGAGCTGGCACTGGCCATGCATTCGCAGATCTACCCTGTGGCCGCAATTTATACGCATCTTGTGATCGTCATGAACCTGATGAGCCTCAGACGCGTGAATGAGGCAAGGCAGTACATCGAACAGGCATGGGCTCTGGCACAGCCTGATGGTCTGATCGAGCCGTTCGGCGAGCATCACGGTCTTCTGCAGGGCATGATCGAACGCTTTTTCCAGAAGGACCATCCGGAAACATACGAAAGCATCATAGCCATTACCTATTCCTTCAGTTCAGGGTGGCGCAAAATCCACCGCCTGATTTCCAAAGAGGAGGTGGCCGATAACCTGACCACCACAGAATTCTCCATCGCCATGCTGTATAACCGCGGCTGGACAGCCAAGGAAATTGCCGCGTACATGGCTCTGTCCCCGCGCACCATTACGAATACCATCCAGATCATTTATCAGAAGCTGGGAATCTCCAGCAGGAGGGAACTGGGGCAATTCATGCTCACCTGAAAGATAATGCTCAGCAAATCCGTGCATCAAGAAAACGGATTTGTTGGATTCTTCGGACGCAACCGATGGTTGCAAGTAAAAATTGCCCAAAAACTACTCTGTGCAAATGCCTGTATGACCTGTATAATAATACTATTATGGAAAAGGAGGCAGTCTGATGCAAAGAGAACAATGGAAGACCTTTCATATTGACGACGATCTGCTCACAGTGCCCTACCTTTATGATGAGGACGCGAAGATCTTCATCGGACAGTTTCCTGAATTTGAGACAGAGCCACGGTTCACACCCAACGGCAGACCGTGGAAGAGCGTCGTCAGTGACAGCTGTCCCTATGCCGCAGGAGACTACGATGATTGCGGCTCATGCCCCTATCTTATCAAAGAGGAACCGAAGGACATCATAGGTGTCTGTTTCCATGAGGGATTGCGCAGCAGAGCATCCCCTATAGCAATTAATTTTGAAAAATGACGGAATCAACCGATAGTTGACAGCAGGAGGATGAGAATAATGAAGTCATTTAGAAGAATCATTTCGATGATCCTGGTGATTGCCATTTTCGCCAACATCAGCCTTACCGGTTTGGCTGAGGCAGCAGGCGGAGAGCGGAAGTCATCAGGCGATGTGTTTTCCTTTGCACAGGAAATCACATGGGCGGAAGCGGGCAAGCAGATTGCCGGCATGCTGAGCTTTATTGTCGAAGACGCGGCAAACATTGATCTGGAGGCGTATTCGGATCGGATCACCCATCTGAGCCTGGAGGATGACAGCGTCTATCTGGCAATCCTGGCAGAGGCCGGATATCTGCCCGAAGAACCGGAGCAGATTGACCCTGCGGCGGCTATTTCCGCGGATGAATATGTTCATCTGATGGAAGCGGCATTCCCGGCTGTGGTCGATTCCCAGGCAGCCATTGACAGCCTGCTGGGCGTCACGGATCTGAGTAACATCGCCATTCTGGGCGATGACCTCTCGATCACCACACTCCTGGCGGAGCGACTGGCGGTTGCGGCTGCCCAGCAGCTGTCCCTGACCGCTGTCAAGGCTCAGGCGCTCACCTTGAATGCTGCGAGCAGTGTCGATCTGAGCGAGTGCGAAATTACCCGTGTACATATCCGCGATACTGCGGTGAAGGAGGAAGGGAAGCCGGGCGAGGAAGCTGAGCCCAACGTAATCTACCTCCATATGGATTCCGGCACGGAGCTTCCCGAGGTTATTGTCAAGAGCGCCGACGAAGTACTTATCGAGGGCAGCGGCGCGCTTGGCGTGGTTCGTGTGCAGGAGGCTGTGGGCTCTCTGACCGTTCGCGCCACCGGCTCTGTGGTCAATGAAACGGAGAAAGCCATCGAAGTGACCGGCCCCGACGCCGAGGTTGTCGAGCTGCAGCCCGGTGAGCAGGTGGATTTCGTGCTGAACAAATGGATTGTATCCTTTGTTACCGAGGGCACCCCTGTTGAAACTCAGCAGATCGCTCCCGGTGGTATGCTGGATTTCACCAAGGCCAATACCACGCTGGAGGGTAAGATCTTCACCGCATGGTATGAGGATGCGGAATATACCACTCCTGTTTCCCGCCTGGATACCGTGGACAGAGAGATGACTCTGTATGCCCGGTTCATCGATGAATCCGAGGCAGCCATCGTCACCTTTGAAACCTTCGGAGGCCGCGAGCTGGAGCCCATGGTGTTTGCCAAGGGTGAGTATCTGCTGACCAAGCCGGTGGAAAGCCTGTACACCGCCAAAGAAGGCTATTCCTTTGGCGGCTGGTGCGTTGACGAGGAATGCACCACGGCCTTCAGATATACCGATCCCATTGAGGAGAGCATGACCCTTTACGCCATGTATTCCTCCTATGAGCAGGAGGTGCGGGAAGACCCCGGCACCGTCGCTGAGCTCGAGCTTCCCGACGGCACCGCGACCATCGGACTGGTATTGCCTGAGGGCATGACCGCAGCCGAAGCGCTGGACAACATCACGGTTGAATTTGGCTCCAGCCTGGTGGCCCCTGAAATCGCCGTGCGCGAAACCGGGACCGGCGCCGAAATTTACTGCGAGGCTGGCTTCACTCCAGGCACCTCCTTTACCCTGTATGCTAAGAACGGCGTGCAGTTTGCCGGATATCCGGAATATATCGATACGCTGACGGTGAGCGTCTTCCGCGAGCAGGTCGAGGTCGTCGAGTTTGCCGAGGGACTGACCTACGCTCTGTGGGATAACGTGACCGATTACACCCCCGTGAACAAAACGGCGGTTGAGTATAAAACCGATTATTCCGAGGATGGCACCGTATATAACGTGCTCGAGGATCATGACGCCCAGGGTGACGTCATTCCCGGCAAGCTGGTCATGAACGGCGAGGTCAATTTCCAGCCGGAGCAGATTGTTGTATTCTACGACGGCGAAATCAATCGGGATGAAACCCCCGTCGACGCCTGGGAGGGCGGCGATCTGGCGGGTTACGTGCTCTTTGCGGAAATTGTGTCTGTGGAGAGCCATGACGACGGAACCAGTGAGGTGACCTTCCGCTATGCGGACCCCGAGGAGTACATCACCCAGATGGATGTCCACACCACCGATGAAGTGGACCTCGAGGAGAATCTGACCGACGAGCAGATTGGTCAGATCGAAAAAACCATCGCCAGCCAGCTGGCTGCCAACGATGAGCTGAAGGCCCAGATGATGGTGGCTGTCATGACCAGTGAGGATGTCCAGCGGATGCTGGACGACAAGTACGGCGCAAACACCTATTCTCTGGCTGCGCTGGTACCCTATATCAGCGATCCCAAACTGGAGATCCATGTGTCTATCCAGGGCAGTACTGCCACTGCCAGCATCGGTGTGGGCTTAACGGTTGCCCTGTACGGTCCCCAGGGCCTGCTGGCCACCCTGACTCCCTATCTGTACTTTGAGGAACAGCTGACCATGGATATCAACGTGGACGGCGGAGTCCTCTGGATCGATCTTGGTGTTCTGTTCAAGACCAAGACCACCGTGAGCCTGCAGCTCACGGCGACCACCGGCGATGGTATGGACATCCTCGATGAGGCGAAGACCACGCTGGAGGAGATCGTCAAAGCGGATGGCACTGCCGTTGAGGACTACGATTATCAGAAAGCAGCCGATACGCTGATGAATACCATGCAGGAACTGATTGGAGCTGAGCTGGAATATCAGGATCTGTTTGCTGTGCCCCTGACGAAGAATCTGAAGTACACCTTCTACGGCATTATCACCGTCGGCATCAATGTCGAACTGAAGGGTCAGGCGGCTTGCGTGGCCACCTTCGGCGTCACCGTTACGGCGGAATATGGCCAGAGACTCGGCTTCAGCTACGACTTTAAGAAATTCAAGGGCGGCTCCTATAAGGAAAAGCTGGCCAGCGAGGTCACCACAGAAGTCTACCTGATTGGTAAGATCGGCGTGCGTGTGGGCATCTCCGTCGCCCTTTACGTCAGGCTCCTTCACAACGTAACGGTTTCCATCGGAGGCGCGATCTAT
>CALYTP010000082.1:0-8003 GCA_945486915.1 uncultured Clostridia bacterium | reverse complement strand
AGGCTAATAGCCTCCCCTACGGTGGCCTGAGCAAAAATCTGCCCGCCAAATTACAGTTTCGCAAGCCAACAGGAATCGTATGGAAAGCGCAGGACGGGAATGGAAGCCATCCCGCTGCGATTGAAAAAGAAGGAGAAAGAGTATGGGACTTCGTAAAATTCTGACCGATGCAGAGCCTGCGCTGCACAAGGTCTGCAGACCCGTGGAGAAATTTGACCGGCGGTTGCACAAGCTTCTGGACGATATGCGGCAGACGCTTGCCGAGGCCAACGGCGTCGGTCTGGCGGCGCCCCAGGTGGGCATTCTGCGCCGGGTGGTCATCGTGGATACCGGCGAGGAAATTCTGGAGCTGGTGAACCCCGAGCTGCTGGAAACCGACGGCGAGCAGGTGGGCGCGGAGGGCTGCCTCAGCGTTCCCGGCAAGTACGGTCTGGTGAAGCGCCCCTATTATGCCAAGGTGCGGGCCCAGGACCGCAACGGCGACTGGTTCGAGGCAGAGGGCGAGGAGCTGATTGCCCGCTGCTTCTGCCACGAGCTGGATCATCTGGACGGCATCGTCTACACCGAAGTGATGGAGCGCTTCCTCACCGAAGAGGAACTGAACGGGGATTCGGAGGAGTAAATTTGAGAGTTGTGTTCATGGGCACGCCGGATATCGCGGCGACCTGCCTGCAAAAAATCCTTGCCGACGGCTTTGATGTGGTGGGTGTCTACACCCAGCCCGACCGGCCCAAGGGCAGGGGCATGAAAATGGTAGCGTCCCCTGTGAAGCAGACCGCCCTGGCGGCGAACATTCCGGTGTTTCAGCCGGAGAACTTCCGGGAGGAGGAAACCGTGCAGCAGCTGCGGGATCTGAAGCCCGACGTCTGCGCGGTGGTGGCCTATGGACGGATTCTGCCCCAGAAGGTGCTGGATATCCCCACTTTTGGTTGCATCAATATCCACGCCAGCATTCTGCCGAAGTACCGCGGCTCCGCGCCCTACCAGTGGGCGGTGCTGGACGGGCTGAAGGAGACCGGCGTCACGGCCATGTACCTGTGCCGGGAGATGGATGCCGGAGACATCATCGATGTGAGCAGGACCCCCATCGGCGAAAATGAGACCGCCGGGGAGCTGCTGGATCGTCTGGCCGTGCTGGGTGCGGACCTGCTGAGCAAGACCCTGACCCGGTTTGATTCCGGCGAACAGGTCGTGGGCACGCCTCAGAATCCTGAGGAAGTGTGCTATGCCCCCATGCTGGACAAGACCATGTGCCCCATTGACTGGAGCAATACCGCCCGGCAGGTGCATGACCATGTCCGGGGGCTGCACCCCTGGCCCGTGGCCACCATGGAGCTGCAGGGCAAGCTTTTCAAAGTGCATGAAACCAGAGTGGTTTCCGGCTCCGGCCAGCCGGGGAGCATTCTGGAGCTGAATAAAAACGGCCTGGTCGTCGCCTGCGGCGAAGGGGCCGTGGAGATCCGCTCCCTGCAGGCGGAGGGCGGAAAACGGATGGCGGCGCCGGACTATTTCCGGGGGCATCCGCTGAATAACTGATGGGCGCCCGGGAAACGGCGCTGAATGCGCTGATCGCCTGCCGAACCTCCGGCGCCTGGTCCAACGGGGTGCTGAAGCAGTACATTCAGCGTGACCGCCTGGACGCTCGGGACGCGGCGCTGGCCACCCGGCTGTGCTACGGCGTCCTGCAGAACCGGAACCGGCTGGATTTTTACCTCCGTCAGCTGCTGACGGGGAAGCTCTCCGGGCTGCATCCCGTGGTGCGGGACATTCTGCACCTGGGACTGTATCAGATCTGCGAAATGGATAAGATTCCGGACAGCGCGGCGGTGAACGAATCCGTCACCCTGGCCCGGAAATACTGCGGCAAACAGAAAAACGCCCCGGCCCTGGTCAACGGCGTTCTGCGCAATGCCGTCCGCACCCGGGGCCAGTGGCAGGAGCCGGTGTCCTATGCCGACCGCTACAGCCACCCGGACGAGCTGATCAGCCTGCTGAAAAAGAGCCTCCCCAAGGGGAAGCTGGAGCCGATGCTGATCGCCGACAACACCGCCCCGGAGACCACGGTGCAGGTGAATCTGACGAAAACCACCTTAGAAAAGCTGACCCGGGCGCTGGAAGCCCGGAATGTGACGGCTTCTCCCCACGGCTGGATGGAAAACTGCCTGATCCTGTCGGGGATCGGGAACCTGGAGCATCTGGATGCCTTCCGGGAGGGGCTGTTCTATGTGCAGGACCCGGCTTCGAAACTCAGCGTGCTGTGCGCCGGGCTGCAGCCGGGAATGCAGGTGCTGGACTGCTGCGCCGCTCCGGGGGGAAAGAGCTTTGCTGCCGCCATCGCCATGGAGGGCAGGGGAAGTGTTGTTTCCTGCGATATCTATCCCCACAAGGCGGAGCTGATTGCCAAGGGCGCAGAGCGTCTGGGCCTTGGCTGCATCAATGCTCAGTGCCGGGACGCCTCCATAGAGGTGCCGGAGTGGAAGGAACGCTTCAATGCGGTCATCGCCGATGTGCCCTGCTCGGGTCTGGGCATCATCCGCAAAAAGCCGGACATCCGCTATAAGAATCTGGAGGAGCTGGAAGCACTGCCGGCCTTGCAGCGTTCCATTCTGGAAAACCAGGCAAAGCACGTGGCCCCCGGCGGGGTGCTGATGTATTCCACCTGCACGGTGCTGCCCAGAGAGAATGAGGATGTGGTCAATGCCTTCCTGGCGGAGCACCCGGAGTTTTCCCCGGAGCCGCTGCCCCTGCCGGAGGTTTTTCCCAAAAATGACACCGGGATGCTGACCCTGATCCCCGGTGAGTACGATACCGACGGCTTCTTTATCTGCCGTCTGCGGAGGAAGCAATGAACCTGAAATCCATGACGCTGCCGGAGCTGTCCGCTCTCTTCAAGGAGTTGGGACAGCCTGCCTTCCGGGCCAAACAGGTCTATACCTGGCTGCATAAGGGCGTGCGTTCCTATGACGAGATGACGAACCTGCCCAAGACTCTGCGGGATACCCTTTCGGAGCAGTACCCCATCCATGCGCCCCAGGTGGTGCGCAGGCAGGAGTCGAAACGGGACGGCACCATCAAGTACCTCTGGCAGCTGTCCGACGGCAACTGCGTGGAAACCGTTCTCATGCGCTATCACTACGGCAACACCGTGTGCATCTCCACAGAGGTGGGCTGCCGGATGGGCTGCGCCTTCTGCGCCTCCACCATCGGCGGACTGGTGCGGCGGCTGGAGCCATATGAGATGCTGGACGAGGTGCTTTTCACCCAGGTGGATTCCGGTTTGCCCATTTCCCACATTGTGCTGATGGGCATCGGAGAGCCGTTGGATAATTTTGACAATGTGATGCGCTTTCTGGAGCTGGTGAACAGCCCGGAGGGTATGAATATCTCCATGCGGCATATCAGCCTGTCCACCTGCGGCCTGGTGCCAAAGATCGACGAGCTGGCGAAACGGAAGCTGCAGCTGACCCTTTCCGTGTCGCTGCACGCGCCCAACGATGATATCCGCAATACCATCATGCCGGTGAACCGGGCCTACCCCAGTGAGGAATTGCTGGATGCCTGCCGGCGGTACTATGCAGCCACCTCCCGGAGGATTTCCTTTGAGTACGCCATGATCGACGGCGTCAACGACTCGGTGGAGAACGCCAGGGAGCTGCTGAGACGGCTGAAGGGCCTGCCCGCCCATTTCAACCTGATCCCCCTGAACCATGTGGAGGAGAGCCCCCTGAAGCCCAGCACCAGAGCTGCTGTGGCGGCATTCCAGAAAACGTTGGAGGACGGCGGCGTCACCGCTACGGTGAGAAGAACCCTGGGCGGCGACATTGATGCCTCCTGCGGGCAGCTGAGAAGAAAATACACCCGGGAAAATACCTGAGGAACGGTTTCCTCAATCCCGAAACGATCGATGAGGTGAACAGTCATGCAGTATTGGGGTTTGTCGGACAAGGGCTGCGTCCGGAAGATGAACCAGGATTCCTTCGAAATGCATAAGCTGGACAAGAATACGATGCTGTGTGCGGTATGTGACGGCATGGGCGGCGCCAAATCCGGCAACATTGCCAGCTCTCTGGCGGTGGATGTGTTTGTGCAGGAGGTGGTGCGGAGCTGGTCGCCCAACATGGACTGGGACAAGGTGGATCTGATGCTGAAATCCGCCGTGAAGCTGACCAACTTCACCGTGTATGACCAGGCCAAGCAGTTCGAGGAATTCGAGGGCATGGGCACCACGCTGGTGGCAGCTCTGGTGCGGGGCAAAAAGGTCTCCATTGTGAATGTGGGCGACAGCCGTGCATATGCTATTACAGGCGATGGGATTCGCCAGGTTACCCGGGACCACAGTCTGGTGCAGATGATGGTGGACCGGGGAGAGCTGACCGCCGAAATGGCCAAGCATTACCCCGGCAAGAACCTGATCACCCGGGCCATCGGCACGGAAACCATGGTTTTGTGCGATGTGTACCGGCTGGAAATGAACAAAGGCGATTTCGTCCTGCTCTGCAGTGACGGACTGAGCAATATGATGGACGATCAGGAGATCCTCTTCGAGGTCGCCCATGGCGTCAATAAGCAGCACTGCTGCAAGCGGCTTCTGGACATTGCGATCAGCCGGGGTTCCCCGGACAATGTGACCGCAGTGCTCATGAGCCTGTAATCCCGGTTGAAAGGAGCCAACTGAATATGAATCCATATATTGGACAGCTGCTGGACAACCGGTATGAGCTATTGGAGGTCATCGGCACCGGCGGCATGGCCGTTGTTTACAAAGCCCTGTGCCACCGCCTGAACCGGCTGGTTGCCGTAAAAATTCTGAAGGATGAATATTCCAGCGACGACGAATTCCGCCGCCGCTTCCGGGCGGAGGGCGAGGCCGTTGCCATGCTCAGCCACCCGAACATCGTCCAGGTCTTCGACGTTTCCTCCGCTGACAATGTCTTTTACATTGTCATGGAGCTGATCGACGGCATTTCCCTGAAGCAGTATATGCAGTCCAAGGGTGTGCTGAACTGGAAGGAGACGCTGCATTTCGCTTCCCAGATCGCCAAGGGACTGGAGCACGCCCACAGCCGCGGCATCGTCCACCGGGACATCAAGCCCCACAACGTGATGGTGCTGAAAAACGGCTCGGTGAAGGTCATGGACTTCGGCATCGCCCAGGTTATGAACAAGAGCAGCACCCTGACCAAGGAAGCTCTGGGCTCCGTGCACTATATTTCCCCGGAGCAGGCCAAGGGAAGCTATACGGACAACCGCTCCGATATCTATTCCCTGGGCGTGGTCATGTATGAGATGATGACGGGACGCCCGCCCTATGACGGAGAATCCCCCGTGGCCGTGGCCATCAAGCACATCAACGGCGGCGCCCCCATGCCCAGCAGCCTGAACCCCAATATCCCGGTGGGCATGGAGCAGATCATCATGAAATGCATGGCGCTGGATCCCAGAGACCGATTCGTCACAGCCACGGAGCTATTGAACGATCTGGAGGAATTCCGCAAGAATCCCGCCATCGTCTTCCAGTACCGCACCCTGGTGGATGATTCCACAAGGGTCATCAAAACGCCGGAGACGGCCCAGAAGAAGACCACCGCTGAGAAAAAGGCGGAGGCAATGGGCGGCACCGTGAGCACCGGCAGTGTCCTGCACCTGCACAGACCCGGCACATCCCAGAAGCCGCCTGTCCGAAGGGAACCGGCGGAGCCGGTGAACGTGGACCGGCGGAGCCAGGAGGCACTGGCCCGGGCCCAGAAGCGCAGAAGGGAAGAGGAGCGCCGGGAGGCCGAGCGCAGCCGGGTGGCCACCATCGCCGTGGTTGCCTGCAGCGTGGTGGCGGTGATCGCCATTGTGGTTTTCCTGGTGGCGATCTTCAACGGCGCGCTGATCAATCAGGAGCGGGAGCTGGTGGAGGTTCCCTATCTCACCGGCGATATGTACGCCGAGGATTTTGCGGCAAGGTACCCGGATTTTGTCATCCGTCTCCAGCCGCAGCAATACGATGATTTTTATGTCATGGGCCAGATCATGCATCAGGAGCCTGTGGGCGGCAGCAAGGTCAACAAAGGCACCGAGATCTATCTGACCATCAGCATGGGCCCGGAGCCAAAGGTCAAGCTGATGGAGGATCTTGTGGGCGTGACCCAGGATCGGGCCATCTCCTTCCTGACGGGCCAGGGACTGAAAACCCTGATCCGGGAAGAGGCCAGCGACGAATATGCCGCAGGCTATGTCACGAGAACCGAGCCTGCCGCCGATGCCGAGCTGATGGACGGCCAGACCGTGAAGCTGTGGATCAGCACCGGCCCGGATAAGCAGCTGGCGAAGATGCCCAATGTGCTGAATATGAGTCGGGAGCTGGCGATCCAGGTTCTGGAGCAGCTGGGCTTCCACAATGTATCCGTCAACACGGTTTACAGCACCAAGAACAAGGGCAACGTGGTCACCCAGTCCGAGACCGCCAATGAAATGATCGACGTGACCACCCACATCATTCTGGAGGTCTCCGACGGCCCTGAGGAGCTGTCCGGGAAGATGCCGGATGTGCTGAAGCTGGATTCGGAATCCGCCATCCGGATTCTGAATCAGCTGGGCTTTACCAATGTCAGCACCTATCCCACCCCCAGCAGCCTGCCTGCGGGACAGGTGGCGGTTCAGTCCGAGGAGTACGACACCACCGTGGAGTATTCCAGGGAGATTTTCCTGGGGGTATCCGACGGCACCCTGGCCTCTCCCGAGACGGTTCCCACCGCTCCCACCGAGGCGACCCAGCCCGCCACGGAGTACGTGACCTTCAATGTGCCCCAGCGGGAGCGGGATTACAGCCTGGTTATCACACGCCAGGGACATCCCGAGCAGCAGGTGGCCTCGGGCACCATCCGCGCAGGCGAAACCGCCTTCGTGGTGGAGCTGGCGGACAAGGGCGTCCAGGAGTATGACCTGTACATCGACGGAACCTATTATCAAACCATGAGAGTGACGTTTAAGAACAATGGCTGAGAAACAAACCGGACGAATCATCCGTTCCCTGAGCGGATTCTATGACGTGCAGCTGCCGGATGGGGTGGTTACCTGTCGGGGCCGGGGCGTCCTGCGCAAAGAGCATGTCACCCCCCTCACCGGCGATATGGTGGAGGTCACCCTGGAGCATGGCAAGGGCATGGTGGAATCGGTGCTCCCGCGAAAAAACAGCTTTGTCCGGCCTGCCGTGGCCAATGTGGACGCGCTGGCCATCTTTGCCGCCAATGTCAATCCCGTTACGGAGCCGTTCCTCATCGACCGGGTGGCGGCCATTGCCGGCGACCAGAATGTGCAATGCCTGATCGTCATCAACAAAAGCGATCTTGACCCCGCGGAGCAGCTGCGCGGCATCTATGAAAAGGCGGGCTTCCCGGTGATCCTCACCAGCGCCAAAACCGGCGAGGGGCTGGATATGCTGAAAACGTATCTGCGGGGCAAGCTCACCGCCTTCACCGGAAATTCCGGCATCGGAAAATCCAGCGTCCTCAACTGCCTCTGCCCGGAGCTGATGCTTGCCACCGGAGAGGTCTCCGAGAAGCTGGGCCGGGGCCGCCATACCACCCGCCATGTGGAGCTGTACACCCTGGGCGAAGACACCTATGTGATGGACACACCGGGCTTTTCTTCCTTTGATACCGACCAGATGGATATCATCCTGAAGGAGAATCTGCAGTACGCCTTCCCGGACTTCGGCCCCTATGTGGGCAGATGCCAGTTTGCCGACTGCTCCCACCGCCGGGAACCCGGCTGTGCAGTCCGGCAGGCTCTGGAAGAAGGCCTGATCGGCAAAACCCGGTACGACAGCTACCTGCGCCTCTATGAAAAATCTGCTCAGATCAGGCAGTGGGAGCTGAAATAATGCAATAACCCCGTGACCGCCATCCGGCAGCCACGGGGTTTGCATAATATGCACATCGGTTTTGCTCAGGAGAGAGACAAATTGTAATTTATCTGTGCGTTGCATGGAACCGAGTAACGAACAGCGTGCACCA
>CALYTP010000081.1:0-8081 GCA_945486915.1 uncultured Clostridia bacterium | reverse complement strand
CCTGTTCGGCTGACAGCTCTCCCAAAGGGAGAGCCAAGGGCGCTGTAAGCGCCAGCCTGCCAAATCAACAAACGAATATGCATCTGCCGACCGCTGGAGGGTTCATCTGATCCCACCGGCGATCGGGTCTTTTTTGCTCCGCATATGGCAAATTGAACAAGGAAATGCAAGAAACAGCAACCCGGTGTCGTGACGAATCACCAAAGGAATGCTAGAATATACTTAAGGCAACACCGCACAATGGGTGCTGCGGGTTTCGGCAGATCTTTTACCCCAATCGTGCAGTATGAAAAATGGGAAATACACAAAGTATTCCCGCATTTTTCATACTTTCGCTTGGGGCAAAATCTCTTGCCGAATCTCCTTGCCCCATTATGCGGTGCTGCCTTAAATCAGAAATGGAAACCGGGTGGGTATTTCATAATTGATTCACGGAAGGGGAGGGGACTTATGGCTCAAACTCTGCAGAAAGCAGCGTCCAGCCGGAATGTTTCCGGTCGGTTGAGCAAGTACAAAAAAACGCTGGCCCTGCTGACCATGGTGGCTCCCGGCGCCATCTGGCTGCTGTTGCTGCGCTACCTGCCCATGGGCGGCATCGTCCTGGCCTTCAAGGACTATAAGATCAATCCCAGAAATCCCTCGTTCATCAGCAACCTGATAAACAGCAAATGGGTGGGCTTCAAAAACTTTGAATACCTGTTCAAGACCGACGCCACCTGGATCATGTTCCGCAATACCCTGGCCTACAACGTGGTATTCATCATTCTGGGCGTCATTATCCCGGTGGCCTTCGCCATCATGATGAATGAGTTCACAAAAAAGCACGTGAAAAAAGCCTACCAGACCATGATGTTTTTTCCCTATTTTCTGTCCTGGGTGGTGGTAAGCTACTTCCTGAACGCCTTCCTGGATGCCCAGTACGGCATGATTCCCGCCATGCAGGAGGCGGCGGGGAAGGAGGTCACATCCTGGTATACCACCCCCGGCCCCTGGCCGTATTTACTGGTGTTTGCCAACCTGTGGAAAAACGTGGGCTACTCCACGGTGCTGTACCTGGCGGCCATCACCGGCATTGATGCCAACCAGTACGAGGCCGCCGCCATCGACGGCGCTTCCAAATGGCAGCAGGTGCTCTATGTGACGCTGCCCCACCTGCGAACCATGATCTGCATTCTCTTCATCATGAATGTGGGCAGAATCTTCGCTTCGGACTTTGGCCTGTTCTATAATGTGCCCATGCAGAACGGAGCCCTGTTCTCCGTGACCCAGACCATCGATACCTATGTCTACCGGGCCTACATCGCCACCGGCAATCCGGGACAGTCGTCGGCGGCGGGACTGCTGCAGAATGTGCTGGGCTTTGTTTGCATTCTGTCGGCCAACGCCATTGTCAAGAAAATCGATCCCGACAGCGCCATGTTCTGAGGAGGTGCGGTTATGGCCGGAAAAAAGAAAAATCTACGCCTGAACTCCGTCAGCGCGGGTACGGAAGCGGTGTTCCATGTGATCATCGGTCTGTTTTCCGTGTGCTGCATCATCCCCTTTGTATTCGTTGTCATCATTTCCTTCTCCGCGGAGGATTCCATCCGGCAGATCGGCTATTCCTTCTTCCCCCAGGCGTGGAGCGCCTCGGCATATACCTACGCCTTTGACAAGCTCCCTCAGATCTGGCGGTCCTATTTCAACAGCATTTTCATCACGGTGGTGGGCACGGTGCTCAGCACGGCCATATGCGCCATGTATTCCTATGCGCTGTACCGGCCGGATTTCAAATTCCGTGGCTTCTTCAACTTCCTCAGCTTCTTTACCATGATTTTCGGCGGCGGCCTGGTGCCCACCTACATCGTCAGCAAGCAGCTGCTGGGCCTCAGCGAGAACTATGCGGCGCTGATCGTCCCGCTGCTGGTCAGCCCCTTTAACATCATCGTCATGCGGACCTTCTTCAAAAGCTCCGTGCCCATGGAGCTGATCGAAGCCGCCACCATCGACGGCAGTGGGGAATATTCCACATTACTGCGGATCGTGGTGCCCATCGCCAAGCCGGGCATCGCCACCATTGCTTTGCTCAACGCCCTGGCCTACTGGAATGACTGGTTCAATTCCCTGCTGTACATCCGTCAGCACAAGGTTTTGCAGCCGCTGCAGGCGCTGCTGATGGAGCTGCAGAACAACGTGGACTACCTGAACCGGATGGCGGGCCAGCTGGGCGCGGCAGCCATCAACGAGGCCGCCAAGCTGCCAACCCAGTCGCTGCGCATGGTGCTGGTGGTGCTGATCGTGGTGCCCATCGCCTGCGCCTATCCCTTCTTCCAGCGCTACATCGTGTCCGGTCTTGCCATCGGATCGGTGAAGGGCTGATCCCAACCCGGCTAATGCAGCGCAAACGCGCTGATTGGTAATTACACTTTATAATAATGGAGGATGAAACATGAGAAAGTTTATCGCATTGCTGCTGGCTCTCGTTATGGTCTGCAGCCTGACCGCCGTGGCTTCCGCCCAGGCGCTGGAGCCCGTTACCCTGAAGATCTGGTTCCACGGCAGCAACGTTACCCCGGACGCGTCCGAAACCGTTCTGAAGGAAGTCAACGCCTACCTGGCCGAGAAGCTCAATGTGACCCTGGAAGTCATCTGGGGCACCTGGGGCGACTTTGACACCGCCACCGTAACGGCGCTCACCGGCGGCGACGATGTGGATATGTACTTTACCTGCAACTGGTCCGCCAACGAATACAACAAGTTCGCCCGGGACGGCTACTGGGTGAAGCTGGATGATCTGCTGGCTTCCTGTGCCCCTGAGCTGCTGGAGACCATCCCCCAGGGCATCTGGGACTGCGCCGTGACGGGCGGCTATGACGGCATGGGCATCTACGCCGTCCCCGGTCTGAAGGACACCGCCACCCAGAACTGCTGGGACGTCAACGGCACCCTGCTGGCGGAACTGGGCTATGACGTGGACGCCGTCTGCGCCGCAGGCCTGGACTACTACTCCGACGAATTCGCCGAAATGCTGCAGAAGGCCAAGGACGCCAAGGGCAGAGATTTCTATCCCCTGCTGATCGAGCCCGCCGTCCTGGAGAGAATGGTCACCCATTCCTCCATCGTTACCGGTGACATCGCCGGCGCCAACGTCCTGTCCTACTACTACGACGCAGAGCACCCCTCCGCTGACATCGGCAGCACCATCGTCAACAAGTTCGCCACCGACGAGTTCGCGAAATTTGCGGCCAAAACCTATGAGTATGCCCAGAAGGGCTTCATCTCTCCCAGCTGCCAGTCCACCGCCACTGCCAATGACTACCGCACCGCCACCCAGTCTTCCGGCGAGTATCTGTTCGGCACCCAGTCCTACGCCTTTGGCTATGAGCTGGACGCCTCCGCAGCCCGGGGCATCGATGTGCACATGGTTCCCGAAACCGCCGCTTACATGGACTGCACCTCCGGCCAGGGCGCTATGATCGCCATCTCTGCCACCTCCAAGAATCCCGAGCGGGCACTGATGTTCCTGAACCTGCTGAACACCGATGCCAAGCTGATGACCATGCTGAACTACGGCACCGAGGGCTTCACCTACACTACCAATGAAGACGGCACCATCACCTTCACCGACGCACGCTCCACCTACTCTCCCTGGACCAACGGCATGGGCAATGTCCGTATTCTGCCTCCCACGGAAGCCCAGGGCGCCGATTACTGGGACCGCTTCGCAGCCTACTATGATGCAGCCGAGGCCCTGCCCTATGGCGGCTTCATCTTCGACAGCTCCGAGCTGGAAACCGAGAGCGCTGCCATTGCCAACGTCTGGGCGGAGTACGCTTTCAACCTGATGTCCGGCGCCGTCAATCCCGAGACGGTTCTGCCCGAGTTCCTGAACAAGCTGGAAGCTGCCGGCATCAGCGATTTCGTCGCCGCCGCTCAGGCCCAGCTGGAAGCCTATATGGGATAATTCCATCCCGGTGTTCGCTCCAACACTGCCATAAAAAAGACTGCCTCCGGGCAGTCTTTTTTTGGGAAAAATGTACCTGTTTTCCACAGCTGCTTGAAAAATTGCGATTTGCAGAGCAATTTCTCGCTCAGGGCGCTGTAGGGGAGGCTATCAGCCTCCCGCCACGTAGGTCGACTGCATGTTCCGATGAATGGTATTTTGTTGGACATGGTACGAAAGCGAAGCGCCCTTGGCTCTCCCAAAGGGAGAGCCAAGGGCGCTACCGCGCCGCTGCGAAATGTTGCAATTTATATGAGGTACAACCTGCCGGATGCTTCCTTTGGGGCAGACAGCTTCGCAACGGGCCAATCCTTTTGCCTGCGTGTCTCGCGCCGCCTTTATCGGCCTCGGCTGGAGGATCATGTACGTTTCGTGAACATTCATCGGTTCTTTTGTGAATTTTAGCACTCTACTATTGACAGTGCTAAAAATGGTGGTATACTGTAGACAGTTGAACAAGAGGAGCCCGGATGGCTCCCCCTGCGAGGCACATAGCATATTGAATGGAGGAATGAATTATGTTGCCTGGCATTTTTGGAGAGAACCTGTTTGATGAATTTTTTGCCGATCCGTTTGGCCTGACGCGCGGCTCTGAGGTGAGCGATCACCTCTACGGCAAGAACGCCAAGAATCTGATGAAGACGGACATCCGGGAGAAGGACAACAGCTATGAACTGGACATCGACCTGCCCGGCTTCAAGAAGGATGAGCTGAACATCGATCTGAGCAACGGCTACCTGACCATTCAGGCCGCCAAGGGACTGGACAAGGATGAGCAGGACAAGGATGGCCGCTACATCCGCCGGGAGCGTTACGCCGGTTCCATGAGCCGGAGCTTCTATGTGGGGGATGTGAAGCCGGAAGAGGTGTCCGCCAAATTTGAGGACGGCATCCTGAGACTGGATCTGCCCAAGGCAGGACAGAGAAGGCTGCCGGAAAACAACCGCATCTGCATCGAGTAACAAAAAGGGGCTGCTTCATCAGTGAGGCAGCTCCTTTTTCTGCTGGTGCGCCCGGTGAGCGCACGTTCTATAGGGCGAAAGTCCCGAATCCGCCTGGCAGCGGGAAGGATATAGCTTAGCTCCGATTTACCCTTAAAAACCACGAAAAACAACAAATATTCCACAGTTTCCGCTGATTTCCGGGTTTTCTGAGTTCCGATAGGATATGACACCAACAATAAGCAGCCCCAAAGGAGGCTATTTCCGCCTCTTTCGGGACTGCTTTTTCTTTGTCAGCCATTTCGTCCGAAACGCGCTTCTGCGGCAGACGAGTCAATTCTTTTTACGCAAGCCCCGAATCAAAAGGCCGATGGCCAGACCCAGAAGAGCCGGAATCACCCAGCCCAGATTCAGGTCGTAGAAGGGAAGGATCAGCTCCCCCAGCCGGAGCATTCCCTCCGGCTGAAGGCCGGCAGGCAGCGTTTTTGCCAAATCAAAGAGGGCGGCAATACCCGTAAACAGGGTCACGCTGATGTAAACCGCTCTGTCGTGGTCAAAGAGCCTGCCCGTCAGCGCGAGGACTATCAGAGAAATGGACAGAGGGTACAGGAACATCAGCACCGGAAGCGAATAGGAAAGAATGGCAGAAAGACCGAAGTTGGAAACGCAGAAGGAGAACAGGGTAAAAATAATGGCATAGACACAGTATCCCGGACCCTTCGGGAACATTCTGGAAAAGGCTTCCGAACAGCTTATGACAAGGCCAATGGAGGTTTTCAGGCATGCGAAGGAAATGGTTACTGCCAGAATCAGACTGCCCCAGAAGCCCAGAAAGTGGTTCGCAATCTGGGCAAGGGCAATGCCTCCGTTTTCCGAAGTGGCAAAAAGTTCCCGGGACTGGGCACCCATAAAGATAGCGGCCACATAAATGGCACCCATGAGGATACCTGTCAGGATACCGGAACGAAGCACATCTCCGGCAACGGCGGAGTCATCCTCTATGCCCATGGAGCGGATGATATTGATGACCACAATTCCAAAGGCCAGACCGGCAATGGCGTCCATGGTACCGTAGCCTTCGATGACAGAGGTGAAGAAAACGTGTTCCCGGAATCCTTCCTCCGGTGCAATGGCTGATATGTCAGCATTGGAACCGGTGAGAGCGGCAATCAGCAGGATACCGAAGAAGAAAAGGAACAGAGGGTTGATGATCTTACCAATCCATACGGTGATCCGGTGGGGGCGAAGCGAGAAAAAAAGCACCAATGCAAAGAAAACGGCGGAAAAGATCAGCAGCCACAGGCCTTGGGAAGTGCTTTCTCCCAGCAGGGGGGCTACACCGACGGTGAAGGAGGTGGTTGCACAGCGGGGAATGGCGAAGAAGGGGCCGATGGTAAGGTACAGCAGGCAGGTAAAGCCATAGCTGTAGCCCTTTCCCACCTTGGAGGCCAGTGCCTGCAAGCCGTCGGAATGGGTGCTGCCGATGGCGGCAACGGCGAGAATGGGAATGCAGACAGCAGAAATGATGAAGCCGATCATGGCGATAACCACGTTGCTGCCGGCACATTGTCCCAGATGTACGGGGAAAATCAGATTGCCCGCTCCGAAGAACATGCCAAAAAGGGTTCCTGCCACCAGCACCCGCTGCCAGAGTGTTAATTGTTTTTTCATACAAAGCACCTGCTTTCTCCGGTTTTGGGCAGATTGTATCATTTCTCTTGCATTCTGGGAAGCGACTGTTTATAATAGATGGTATGAGAAATCGTAATGGAGTGACAAATGCCGTGGACAGCAAAAAACTGGAAATTCTGATGCGCGCCGCAGAGCTGGGGAGCCTTACCAAAGCTTCGGAGGTCTGCGGCTATACCCAGTCAGGGCTTACCCACATGATGGATGCGCTGGAAAAAGAAATCGGCTTTCCTATCCTGCAGCGGGATCACAACGGAATCCGTCTGAACGACCGGGGTGTTGCGCTGCTTCCTGCCATCCGGGAGGTTATTCAGGCAAACGCCAATCTGGAAAACCAGATCCGGTTTGTTTCGGAAAAGAAGGAAGTCATTCGTGTGGCTGCTTACGCCAGCCTCGCCGCTCACTGGATGCCGGAGATCCTGTTCCGGTTTCGGCGGGTGTGCCCGGATACGGTGGTGGATCTGCGGATGGTGGATCATGCGCTGGAGCCCTTTGATCTGCTGAAAACCGGGGAAACGGATATGATATTCGCCAGCCGCCATGATTACAGCTTCTGCAATTGGGTTCCGCTGTATGAAGAAAGAATGTATGCCGTGCTTCCGCTTTCCTATCCCCTGAACGGCAGGGAAGCATTCCCGATTACGGAATTTGAAGGATTGGAATTCCTTATGCCCTATGGCAAATTCGACCGGGATGTGGAAGCTGCCTGCCGGGGGACCTGCGTCCGCCTCAATTCCCGCGTCTGCAGGGTGGATGACGAAACGGTTATCCATATGGTCGGCAGAGGTCTTGGGGTTTCCATGATGACGGAGCTGATGATCCGGGGCAGAACCCAGGAGGTGCAATGCGTGCCTGTAACGCCTCCGGCCATCCGGGAGCTGGGAATGGGAACGCATATCCGCAAAAAGGAAACGGAGAGCATCCGGAAGCTGAAGGCGTGTGCGATCCGCTTTGTGGAGGAGGTGGCGGTTTCCGCAAAGAAGTCAGAATAGAAAAGACAGCGGGAATACTGGAACGCTTCCCAATAAGGTATCTGATCGCCCCTCGTCCCCAAAACCGCAGTAGCGATTAGTTAAATCTAAGGCAACACCGCTTAGGTGGGAGCTGCGGGCTTCGGCGGATCTTTTGCTCCAAGCGCGCAGTACGAAAAATGGGAAATACATCCAGTATTCCCGCATTTTTCGTACTTTCGCTTGGGTCAAAATCTCACGCCGAATCTCCTTGCCCCATTATGCGGTGTTGCCCTAAATCTTTTATAAACCAGAACATTGTGCCATAATAACCTCAGATGATAATAGGGGTTTTTATATAGAGAAACGCGATAGCGTAGTAAGCAATCATTTCAGATGATCCAGGTTGGATCAGAGAGGAGAAGAATATGAACAACTATTGTATGATCCAGAACTCCAAAACATTTGCATTTTCCGCAGAGAATCCAACCGGTGTACGCGCAGGTGGTTCCCAGGGCG
>CALYTP010000080.1:0-8106 GCA_945486915.1 uncultured Clostridia bacterium | reverse complement strand
TTTGCTCAGGCCACTGTAGGGGAGGCTATTAGCCTCCCGCCAGGTTTCGGTTTCTAAGTGTTCGGTTGAATGGAAAAATGTTGGACATAGGTACGAATTCGCCCAACGTGATTGCCTTTTGAGGGCTTGCACTGCGCGGGAGGATGATATCCTCCCCTACATTGGCTGGGTGGTAATTTGCCCCACCAAATTACAATTTGTCGCAATGCTGAGTCAGACCGATATGCACAAATTATACGCATAATAACAGCGGAAAACAAGAAAACTCCGGCAGGAAGTGATCCCATGTCACCTCCTGCCGGGGTCTTTTTCAGCGAATTGTGAATCTCTCAAAGTCCACGGCGCCGGTGCCGCGGTAGGCGAAAAACAGGGGGTGGGTGCCGGAAAGCGGCAGAAATTCCGCTTCAAAGGGCGTCCAGGCTTTCGCCGGGGCAATGGGGATCACCGCCACCGGCATTCCGTTTCTGGCGGTGGACACCAGCAGCTCCCCCTTTGCGTCTCCCCGGGCAAAGACCGTCAGCCCGGTCTGCCCCGTGAAGGCGAAATACTTGAAGCCGCACCAGGCGCCGTCGCGCATATTGGCGATGTACTGATCCGGGTCCGACTCCCGGTCAACCCCACTCTGGGTGAAAAAGGGATGGTCGGTATCCGCTTCGTGAACGGCACAGTAGCCAAAGGCCGGTTCCTTCCAGCCCAGGTTGCAGGCGATCCGGGCTTCATAGGTTCCCGCGCCGCAGAGGGGGCCGCCGTTGAGGCCGCAGCTGGTGATCTCCGCCTGGGCAATGGAGCCGTCCGGGGCGATGGTGATGGGCTCGGCACAGCCCTGCCGGGCACAGCACTGCTTATTGGTCTGGCGGTGGTAGAAGATGTACCACTGGCCCCCCAGCTCCACCATGCCGCCGTGGGTATTGCCCAGGTAGTTCAGCGCCTCCCGGTTTCCGTTCAGGCCCAGGTCGCCGATGCTCACCAGAATGCCGCCGTAACGATAATCCCGGTCGGGATAGTCGCTGACCGCATAGCACAGCTCATGGCTGAGGATGGAGGAATAGACCAGATAGTATTTCCCGTTTACCTTGCGGATGCTGCTGGCCTCAAAGAATTCGTGCCCCTCAAAGCCGGTGCCGGCAGAGGTCCAGCAGCTGGGGATCACCATCACCGGCTCGCTTTTCACGGTGAGCATATCCGGCTCCAGCTCCAGGCAGTAGCTGCCCTCCATCCGCTGGTTGTGCTTCTTCAGAATTTCATACAGCTCCCCGGGGCCGGGGGTGAAGCCGGTGTAGAGGAAGACTCTGCCATCGTCATCCACCAGCACACCGGGGTCAAAATGCCGAACATCCCAGCTTTCGGTGCCGCTGGGGATGCCGTCGGGCCGGTGGACATAGCCGTAGAACTGATAGTCCCCCGCCGGGGTATCGCAGACGGCAACGCCCACGATGCTGCTGGCATTGAACACATAGTAGAGATAGTACCTCCCGTCCGGGCCCTGCACCGCGTCCGGGGCGAAGAGCTTCATTTTTCCGTCGGCGTTCATGGGGTCCCGGGCGGCAGGGTAGATGACCCCCTCATAGCGCCAGTCCCCCAGGTCGTCCACCGGGGCGGACCAGCAAACGTAGTCATTGACACAGAAGCCCTCGCCGTCGAAGGCATCGTGGCTTCCGTAAACATAGACCCGATCCCCGAATACCCGGGGCTCTCCGTCCGGCACATACTCAAAGCTGGGAAGATAGGGATTGAATGCCTGTTTTTTCATAGATACCATCCTCTGATTGTAAACATTTTGACAGCGGGTGAAATTTTTTGCCCAGCCACCGTAGGGGAGGATATCATCCTCCCGCCAGGTTTTGATTCCTGGGTGTTCGGTTGAATGGAAAAATGTTGGACATGGTACGGAGCGAAGCGACCTTGGCTCTCCCTTTGGGAGAGCTGGCTGCCCCGTAAGGGGCTTATCTGAGAGGGTCCCACGTTCCAATATACGCTTTCCAATCATCAAACGGAGTACCCTCTCAGTCAGCCTGTTCGGCTGACAGCTCTCCCAAAGGGAGAGCCAAGGGCGCCGTAAGCGCCAGTGCGATAAATTACAGTTTACCTACGGAACCAAGATTCCTCCGGGCCGAAGTAAGAGGGCAGAGGCGCATCCCTGTAGATGAGGATTTTCTCGATCACCACCCCGGGGCTCATGGCGCCCAGGGTCAGGGTCTGCACACCGGCTGGGAAATGCAATCCGGTCTTTGCGCTGTGGATCTGATCCAGAACACCCCGGCACCAGCGCGGATCGCTGTTCTCCCCCGCCCGGAAATCCGGCGGCAGCAGCTCCAGCACCTGCTTCTGTCCGGCGGTTTCCACCAGCAGCTTCACCGGGCTGCCGATCTGTACCGGGTTATTGGGCGCGGTGAGAATTTCCACCTGATAATCGCCCTCCTCCCCGATCAGGAAGGAATAGGTAAGGCGCGGGCAGAGCTCCCCTTCTTCAAATTCTGCGGTGGAGGGGAAAACCTTCATGCCGCTGCCGTATTTGCCGTAGTCCTCCAGTCTCCCGAAGGCCGCCCCGGGGACATCCTGTTTTATGGAATAATGCTCCGCCAGCATGGAAATCACGCCGTTTCTTTCCAGGAAGGTCATGGGCATCAGAGCCTCCGTGGGAACCGCCCTGCCGCTGACGCGGAGAGCCACCACGGCATCCCCATCCGTCACACGCAGGGTGCAGGTTTGGGCTTCCACGGGCAGTAGTCCCCGGTCACAGCGGAGCTTCACCGCCGTCTGGTCGGTGACATTGCCGGAATCCGGCTCCACGGTGAGCCACCGGGGCAGCTCACGCTCTGCTTCAATGCGGAAGGAGAAGGGAACGCTGCCGCCGTTGGCGATTTCCAGCGTCACCGTATCACAGCCGGCATCGCAGAAATCCGGCACCTCAATCACCATGGGGCCGCCGTAGATTTTTGTTGCCAAAGCCTCCCGATCTGCCCGGGACACCTTCATAAATGCCTTTCGCAGCGGCGTGACCTTGCGGATCACCGGGTAGCGGCAGTCGTCATCGTTCCAGCGGGTGAAGCCGATGTGGGACGCCAGCTGCATACCGTTCCATTTCCCCTCCCGGAAGGCCCCGAATTCCTCCGCCAGCGCCAGATCCCGGGCGATGCATTCTTCGGTCAGCTTCCCATAGCGGTTGGCCACCGGCTTGCCCTGGGCGGCATAGTGGGCGTTTTTCGCGGCATACAGGTGCATTTTCACAAGATTTGCCGATGCCATGGCGGGGTAATGCACCATGCTGTAATAGGCGTCCCGCTGCTTCGGCGCCAGCGCTTCATAGACGGCGGAGGAACGCGATTCCAGATTCTCGGCAATGGCCAGCATCCGGTCCGCTTCCCCATAATGGCAGGGGTGGTAGATGCCCTCGTTCAGCGCCTCGGGACGGCGGAGGCTGTTGAGATGGATGTAATCCCGGAGCACATCCCCAATTTGTGCTTGCAGCTGCCCCGGCACGCCGGGGAAGGTGGACTTCGTCCACAGGGCCGTGTATTCCTTCGCGCTGTTGGGGTTGGCGCTGCCCCACTTGTCGTAGTCATAGGCCAGGGCCAGGAAGTAGGTCAGAGGAACCTCGTGGAACTTCAGGTCGCCCACGTTGACAATCCACAGGTCCCGGATGCCGTACTCCCAGGCCTGGGTCATCTGCTCCCAGGTCACGGACAGGGGCGTGGAATCCACCCATTCATAGGAGACAGGGCCGCCGTGGTAGTCAAAGTGGTAGTACATGCCCCAGCCGCCGGGATGGTTCCGCATATCCTTTGGGGGCACCGTGCGCAGGTGGTTGTGGTTGTCCTCGCAGAGCAGGAGCAACACATCGTCCAGCTCCTTCCAGCTGCGCAGACCCTCGGTGCTCTCGTCGCCGTGGAAGTAGCGCTCCACCTCTTTGTACAGTGCCAGCAGCTGGGGGGCATCCTTCTTCCCATGCCGCCGGATCAGCTCCCGCTGCTTTGTAATGATCCGTTTCAGCAGGGCAATGTTCTCCTCCAGAGTGGAATCCTCCCCCAGCATGGAGGTGTCCCGCTCGCCCCGCATACCGATGGTGATGATGTTCTCATAGCCGCCGCTGCGGATCAGGGCATCCTCCCAGTAGTTCAGCAGCCCCTGTTCATTGGTGTAGAAATTCCATTCGTTGCCATAGCGGCTGCCTTCGCCCCGGACCTTGTCCCATTCCTCGCTGGCCCGCAGGCATGGCTCATGGTGGGAGTAGCCCATCACCACGCCGTAGATATCCGCCAGCTCCTCGTTGGCGCTGCCGGGGCCATCCAGGGGGAAGGAGGAGGCCCACATGGCGGGCCACAGGTAGTTGCCCTTCATGCGCAGCAGGAATTCAAAAATCTTATCATAGCACCGGGCGTTGACATCGCCGTAGTGGGTGGTTGCCCAGGTGCCGAAGCAGGGCCACTCGTCGTTGATGAAGAAGCCGCGGTATCTGACGCTGGGCTCTTTGGACACCGTCTCGATGTCCCGCCCGACGGGAACGCAGTCTCTTTGAAGCGGCTCCGCGTCGCCGAAGAAGCACAGAGGCGACACCCCGATGTACTCCGACAGGGCAAACATGCCGTAGATGGTGCCCCGCTTGTCACTGCCGCAGATCACCAGCGCGGGATTGCCCCCGATCTCGGTCAGGGCAATCTGATAGACCTCCCGTCTGCCCCGCAGCCTTTCCCCATCCAGAACGCCCCGGGCAAGAAGCCGGTCAGCCATGGGACTGCGGCCAAGGGTGGCACAGAGAATGACCTGACCGTTTTCCGTCAGGCGGTCCGTCACCTCCGGCAGCTGCCCGGTGACGGCCTGTATGTCCTTGGCCACCGTCCCGGCAATCCGGCGTACGCCTTCAAACCCCTCCGGCTCCACATAGAATACAGTATGATTGATTTCTAACACAAAGTTCATGATGATGCTCCTTGACAGATTATTGAAGGATTTCGTCCAGCCATTGTCGCAGGGTGTCACATATATATAAATTGTAATTTGGCGGTGCAAATTACCACCCAGCCAATGTAGGGGAGGATATCATCCTCCCGCGCAGTGCAAGCCCTCAAAAGGCAATCACGTTGGGCGAATTCGTATCTATGTCCAACATTTTTCCATTCAACCGAACACTCGGAAACCGAAACCTGGCGGGAGGCTAATAGCCTCCCCTACAGAGACCAGAGCAAAAATCTGACCGCCAAATTACAATTTAGTAAGGTGTGGCAGCCTGCTGCGGGGGATTGTACATTAAATTCTTACTCATTCGCGCCCCACTGCTCCTGCTGTATTTTTTCATAGGCGGCGGTCAGGCCGAAATGCTTGTCCAGCGCCGGGTACAGAACCACACAGCTCATCAGCATGGGTAGCCACACGCTGGTGGCGAAGAAAATGACGCTGGTCAGGGGAAACCAGACGAGGATCAGGATGTAGTAAACAAGCTGCAGCAGGCCCGCCAGCAGGCTCTTGACAGGGTGGCTGAAAAACAGCACGAAGCAGTTGCGCAGAAGCGCCGGAAAGGGCAGCTCCATGCACACCAGCATGGGAAGATAATAGCTCAGAATGGACAGCTCCAGCAGCATTGCGGCAGCCAGAAACCAGAAGTCCCGGATAGGGTTCTCCATCACGGCCACCAGATACAGCGACCAGATCTGTGCCCCCGCCAGAAAGCCGAAAACGGCGCCGGGCAGCAGGGCAGCCCTGGCATTGCGCTTCCATGCCTTTTTATAGGTGTCCCACCACCACCAGCCCACCTCGTCGCGCTGGCTGCGCATGACGGTGTCCGCTGCGCCGCAGATCTGGGGTGCTGCCAGCATACCGCAGGGAATGCAGGTCAGCAGAAGCAGGGGGCTGCCGGTTACCACCGCCGCCAGCACGGCAACGGCGAAGGGAATCGCGCTGACAAACACCAGCACGCCGGATTTGAAGAATTTGCCTCCGTCCCGGTCCAGCAGCTCAAACATCCGCATCAGGCCCTTTTTCTTCTCCTCAGGCCGGGGCTGTCTGGTTTCGGTGATTTCGTTGGTCTGTGTTTCATTCATTTTCATAATCTCCTTCTGTAAAGGAATCATTTCGCATTTGGAACATACCGCGGTACTGGGTGGGTGTGCAGCCCTTCAGCTTTTTGAAGGTGCGGTTAAAGGTGGACACGCTGGAAAAGCCGGACTGCAGCGCAATCTGGGAGATGGACAGTCCCGGCCTCATCAGCAGCAGCTCCGAGGACTTGATCCTGCGGTGGCAGAGGTAATCATAGAAATTCTCGCCGGAAAGCTGCTTGAAGGTTCTGGAAAAATGGAATTTGGAGAAGCCCGCCACCGCCGCCACATCCTCCAGGGTCAGATCCTCCGCGAAATGCCGGTCCAGATAGTCAAAGACCGCGTTGAACTTTTCGGTATAGTTCCTCTGACCGGAGTGCCCCGGCTGGAACATGGCGATGCAGCCATCCTGGGACATGCGGAACCGTCCGTAATTGATGAGGAAGGTCAGCAGCCTTGCGTAGATGGTGATGTCCCGCAGACCGTCTTCATGGAGGTAGTCCAGGCAGATCTGGGCGATGATGGCCGACTCCTCGTCATAAATGGAGGGGCAGGTGCTGCGGTTGATGAGCAGCGGCTGGGAGACACAGGAATTCAGGAAGGAGGTTCCCTTGACCTTCCAGATCTGATCCAGCTCAAACAGGAAGATGAACCGCCCGCCCCGGGACACCGCCCGCAGACTGTGCAGCTCGCCGCCGGGGATCATGAAAATGTCGCCGGGACTCAGCTCGTAGACCTGATTGCGCACCGTCACCAGGTAATTGCTCTCCATCGGGACGATTATCTCCACGGCGGAATGCCAATGGGCATCAAAGGTGAGCATATTGTTGTTGTAAAAGAACCGCAGGGTGGAATCCGGCTGGTATCCCACGGACTCCACGTTGTCCGACATGGTGCGGACATACTCCTTCTTTGCCTGCCTGGCCAGGTACTGGTCAAGGACCTCATGACTGATATGGGAAATGGAATTGATCGTTGCTTGGCTCATACGTCCCTCCCGAAAAAGCTTCTTGGATATATGCTCAAAAATTGCTATTGCTTTTTTGTGAAAATGACGAATCAATGCGACAATTATGCACAGCAATGTGAGAAATATGTTCATAACACTATACCACACTTTCTCATTTGTTGCAATATGTGACAGTTTTTTTTGATAAGAATTGCCATTTTTGTGAAAGAAAGCAAAAACTGAAAATAAAGATAGCAATATTTGATAAGAATCATCAGAAAAGGATTGCTATAATATTGTCGTAATCTTTCTTCACTGGGAGGTAAGCAATGGCAAGTTTCACCAAGAATGCGCCCGGGCAGGAGTCCGAACTCGCAGTCCGCTCGCAGAAGAAAAAACCCTTTGGCCCGTACATCCGGCGCTACTGGCAGCTCTACGCACTGCTGGCGCTCCCCCTGCTCTATCTGATTGTCTTCAAGTATGCGCCCATGATTTACATTCAGATCGCATTCAAGAAGTACAAGCTGAATATGAGCGTCTGGGAAATGCCCCTGGCCAAAAACAACGGCTTCGAGTACTTCATCAAGGCCTTCGGAAGCAAGGACTTCCGTCTGGCGCTGAAGAATACCATCAAGCTGAATCTGCTGGATCTGATCATCGGCTTCCCCGCACCCATCATTTTTGCGCTGATCCTGAATGAGCTTCCCTTCCCCAAGTTCAAGAAGACCATTCAGACCATCGCCTACATGCCCCACTTCCTGTCCTGGGTCATCATCTCCAGCCTGGCGCTGCAGCTGTTTGCCCCCGGCGACGGTCTGGTGAATGTGGTGATCGAGAAGGTCACCGGGCAGTCCTTCCCCTTCCTGAATGATCCGGACTGCTGGGTGGGCACCTACATCGGCGTGGGTGTCTGGCAGAGCTTCGGCTGGAACTCCATCGTGTATCTGGCCGCCATCGCCGGCATCAACCAGGAGCTGTATGAGGCCGCCGATGTGGACGGCGCAGGCCGCTTCCGCAAGATGTGGAACATCACCCTGCCCTCCATCCGTCCCACCATCGTGGTTCTGCTCATCATGAACCTGGGCAACATCCTGGGCGGCGGCTTCGACCGTCCCTTCGCAATGTCCA
>CALYTP010000079.1:0-8367 GCA_945486915.1 uncultured Clostridia bacterium | reverse complement strand
AGCTGGTGAAGACCAAGCCCGGCGCGCACCTGGTTTCCTCCTGCTTCATCATGGTTCGCGGCGAAGAGAAGCTGGCCATGGGCGACTGCGCCATCAACATCAGCTACGAGGACACCGTGGACAAGGACGGCAACGTGGTCATCTCCGCTGCGCAGAAGCTGGCTGAGGTTGCCATCGAGACCGCCAAGACCGCCAAGGTCTTCGGCATCGATCCCAAGGTTGCCATGCTGAGCTTCTCCACCAACGGCTCCGGCAAGGGCGGCACCGTCAAGCTGAGCCATGACGCCACCGTTATCGCCAAGCAGATGGCTCCCGATCTGATGATCGACGGCGAGATGCAGTTCGACGCCGCCGTGGCTCCCGAGGTCGGCCAGCTGAAGTTCCCCGGCTCCCCCGTGGCCGGCTACGCCAACACCTTCATCTTCCCCTGCATCGAGGCCGGCAACATCGGCTACAAGATCGGCCAGCGTCTGGGCGGCTTCGAAGGCTACGGCCCCATCCTGCAGGGTCTGGCTGCTCCCATCAACGACCTGTCCCGCGGCTGCAACGCCGAGGAGGTCTATAAGATGGCCATTATCACCGCCGCAATGGCATAAGGTTTCCAAAAGTAAAAACCACCCCGCTTTTCGGGGTGGTTTTTTGCGTGTATGGGAAATCATTTGCCGTACAGAGAAGAGACATAGGTAACAGTCAGGGAAGAGACATAGGTAACAGTCGGGGAAGAGACATAGATAACAATTTTTGCAATGAGAGCACCCGGGAAACAGGACGAACCCAAATGGGAACGGGTTCGTCATATTCCTGTTTCGTCAGTACAACCGGCTGCCGATGAGCGCTTCGGTGACGGTATCCGGGGTGAACACGGTTTCCTCCACGAAAATCTGTTTCGGGATCTTCTCTCCCGCCTGATGCTGCCGGATCAGCTCATTCACCCGGGGGCCATGGAGGGGGTTGCACTCCACGCACAGGTCGATCTTCCCCGCCATGCAGTATTCCAGTGCCCGGCGCACCGCGTCAAAGGAGATGATCATCACATCCCCGTCTGCGCCGTAGGTCAGCCCGGCCTCCTCCAGCGCCTTCATGGCGCCGAAGGTCATATTGTCGTTCTCGCTGTAAAGCACATCGATATCCCGGTGCTCCTTCAGATAGTCCCGGACGGCCTCATAGCCCTTGGACTCGGTGAAATCCCCCGCCAGCTGGGCGCAGATGGTCCAGTTCTCCCGCTGCGCCGCGGCATCCTCCAGGGCCTTTGTCCGCAAAAGCTGCGCGGTGGCGCCATAGCTGCCCTGAAGATGCAGGATATTTATGTTCTGCGTCGCCCTGCCCCGTTCCTCCAGTGTCCGTGCCAGCCAGTCCACCGCCTGCCGGCCTTCCTCCAGGAAGTCGGAGCCGATCCGGGTCAGGTAGAGGCTCTCATCCTCCACCGCCACCTCCCGGTCCATGATGATGACGGGAATGCCTGCGTCCTTCGCCTCCTGCAGCACCGCCTCCCAGCCGGTCTCCTCGGCAGGGGCAATGACGATGATGTCCACATCCTGCACGATGAAATTGCGCACCGCCACCAGCTGGTTGGCCTGCTTCTGGCGGGCGTTGTCATAGAGCAGCTCATAGCCGTTTTCCTCGCTGAAGGCCTGGATCATGGATTCGGTGTTGGCGACCCGCCAGTCGGACTCCGCCCCCAGCTGGGAAAAGCCCACCCGCAGCAGCTTGCGTTCCGGCGCCGATTCTTCGGAGCACCCCGCCAGGATCAGCAGCATCCCCCACAGCAAAAGAGCAAAGGCAACACCGCATAATGGGGCAAAAGATCCGCCGAAGCCTGCAGCTCCCATTGTGCGGTGTTGCCCAAATACTTTTTTCATTCCGGTTCCTCCGTTCGCATTGGGATGCCGATGGTGATGGCCGTGCCCTCGCCCACCCGGCTGTCCACGGTGAGTTCGCATTCCGCGCCGTACATCAGGAGCAATCGTTTGTAGGAGGCGGTCAGGCCGAAGCCCGATGCCTCGCCGCTGAGGATCTGACTGCGAAGCGTCTCCAGCTCATCTTCCTCCATGCCGGCGCCGGTGTCCTCCACCCGGAGTGTCACCCGGCCGCCGCTGAGCCGCCCCGTGACCCGGATCATGCCCTTGCCCCGCTTGGGCTTGAGGCCGTGATAAATGGCGTTCTCCACCAGCGGCTGCAGGGTCAGCTTGGGGATCAGGCAGCCGCCGATGGCCGGGTCAATGTCAATTTCATAATCCAGAATGTCCTTGTAGCGCACCTGCTGGATCTCCAGGTAGCTGCGGATGTGCTGCTGCTCCTGACCCACGGTGACGATGTCCCGGCCGTTGCTCAGGAAGGCACGGAAATAGTTGGAAAGACTGGTGACCATTTCCTCGGCCTGTTCGTTTTTTTCCGTCTCGATGAGCCAGACGATGGCGTCCAGGGTATTGTACAGGAAATGGGGGTTGATCTGGGCCTGGAGCAGCGACAGCTCAATGCCCCGCAGCCGGATCTGCTCCTGCCGGTTCAGCTCGATCTGCCGGTTCAGCCGGACGGTCATCTCCTCAATGCCGGTGCTGAGGACCGAGAGCCTGGGGTCGTCGGCCTGGACCGGAGGCTTTTCCGTCAGGTCTCCCCGGCCGATTTCCTGAACCCGCCGGAACAGGGCATCGATGGGGTCCGTGATGCTGCTGCTGGTGGCGATGGCCTGCCGCACCGCCACATACACCACCGCAGCCAGGATCAGCAGCACCGCCGCGATCTCGCCCACCAGCGTCACATTCAGCATATGCTGCAGCCGTGCCAGCTGCCCGGCCTCGTGGTAGAGGTAGGTGTACAGGTACTCCTCAATGAGTTGGGTGATGACATAGATGTTGGTCTCCAGCTGCTCGATGCGCTTGTCATACCCTTCGGTATTCTGTATGCGTCCAATGCTGCTCCACAGGCTGTCGCACAGCCCCAGCACGCTGCCCACCGCTCTGCGGCTGTCGGGATTGGTGGTGTTATCCAGCAGAGTCTGGGCCAGGGATCGTGCCGTCCGGATCTCCTCGGCGGGGATCTCGCCGCTGGAGCCGATGACGTAGTAGTACATTTTCAGGTCCACGTCCGCCTTGAAGTCCTGATTGAACCCGGAGGCCGTGGTGATGTTTTCGGTGATGGAGGCATACTGCACGTTATAGACGATGAGCATCATCAGGATCAGTCCCGCCAGCAGCACCATGGGCAGGAAGATCTGCAGCACCAGCCGGTAGAGCTTTCCCTCTATGGAATTGGAGGCAAACCGGGTCTTCATTCGCCGTCGGCCTCCCCGGAGCGGAAGGCTCTGGGGGTGCAGCCCTGGGTCTTCCGGAATACAAAGGAGAAGTAACGCGGATCGCGGTAGCCCACCTCGTAGGCGATCTCCGACGAGCGCATATTGGTCTTGAGCAGCAGCTGTCTGGCCCGGGCCATGCGCTTCTGGGTCAGGTACTCCACGAAGGAGACCCCCATCCGCTGGCTGAACAGGGCGCTTAAGTAGTTGGCGCTGATGTTGATGGCCTGGGCCACGGAGTTCAGCGAGATATTTTCATCGGTGTAGTTGCGCTCGATGTAGCGGATGGCGCTGTCCACGATGTCGCTGCTGACCTTCTGGGACTTCAGATCCCGGAGCTGGAGCGCCGCGTTCAGGACGTTCAGGATGTCCTCCCCCAGCTTTTCCGCCGGCAGGTTCACCTCCGGCTGGGGCAGGCGGCCGAAATCCTCCGCACCGCATCCCAGCTGCTGCAGCACCACCTGGGCGTGGATGCGGACGCTCATCATCAGATAGTGGCGGAACACAATGGACTGCTCCGCCCCGCCCAGGTTGGACAGGTATTCGTCCACAAAGGCCTCCGCCTCCTCCTGGGTGCCGTTCTGCAGGAAATTGCGGATCACCATGGGGTCCAGCTTCCCCGGGTCCAGGGTGTCCAGTCTTCGGGGAGCTGCGTTTTCCGACTCCCGTTTGAGGATTTCCGCCCGGAACACATGGGTATCGGGGATCAGATGGCGGTAGGCCAGCGCCCGGTTGGCATCGGAATAGCACTGGGCCAGGCCGCTGAGCCGGTAGGTGGGGACGCCCACGGCGGCGTACCAGCTGACTCTGTCCCCCGCGGCGTCGCAGCGGCGGCGGATCAGTGCCACGCTTTTGGCGGTCAGCTCCTCCAGATCCTCCGCGTCGCCCTTGATCAGCGCGGCATAGCTCAGCAGGCTGCTGCGGAAGAGGATGTAGCCGGGGTAGCGGAGAAAATCATCCAGCAGGCCATCCAGCGCCAGGGCTGCCTCCTCGCAGTAGGCGGTTTCGTCGGTGGACTGGACGGTGAAGATCACGAAATTGTAGCCGTCGGCATTGAGCTCCAGATTCAGCCGCCCGGCCTCCTCATAGATCTCCTGCACGGACATGGAGCCCTCCACCAGCCGCTCGAAGAAGGCCCGGCGGGAGAAGCTCTCGTATTTCTTGGTGTCCTGCTCATAGCGGCGCAGGTAGTCCTTCTGCTCCTGCTCCTCCTGGATCTTCTGCCGGGTCTCGGACAGGGCCTTGAGGATGGCGGCCTTGGTGATGGGCTTGAGCAGATACTGGTCCACATTCAGGGAAATGGCCTGACGGGCATACTCAAAATCGCTGTAGCCGGAGAGGATGATGATCTTGGTGTCCGGCAGCTCCCGGCTGACGATGCTGCTCAGGGCCAGACCGTCCATGAAGGGCATTTTGATGTCCGTAATCAGCACGTCAGGCTTTAGCTTCCGAATCAGGGGCAGGGCGATTTCTCCGTCCGGCGCATCGCCCACGAATTCAAAGCCGTATTTCTCCCAGGGCACAATGTCCCGCAGTCCCTCCCGGACGATGCTCTCGTCCTCGGTGATGAATACCTTGATGAGTTCCATATCTCTGCCTCCCAAATGCTGCACCACTGTAGGGAATGCATTTATGCATTCCGCTGCCAATTGCCGGAAAATGTGGAACGGGATAAACCGTTCCCTGCGGGATAAACGCAAAGGCAGCCCCCACGGCCGCCCAACATAATCATCATACCACACTGCGTTCCCTCAGGTCAAGGATTTTCTTCCCATAAGTTCCGGTTTCTCCCAGTTGCACGAAAGAAGCGGAACTTTTCTGTGCAGTACTCCATCTTGAAAATGATTCCTTTCCGCGCTATTATAAAGATACAAAAGATGAACCACCGCCAATGGATCATCTTCTTAAATATAAAAGAATCTGCAGAAAGAGAGGTCAAATCGCTGATGCTGGATACCAAGAGTGAATAACAGCCCTCAATGATGGAAGAAATCATTGAGGGCTGTTTTTTTATGCTCTTGGATCAAAAGTTCCTCCGCAAGCCGGCATAAAATGGGGAAACTGGCAGATACTAGACCTGCAGGGAGTTGAGATCGGATGAAGCTGGCACTTCGGCAACACCGCGCAATGGGCGCTGCGGGCTTCGGCGGAGCTTTTGCCCCATTGTGCGGTGCTGCCCTTCTTCTTTTGTGCGCCTTTGCGCTCACCGGCTGCGGGAAAACGGGAACACCGGAAACCACCGGAAATTTTGCGCTGCTGCGGGACGGAGCCGAAATTACGCTGGATGCCCCGGCGGCGGAGGTGCTCTCCGGGCTGGGGGCGCCCTTCGTCTACGCGGAGGCGGCGCTTTCCGATTTTCCCGGGGTGGAGCGGACCTACTGCTTTTCGGGAATGGAGCTGCGAACCCACCCCTGCCGGGACGGAGAGCGCATATCCAGCGTGCGGATCACAGGCAGCGGCACCAAAACCGCGGAAGGCCTTTGCGTCGGCTCCACAGCGGAGCAGGTGCAATCCTGCTTCGGTCTGGCTTCCCCGCCCGGGGAAAGCTGCACCGTCATCCGCGCCCCGGAGGCCATGACTCTGACCATCCGCAACAATGTGGTCACCCAGATCTACTGCTTCCGCTGCTCCTGAATAGTATGAATCAGAAGCGCTCGAAGAAGGTGACCAGCACGGCGTCCGGGCCCAGATGGGTGCCGATGGTGGCGCCGATGCTGGCGGTGGGCACAGGGCCGTCCCAATCCTGCCACAGTTCCCGGCTGTCCTGAATAAACCGCTGCAGCCGGGCATCGCTGGTGCCGGTGCAGCCAAGAAGGAAGGGCTTGGTGAAGTCAATGGTGCTCTTGCGCACCTCCTGCATCAGGTAGTTGTGGGCGTTTTTGGTGCCCCGGGCCTTGCCCACCATGACGATGACGCCGTCCACCAGCTTCAGCACCGGCTTGATGGCCAGCGCACCGCCCAGAACCGCCACGGTTTTGGAGATCCGGCCGCCGCGGTGCAGGTACTCCAGCGTATCGGGAATGCCGGTGAGCACCACATGGCTCTTGGCACGCTCCAGCTCCCCGACGATCTGCTTTGCGTCCATGCCCTGCTCCACCAGCTGCAGTGCGTATTTCACCAGGATCTGCTCGCCCAGGGTGGCGTTCATGCTGTCCACCACATAGACGTTTTCAAAATCCTCCGCCGCCAGCACGGCGCTCTGCCAGGTGCCGGAGAGCTTGCTGGCCAGCACGATGGCGATCACCGTCTCCCCCGCAGCCCTGGCTTTGGCGAAGGCCTCCGCGAACTGACCGGGAGGCACCAGACTGGTGGTGGGCAGATCCTTGCAGGAAGCGAGCTTTTCAAAGAACTCCCTGTGGCTCAGATCCAGGCCGTCCCGGTACTCCTCCTGGCCAAAGTGGACGGTCAGGGGGATGACCGTCAGGTTTTCGGGGCAGGGCGCCAGAATATCCGAACCGGAGTCCGTGATGATGCGAATTTTTTCCATTGTATCCTCTCATTTCTCCCGGTTTTCCAAGTGCCGGGACAGGTAGTTGATAGAATCTCCACGGGGATGCGCAATGGATTTTATCACAGACTTGTTGTAAAATCAACATCTATACAATACAAAAAATTACCATTCCACCGGTCAACAGCCAGCATTTTGACGGTTTTTGACCATTTCGGGGAAAGACAGCCAAAGTACCAGCCACAGTAGGGGAGGATATTATCCTCCCGCGCGGTACAACCCGACAAAAAATGTTGGGCGAATCCGTACCGCATCCGGCGTGGTACCATTCACCGGAACACGCGGACAACCAACGTGGCGGGAGGATGATATCCTCCCCTACAATTTTTAACATGGCAGCCGACAAAAAAACAGCCGCTTTCGCGGCTGTTTTTGCGGTTTACAGGTCGGAATAGAGATTTTTGGGATAAACACCGTCTTCGATGAGGCGGCGGAAGCTCTCCACCACCATGGCCTTATCCTCCTTGTAGGTGACGCCGAACCATCTGTCGCTGGTGGGCAGCGCCTTTACGGTGCATTTTTCCGCCCGCAGCAGACCGCCGATGAGGGTGGGCAGCAGGTACTCCGCCTTCATGGGGTTGGCTGCCACGCTTTGGGCAAAGAAATCGGCGAAGGAATCCTCCAGCACCTTCATAAAGGGTGGCATCTGCCCTTCCTGCCCGGGGAAGCCCCACATATTCATGGACACCAGGGCGTTGAGATCCAGCGCTCTGCCGCCGGCCTCGGCGCCGGCTTCGGTCTTCACGATGTTCCGGGTCTCCACCACATCCACCACATGGCTGTGGCCTTCCTCCACCCGGCAGATGCCCCGGGTGACGCCGCCGTGGTCGGACAGGGTGTTTTTCAGCACAAAGCCTGCCATGGCGATGGCAGAAGCCTCGTGGGGCTGAACCAGCCAGTCGTGGAGCATCCGGTAGGCCTCTTTGCCGTAGTAGTCGTCGGCGTTGATGACCATGAAGGGCTCCCGGATCAGCTCCTTTGCCGCCAGCACCGCCTGACCGGTGCCCCAGGGCTTGCTGCGGCCCTCCGGGACGGTGAAGCCTTCGGGAATTGCCGAAAGCTCCTGAAACGCATAGGCGGTTTCCACCCCCAGCTGTTTGCAGACAGCCCCGATGCGGTCTCCGATGCGCTCCCGGAAATCTGCCTCGATGTCCCTGCGGATGACAAATACAACCTTATTGAAGCCTGCGGCAATGGCATCGTGGATGGAATAGTCCATGATGATCTCGCCGTTGCAGCCCACAGGCTCCAGCTGCTTGATGCCGCCGCCAAAGCGGGAGCCGATGCCCGCCGCCATAATCAATAGTGTCGTCTTCATATCTCAGCCCCCCAGATGTCGTTCTGGTGTATTGTTATTCCAGTATACCGCATATTTTCTGGAATGTCCATACAGAAAAGCAAATATTATGCATTGTACCGGCCGCGTTAACGCAGCAAATTGTAATTTGGCGGTGCGAATTACAATCCAGCCGTTGTAGGGGAGGATATCATCCTCCCGCCACGCGGGTCGACTGTGTGTTCCGATGAATGGTATTTTGTTGGACATGGTATGGAGCGAAGCGACCTTGGC
>CALYTP010000078.1:0-8408 GCA_945486915.1 uncultured Clostridia bacterium | reverse complement strand
ATCGGAACACCCAGTCGACCAACGTGGCGGGAGGCTGATAGCCTCCCCTACAGTGCCCTGAGCAAAAGTCTGCCCGCCAAATTACAATTTGTCGCAATGCTGCGTCAAACCGATCAGCGCATAGAATTCTGGAAGGGGCGATCCCATGAACGAACAGTTTTCCCGCACCGCCATGCTGATGGGCGAAGAGGCCGTGGAGCGGTTCCGCAGTGCCCATGTGGCCGTATTCGGCCTGGGCGGGGTGGGCGGCTATGTGGTGGAGGCGCTGGCGCGGGCCGGCATCGGCAGCCTGGACCTCATCGACAAGGACGAAATCAGCCTGTCCAACCTGAACCGGCAGATCCTGGCCACCCATGCCACCGTGGGGATGCCCAAGGTGGAGGCCGCCCGCCGCCGGGTGCTGGACATCAACCCCGACTGCCGGGTGCGCACCTTCCCGGTGTTCTATCTGCCGGAAACCGCGGACAGCTTTGATTTTACCCGGTATGACTATATCGTGGACGCCATCGACACCGTCACCGCCAAGCTGGCCCTGGTGGAGCGGGCCCATGCCGTGGGGACGCCCATCATCTGCTGCATGGGTACCGGGAACAAGCTGGACGCCTCCGCCTTCGAGGTTACGGACATCTCCAAAACCAGCATGTGCCCCCTGGCCCGGGTGATGCGCAAGGAGCTGGGCAGGCGGGGCATCCGCCATCTGAAGGTGGTCTATTCCAAAGAGGAGGCCCGGAAGCCCACCGGCTGGGAGGAGGAGGCAGCCGCCGCCGGCAAGCGCCAGATCCCCGGCTCCGTTCCCTTCGTCCCCGGCGCCGCAGGTCTGATCCTGGCAGGCGAGGTGCTGAAGGATATCGCAGGCATCGGCTGACTGAGAGGGTACTCCGTTTGATGGTTGGGAAGCGTCCATTGGAACGTGGGACCCTCTCAGACTGCCCCATACGGGGCAGCCAGCTCTCCCAAAGGGAGAGCCAAGGTCGCTTCGCTCCATATTATACCAGCCCGTGTGTTATTGTCCGCCAAATTACAATTTGCCTCAATGCTGAGTCAAACCGATATGCACATCATAAAAAGCCGCCGCAGATCCCGTTTTTTCGGTTCTGCGGCGGCTTGATTATTGGATTTTTTCCTGAATCTGCCGGGCGATGGTGCAGTTGGGCTCGTAAATGCAGGAGCCGAAGCAGCAGTCGCATTCGCTGACGGCGCCGTCTTCCAGCTCCACCGTCACCACGCGGCTCTGGTCCAGCTGGCGGCAGTAGCCGGTGAGAAACAGCTCTTCTTCCATGTTATTCCTCCTCCACGGCGCAGAAGCCCCGGGGCGCCAGGGTCAGGCAGTCGGTGGTGATGGTGTGCAGGTTGACGCCGAAGATCACCCGGCCCACAGGGATGTTCCAGGGGTCGCCGCTTCGGTTTACATAAATCTCGACCTTCTTGCCCTGATAGCTTCTGGTGTAGCCCAGGTGCTTGTCCCCGGCGGTGAAGAAGGAGATGTCCCCCAGCCGCAGAACCTCCTGGCTCTGGCGCAGCCGGCCCAGGCTCCGGAAGAAGCTGAGAATTTCGGGGTCCTCCCGGCCCCAGGGATAGGTGCGGCGGTTGAAGGGGTCCCGGTAGCCCTCCATCAGCGCCTCATCGCCATAGTACAGGCTGGGGCTGCCCGGCAGGGTGTACTGCAGGAAGGCGGCTATCTGCAGACGGTCCCGGGCCACCTCCATCTGGTTCCGGGACAGGCGGCGGTGGGCCTTTTCCTCCCGGCTGCCGTCGAAATCGTCCACCAGCGCGGTGAGGATTCTGGGAGTATCGTGGGTGCCCAGCAGGTTCATGTTGCAGGAAACCACCTGGGGCGGGTAGTTCTCCACAATGGACATGACGGTGTTTCGGAATTCTCTGCCGCTGTCCCAGCCGCGCATGAAGTTCAGAATGGCGGTGCGGAAGGGGTAGTTCATGACGCTGTCCAGCTCCGCCCCCACGAAGTAGCGGCGGCGCTTGCCGTAGGCCATTTTGTTGGAGGCATCCTCCCAGACCTCCCCCAGCAGCAGGGCGTCGGGCTTGATCTGCCGGATCCGGTCGTGGATCATGCGGATGAATTCGTCGGGCAGCTCGTCGGCCACATCCAGCCGGAAGCCGTCGGCACCCAGCTTCATCCAATGGGCCACCACGGAATCCTCGTCCGTGATGATGTACTTGATGAAGTCGGGGTGCATTTTGTTGACGGTGGGCAGGGTGTCGAAGCTCCACCAGGAATGGTAGTTGGTGGGCCAGGTATAGAAGGTGTACCAGTTGTAATAGGGGGATTTCTCGGTGCAGAAGGCGCCGTTTCCGCCGAAGGTACGGTTGCGGTCAAAGTAGAGGCTGTTGGAGCCGGTGTGGGAGTACACGCCGTCCAGGATCACATGGATGCCCCGCTCATGGGCGGCGTCGCACATAGCCTTGAAGTCGGCCTCGGTGCCCAGCATGGGGTCGGGGGTCTTATAGTCGCCGGTATCGTAGCGGTGGTTGGAAAAGCTCTTGCTGATGGGGTTCAGGTAGAGAATGGTGGCGCCCAGGCTGGCAATGTAGTCCATTTTTTCGGTGATGCCCCGGAAGTTGCCGCCGAAGAAGTCGTTGTTCTGGACGATGTCGTTTTCGTCCGGCGCCCAGTCCACGTCCTCATACCAGCTGCTGTGGACGGTGTAGGGTTCCAGCTTCCCGGTAAGGTCACAGCTGCCACTTTTGGCGAAGCGATCTGGGAAGATCTGGTAGATGATGGCGCCCTTGGCCCAGTCGGGGGTGGTGAAGTCCGCGGGGACGCAGCTGACCTGCCAGAGGTCGCCTGCCTCCATGTTGGCGTCGTCGCCCTCCTTGAACAGGCGGAACATGCCGTGGGGGTCGTGGATCTGGAAGTAATAGAAGTGCAGGCCGGGGGCAAACAGGGAGAAGTCGCCCCGGTAGATGTCGTAGGCGCCCTCCTGGCGCTCCCGGTACATTTCGATATACCGGGCGGGGCTGCCGTCTTCATAGCACAGGACGATCTCCGCCCGCCGGGTGGCCACGGAGGTGGGAATGTGGACATGCAGGGTGCACATCTGCCCCGGCACCAGGGTGCCGAAGGGGTCCTTGAACTTGAGCTGCTTGCTGTCGAACAGTATTCTCATATGGAATCTCCGAACCTCAATTTTCTCTTTCTTTGGAAGCGCTTTTTTCCTTACCCCTTTCCGCTGGTGCGGGACTGGATCCTCGTCAGGGAATAGGTCATGTCGGCGTAGGCGTCGGCGCTGACCTTGTCCACGAAATTGCCGTCGAAGGCCTGCATGGCCTGCTCGATGCGCACCACCCGCTGGAAGTTGTCGGCGGACTGGGCCTTGGTGACGGTGTAGATGGGGGTGTAGCTGTAGCCTGTGACCTTGGTGGTTCCGGCGTCGGAATCCCTGGTGATCTCCACATCCAGCACGATGGAGTAGTTGGTGCCGCCCCGGGCGGCGTCGCCGTAGAAGTCCCCCAGGGAATAGGCAACCAGGGTGCCGCTTTTCTCGTTGTAGTCGATCTTCTGCACCAGATGGGGGTGGGTGCCGATGATGAGGCCCACGCCGTTTTTCTGCAGCAGCTTGACGATGGACTCCTGGGTGGAGCTGATGGTGTCGTTGTTTTCGCTGCCCCAGTGGAGCAGGGCCACGATGAAGTCGGGCTTTTCCGCCTTCACATTGTTCAGAATTTTGGTGATGCCTGCGGTGTCCACCTTTTTGTAGGTGCTGTCATAGTCCGTGTACAGCAGATTCACGCAGTCCTCGTTGCCCTCGGGCATGCCCATGCCGCCGACGCCCTTGGTAAAGGCCACGAAGGCCACCTTGATGCCCTGGATGTCGCAGAGGGTGTAGCCCTTGGCGCGGCGGAACTCCGAGGGACTGGAGTAGGCGCCCACCGGCTCCAGACCCGCAGCCCGGATGGCCTGCAGGGTGGTGTTCAGACCGATGAGACCGTTGTTGATGGCGCAGGAGTTGGCCATCTGTACCAGATCGACGCCTGCGTTCCGCAGAGCCGTCAGCAGACGCACCGGGGCGGAGGTGGTCAGCGAGCCATAGGGCTCACCGGCGATGTTGCCCTCCAGATTCAGCAGCGTCAGATCGGCGCTGGCCAGGGTACCGGCCACATCCTGAAAGGCCCGGGTAAAATCGTAGCCGTTGGCGGCAAGGCCGGAGTCCACCACGGCGTCGGTGACGTTCAGATCGCCCACCGCCTTGATGTGCACCGTGGTGATGGGGTCCCACCGGGATTTGGTGGCCTCCGTGGGCGGCTCGGTGGTGGGAGCGGTGGTCTCCTGAACCACCGCCGGAGGATCGGGCATATTTTGGACAAACCAGAAAATGGCGGCTCCGCAGAGAACCAGCACAACCACAGCCGCAGCAAGACTCAGCCGCAGCTTCATCTGCGCTTTTCGCTGCTGCTTCTGCTGCGCCTCCCGCCGCTTCCGGCGTTTTTCCATATCCTCGGGGCTCAAAGCCATGGGAATGCCTCCTTTGGAAAACTGATGGTTTATTATACTCTATTTCAGAGGAAAACTCAAGTTAACATTCTGTTGCGGCAGCTTGCCGCTGACAATGGCGCACCGGCGCTTACAGTGCCCTTGGCTCCGCAACATACCAACCCCAGGGACCATTGTCCGCAGGTACTGCCTGCCAAATTGGAATTTGGCGGGGGAAAACTTTCTTGCGCGCAGCGCATATCGAGTGCCATGCACATATCGATTGCGAAGCAAATATCGATTGCGAAGCAAATATCGTTTTGATATATCGATATCTTTCCCACGGGAAAGTCGATATTGCCTTCGGCATCGATATTGATCGGTTGATCAAATGAGATACTTCGTATGTGCCCCGCCAAATTACAATTTTTCGTTATTCCAACCTACTGCGATACGTTATTGGTGATCGGCAGCGCAAAATAGGCGCGGGTCTGTTGGGCGTTTTTCCGAATTTCCTCCCGGAGCGCCTCCAGGGAATCGAATTTGCGCTCGGGGCGGAGGAATTTGTGGAATTCCAGCCGGATTTCTTTGCCGTACAGGTCGCCGGAGAAGTCCAGGAGCCAGGGCTCCACGGTGATGCCGTGGCCGTCCACCGTGGGGCGGGTGCCCACATTGGTGACGGCGGGGTAGGCCACTCCATCCACCCGGGCAAAGCAGGCATACACGCCGAACCGGGGAACCGCCACGCCCCCGGGCAGCAGCAGGTTGGCCGTGGGGATGCCCAGGGTTCTGCCCAGCTGGTGGCCGTGGACCACGGTGCCGGTGAAGATGTGCGGATGCCCTAAAAACGCATCTGCCCGCTCCATCTCCCCCGCTTCCAGCAGGGTGCGGATATAGGAGGAGGACACCCGGGTGCCGTCCAGGCTCTGCTCCGGCACCACGGCACAGGGCAGGCCATGTTCCCGGCAATATTGTGTCAAAAGTCCGGGATTTCCCGCGCCTTCGGCTCCAAAGCGGAAATCATCACCGCAGACAAAGCCCGCCGCGCCGTATTCCGAGCGGAGGGTATCCAGGAACGTTTCCCAGGGAGTTGCGTGCATCTTCTCGTCGAAGGGCAGGGTGATGACGCTGTCCAGCCAATGCAGCAGCAGCCGCTCCCGGTCGGCCGGGGTGTTGATGAGCACCGGCGCGGCGCCGAAGACCAGGGCATCGGGATGGGAGGAAAAGGTCACGGCGCCTGCCAGGCAGCCGTTCTTTTCTGCCAGAGCCCGGCACTGATTCAGAAGGGCCTGATGCCCGATGTGGACACCGTCAAAAAAGCCCAGGGCGTAAATCGTTTTGTTCATAGAGGAAAACTCTTTTCAAATCGTGCTTATCGGGTTGACTCAGCAAATTGTAATTTGGCGGGGTGCACCAAAGGCTCCCTCTGCGAGGGAGCTGGCCGCGAAGCGGACTGAGGGAGAGAGCGTTGGTCGATCACCAGCGCTTCTTACGATGCCGCATCTAAAAGTCCGGGGCTCTCTCCTTCAGTCAGCCTTTGGCTGACAGCTCCCTCCCAGAGGGAGCCTTGGTGCACGCCGTTCGTTATCCGGTTCCATGCAACGCGCAGGCAAATTACAATTTGCCGCAATGATGCGTCAAACCGATATGCGCATTTCAAATCATCGGATGGGATTCAATCTGCCACGTCGAAGAAGCTCTTGACGGTGCGCATGACGCCGTCCTCCACGCAGGAGAGCATCAGGAATTCCCCCGCCTCACTGTAAGCCCGGTAGGTGCCCTCCGGGAGCCTGACGGAGAAGGAATTGCCGTTGCGGCAGCGCGTTTCCTGATTGGCAGTCAGGGTGACCATGGGGTAATTGCGGAACATGGTGTCCACCGGGCGCAGATACTGCTCCGGGGTTTCGGAATCCAGCAGCTCCTGCAGGGGCACGGCATCCTCTGCGGTGTATTCCCCGGCGCTGACCCGGCGCAGGGCCTCCATGCAGCCGCCGCAGCCCAGGGAAGCGCCGATGTCCTTGCACAGCGTGCGGATATAGGTGCCCTTGGAGCAGTGCACCCGCAGGCGCACGGCGCCGTTTTCAAAGCCCAGGAAGGTCAGCTCGTGAATCGTGACGGGCCTTGGCTCCCGGGGGACCTCCCGGCCCTTTCTGGCCAGCTCATAGAGCTTCCGGCCGTTCACCTTGATGGCGGAGTACATGGGCGGAACCTGCAGAATGTCCCCCCGGAATTTGGGGAGCACATCCTCCACCTGCTGCTGCGTCAGGGACACCTCCTGCCGGGACAGGACGGTGCCGGTGATGTCCTCGGTGTCGGTGGTGATACCGGGGCGCAGCAGGGTCTCATAGACCTTCTCCGCGTGCTCGAAGAACTCCACCCCCCGGGTGGCTCTGCCCACGAACACCGGCAGCACGCCGGTGGCCATGGGGTCCAGGGTGCCGCCGTGGCCGATTCTCCGGGTGCCGAAGACCCGGCGCAGCCTTGCGGTGACATCCTGACTGGTCCAGCCCTGGGGCTTATCCACGATGACGATGCCGTTCATGGATTTTCCTCCAGCATGGCGTTTTCCACGGCCAGAGCAGCTTCCGCCAGGGGCAGCCGGATGGTGGCGCCTGCGGCGCCCTTATGTCCTCCGCCGCCGAAACGGGCGGCGACTTTTGTGGCGTCAAAGCCGGGGATGGCCCGGACGGAGAGCTTGATGTCCCCGTTCTCGGCTTCCCGGAGGGTGGAGGCCATGCAGACGCCCGCCACGGTTCTGGGGAAGCTGGAGATGTTGTCCATATCGTCGCCGGTGACGCCCATGGCCTGCTCGGTGGCTCTGGGGATGGCGCAGACGCACATGGTGCCATTCCGGAGCAGCTTCATATTGTCCACGATCCAGCCCTGCATCCGCAGTCTTGCCAGGGTGTTGGTCTCGAAGAGATCCATGTTCAGCTGATAGATTCTGGCCCCGGCCCGGGAGCAGGCAGCGGCGGTTTCGAAGGTGTGGGCGGTGGTGTTGGCATAGCGGAAGCAGCCGGTGTCCGTGGAGGTGCCCACATAAACCGCTTCGGCAATGTCCGCATCCATTTCCACGCCCAGAAGACACAGCACATCGTAAATCACCTCGGCACAGCTGGCGCTTTGGGCATCCACCAGCTCACAGTCGGTGAAGGAGGTGGCGCTGGCATGGTGGTCGATGCGCAGGGCGATTTTCCCCAGCAAGGGCTTGAAATCGTCATGGAGCATGCCGGGGGAGGCCACGTCCACGCTGACAACGCAGTCGGTGTCCTTCACCTCGTCGGTGGTGAGTCCCTCATGGAGCCAGAGGAAATGCCGGCTGACGCCCTTGTTTTCCAGGATATGGGCAGACTTTCCCAGCTTCCGCAGGCCCCGGCAGAGGGCGGCGGCGCAGCCGATGGTGTCGCCGTCGGGGCGGATGTGGGTCAGGATGATATAATTGTCGTGGGCGGCGAGAAATTCCGCCGTCTCATTCCTCGTCAGTATCTTCATGGGAAATCTCCAGAGAGTTGATGAGCTTCAGCATATGGGCGCCGTAGGTGATGCTGTCGTCCAGGCTCCAGACGATTTCCGGGGCGTAGCGCAGCTGAAGATTGTGTCCCAGCTCCCGGCGCAGGTAGCCGCCGGCGGACTTCAGACCCGCCATGGCGTCCTTGACCCGCTCCTCCTGGAGGAAGCTGACATAGACCTTGGTATAGCGCAGATCGGGGGTGGTCTCCACCCGGGTGATGGAGATCATGGTATCCTGTACCCGGGGGTCCTTCACCGTGCGCAGCAGAGAGGAGAGCTCCTTCTGGATCTCCTCGTTGATTCGATTGATTCTGTTAGAAGCCATTGTAACCTCCATGATGATTGGTAAGCCATTGCAGCAGGGCGTTACAGGGAAAATTGTAATTTGGCGGACAATAACACACGGGCTGGTATATTACGGAGCGAAGCGACCTTGGCTCTCCCTTTGGGAGAGCTGGCTGCCCCGTAT
>CALYTP010000077.1:0-8446 GCA_945486915.1 uncultured Clostridia bacterium | reverse complement strand
TCCTTCAGGATGTTGTAGTCAACCTTTGCCTTGTACTTGCCGTACTGCTCCAGGTACTTTTCGTCCACACCGGCGGTCTTGGCGATCTCGGTGATGGGGAGCATTTCGCACTCCTGTGCGATCTCGATGTCAGATTTGAATCCCATGTTAATCATTCTCCTTGTATTTTGTAGTCGGCGCCCTGCCGTCGGAATGGCTCGGGCACATACAGGACTTATGCGGCTTGCCGTTGGAATGACGCCCCGCACGAGTGAGTATTCGGTACTCAAGTACCGAATAAAGGATAGCATTTTCCTATGGAATTGTCAAGTATTTTCGCAAGGATTTGACAATTTTTCCCTGGGGCAACACCGCACAATGGGCGCTGCGGGCTTCGGCGGATCTTTTACCCCAATCGTGCAGTATGAAAAATGGGAAATACACAAAGTATTCCCACATTTTCCATACTTTCGCTTGGGTCAAAATATCTCGCCGAATCTCCTTGCCCCATTATGCGGTGTTGCCCGAGGAAAAAACCATCCCCGCCGGCAGTGCGGCGGGGACGGTCAAAATCAGATTTCCTTGCTCTTGGTGGCGATCTCCATGAGGCACTTGGCGATGAAAGCGTCGGGGGTCATGGCGCCCAGATCGTCGCCCTTGCGGGTGCGGACGGAGACGGTGCCGTTCTCCATATCCCGGTCGCCCACCACCAGCATATAGGGGATCTTCTGCATCTGGGCCTCGCGGATCTTGTAGCCCAGCTTTTCGCTGCGGTAGTCGCCCTCGGCGTGGATGTTCACGGCATTCAGCTGCTCCACCAGACCCTTGGCGTACTCGTGGGCCCGGTCGGTGATGGGCATGACCTTCACCTGGGTGGGCATCATCCACAGCGGCAGCGCGCCTGCGTACTTTTCGATCAGGTAGGCCAGGGTGCGCTCGTAGCAGCCCAGGGACGTACGGTGGATGATATAGGGACGCTTCTTCTGGCCGTCGGCATCGGTGTACTCCATGCCGAACCGCTCTGCCAGCAGCATATCGATCTGGATGGTGACGATGGTGTCCTCCTTGCCGAAGACATTCTTATACTGAATGTCCAGCTTGGGGCCGTAGAAGGCGGCCTCGTCGATGCCGATGGAGTACTCCACCCCCAGATCGTCCAGAATCTGCTTCATGACAGCCTGGGCGGTCTCCCACTGCTCTGCGGTGCCCTCGTACTTGTTCTTGGGGTTGGCGGGGTCCCACTGGCTGAACCGGAAGGTGCAGTTCTCCAGCATACCCACGGTATCCAGGCAGTATTTTGCCAGCTCCAGGCAGCCCTTGAACTCCTCCTCCAGCTGGTCGGGCCGGAGAATCAGATGGCCCTCGGAAATGGTGAACTGGCGGACGCGGATCAGGCCGTGCATCTCGCCGGAGTCCTCGTTACGGAACAGGGTGGAGGTCTCGCCCAGACGCATGGGCAGATCCCGGTAGCTTCTTGCCCGGTTCAGGAACACCTGGTACTGGAAGGGACAGGTCATGGGACGCAGGGCAAAGCATTCCTTCTCCTCGTCATTGGGATCGCCCAGAATGAACATGCCGTCCAGGTAGTGATCCCAGTGGCCGGAGATCCGGTACAGATCCCGCTTCGCCATCAGGGGAGTCTTGGTCAGCAGATAGCCGCGCTTGCGTTCCTCGTCCTCCACCCAGCGCTGCAGGGTCTGGATGACCCGGGCGCCCTTGGGCAGCAGAATGGGCAGGCCCTGACCGATGGACTCCACGGTGGTGAAGAATTCCAGCTCCCGGCCCAGCTTGTTGTGATCCCGCTTCAGGGCCTCCTCCTGCTGCTTCAGGTATTCGTCCAGCTCGTCCTTGCTGGGGAAGCCGATGCCGTAAATCCTCTGGAGCATCTTCCGCTTGGAGTCGCCCCGCCAGTAAGCGCCGCAGGACTTGGTCAGCTTGAAGCCATTGTGCTTGATGCGGCCGGTATGGTCCAGGTGGGGACCGGCGCACAGGTCGGTGAAGTCGCCCTGGGTATAGAAGGAAATGACGGCATCCTCGGGCAGGTCGTTGATCAGCTCCACCTTATAGGGCTCGTTTTGGGCCTGCATATAGGCAATGGCCTCGGCCCGGGGCTTCTCGCTGCGCTCCAAGCGGATGCGCTCCTTGCAGATCTTCTTCATCTCCGCCTCAATCTGAGAAAGATGGTCGGGGGTGAAGGCGAAGGGGGCGTCAAAGTCGTAGTACCAGCCCTCGTCGATGGCGGGGCCGATGGCAAGCTGCACCTCGGGCCACAGCCGTTTGACGGCCTGGGCCATCACATGGGAGCAGGTGTGCCAGTAGGTTTTGCGGTACTCGGGATTTTCAAAGGTGTACATGTTTTCGTTTTCCATAGCAATACCTCCAGTATGATGAGATTTGAGAGTGAAGAGTGAAGAGTGAAGAGTGAAGAGTGAAGAGTGAAGAGTGAAGAGTTGAGATATGAGATATCCGATCTCAATATCTTCACTCTTAACTCTTCAATCTTCAATCTCCCATCGGGGAGGGTATAAAAAATGCCCACCCCTGAACGTACAGGGGTGGGATGATAAAAGTCATTCCACGGTTCCACCCTGGTTACGGCATAAGCCGTCACTCATTGGCGCTTTAACGGGCGCACACGGCATGGCATTTCCGCCATGCGGCTCAGAAGTGGTATCCGCTGCGGCAGGGGTACGGGGCCATTTCACCATACAGGCTCCTCTCTGGGAATCTTACCGGGGCGGCGTGTCTTCATCACAGCCTTTTTGTAAGGAACAATTTAGCACAGTTTTCCCCGGTTGTCAACCCCAAACTGCTGTCTTTTCCGGTGGAGACATTGACAGAAAAATCATTCCACGGTATAATTCATTTATCCAATCTCAGGAGGGATTCCCCATGATTTACAAACCATTTCAGGATATTTCCCTGTCCCGGCTGGGCATGGGCAATATGCGTCTTCCCGCGCTGCATCCCGGCGACCCCAAGTCCCCCATCGACTGGCCCGCTGCCCACGAGATTCTGAAGCTCGCCATGGAAAGCGGCATCAACTACTACGACACCGCCTACGTCTATCAGGGCGGCGAATCCGAGCGCTGCCTGGGCGAGGGCATGAAGCAGTTCCCCCGGGACAGCTTCTGCCTGGCCACCAAGTACAATGTGGCTGCCAACCCCGACTACCGGGAGGTCTTTGCCACCCAGCTGGAGCGGCTCCAGACCGATTATATCGACTTCTATCTGCTCCACTGCCTTATGGACAGCCGCATCGACGACTATCTGAACAACGGCTGCATTGACTACTTCCTGGACCTGAAGGCACAGGGCAAAATCCGGTACTTAGGCTTCTCCTCCCACGCCAGTCCCGCCACCCTCAGGCGGTTTGCCGACCATCACCAGTGGGATTTTGCCCAGCTGCAGATCAACTACTTCGACTGGAACTACTCCACCACGAAGGAAGAATACGACATCCTCGATGAGCGGAACATCCCCATCATGGTCATGGAGCCCGTCCGGGGCGGCAGACTGGCCCAGCTGACCCCCGATGCCGAGAAGCTGCTGAAGGACGCCCACCCCGACTGGAGCATCGCCTCCTGGGCCATGCGGTTCGTCCGCACCCTGCCCCGGGTGCAGGTGATCCTCTCCGGCATGAGCACCCTGGAGCAGGTTCGCGACAACGCCGCCACCTTCTCCGATCCCGGAACCCTCAGCGACGAAGATATGGCCACGCTGATGAAGGCCTGCGACCTGTTCCACACCCAGCTCCAGGTTCCCTGCACCGGCTGCCGCTACTGCTGCGACGACTGCCCCATGCAGATCAACATCCCCGAATACCTCAAGGTCTACAACGCCTGGAAGATCGGCGAGGGCGGCATCCGGCAGGATCTGGACGAGGTGGAGTCCCAGGGAAAATTTGAAAGCTGCATCGGCTGCGGCTCCTGCACCGGCCACTGTCCCCAGAACATTGCCATTCCCGAAATCATGGCCCAGCTGAAGGAGAAATTCGGCTGATCCCCACCGCTTCCCTGATGCCAACCTTGACTTGTGGTTCATTCTCTGATAAAATCTGCACAAAAAACAGCAAATATTTCTGGCAGGAGGTTTTCCCATGCGCGGTATTCCGTCTCTCATCAACGACATTCGCAAAAAGGTCTTTTCCGAAGTGGCCAAGATGGCCTATTCCGGCAACGATTACTCCAAGGCCGAGGATCTGCCCTTCATCATCGTCCCCGGCGACCAGCCCCTGCACCGGGAGTCCATTTTCCTGGAGCGCGCCATCGCCGGCGAGCGGGTGCGGCTTGCCATGGGTCTTTCCGTCCGCTCCGTGCAGACCCGCAGTCTGATCACCGAGGGCATGGACCACGCCGCCATTGCCCAGCAGTACTATGAGCCGCCCCTGGTCAACGTGATCCCCTACGCCTGCCACGTCTGCCCCTCCAACCAGTACAAGGTCACCGTGGGCTGCCAGAACTGCCTGGCTCAGTCCTGCCAGCGGGTCTGCCCCAGAGAGGCCATATCCTTTAAGAACGGCCGCAGCTTCATCGACACCGACAAGTGCATCAAGTGCGGCAAGTGCGCCGCCGCCTGCCCCTACAACGCCATCATCCATCTGCAGCGCCCCTGTCAGGCAGCCTGCGGCATGGACGCCATCGGCATGGACGAGCAGGGCCGGGCTCTCATCAATCAGGACAAGTGCGTCTCCTGCGGACAGTGCCTGGTGAGCTGCCCCTTCGGCGCCATCGTGGTCAAGAGCCAGATCTATCAGGTCATCCGCTCCATCATGCAGGGCGACGAGGTCATCGCCATCATGGCTCCCGCCTTCGCAGGCCAGTTCGGCAAGGATGTCACCGTTGGCAAGCTGATCTCCGCCATGAAGGTGCTGGGCTTCCGGCAGGTGGTGGAGGTGGCCATCGGCGCGGACATCTGCGCGGTGGAGGAGGCCAGAGACTTTGTGGAGAAGGTGCCCAGCCAGCAGCCCTTCATGGCGACCTCCTGCTGCCCCGCCTGGCACGCCATGGTGCACAAGCTCTACCCCGCCCAGGCAAAGAACATCTCCATGACCCTGACCCCCATGGTCTACACCGCCCGGATGCTGAAGAAGGAGCACCCCAACGCCAAGATCGTCTTCGTCGGCCCCTGCGCCGCCAAGAAGCTGGAGGCCATCCGGGAGAACATCCGCTCCGATGTGGACTTCGTGCTGACCTTCGAGGAGCTGGAGGGCATGTTCGCCGCCAAGGAAGTGGATTTTGAAGCCCTCGAGGAATCCGAGACCCTGAACAAGGGCACCGCCGCAGGCCGCGGCTTCGCCGTTGCAGGCGGCGTGGCACAGGCCGTTGTGGACATCATCCACGAGACCCACCCCGAGATGCAGATCAAGGTGGCCAACGCCGAGGGCCTGCGGGAGTGCCGCAAGCTCATGACCATGGCCAAGGCCGGAAAGTACGACGGCTACCTGCTGGAGGGTATGGCCTGCCCCGGCGGCTGCATCGCCGGCGCCGGCACCCTGCTGTCCCTGGAGCAGGCCCAGAAGGCCGTGGCACAGGCCCAGAAGCACGCCACCAAAAAGAATCCCCTGGAATCCGAATTCAGCGAAATGGCAGAAGAACTGAACGAAGCCTGATATCTGCACCGCCAAAAAGGACTTGCCCGCAAAAGGCAAGTCCTTTTTTTATTGTGATTTCCAGTCCACTGTAGGGGTTCTTTAATGAGGTGTAACATCTATAAATTGTAATTTGTCGGGGTGGATAAATGGTAAACCGAACCGTGTGGCACCCGCCAAAGGCTCCCTCTGGGAGGGAGCTGGCCGCGAAGCGGACTGAGGGAGAGAGCGTTGGTCGACCACCAGCGCTTCATACGTTACCGCATCAAAAAATCCGGGGCTCTCTCCCTCAGTCAGCCTGTTCGGCTGACAGCTCCCTCGCAGAGGGAGCCTTGGTGCACGCCGTTCGTTACCCAATTCCATTCAACGTACAGATAAATTACAATTTTTAAGTGTGACACCCTACTGCGATGGTGCGGTTAATTCTTTTCCAGCTTCTCGAGGAAGGCTTCCAGCCGGTCCAGGCCTTTTTTCAGTTCCGCGTCTTCGTAGCAATAGGTCAGGCGGAGGAAACCCTCCACGCCGAAGCAGCTGCCGGGGACGGCGGCGAGTTTGCCCTCCCGGATCAGCCGGGCGGCAAATTCGTCGGAGGTCATGCCGTATTTCCGGATGTCCACAAAGACATAAAAGGCGCCCTGGGGTTCCGGGAAGGTCAGACCCATGGCCCGCAGTCTGGAGGTGACATAATCCCGGCGGCGGCGGTAGACCCCCCGCATGGGCCCGACGTCCTCCCGGAGCGCTGCCACACCTGCCTCCTGAACAAAGGTGGGCACCGAGGCGATGGTGCCTGCGCTGAGCAGCAGCAGCCGGTCCATCACATACTCCGGGCACTTGAGGTAGCCCAGCCGCCAGCCCGTCATGGCATAGGGCTTGGAAAAGCTCTGGCACAGGAGCATCTGATCCCGCAGGTCCGCATCCAGGCACAGGTCGGGGCAGTCGCCGTAGGACAGCAGGTTGTACACATTGTCGCTGATGACGAAAATGGGCCTCCCCAGCACCGCCTGCTTCACCGCCTCCAGGCTCTGCCTAGTGAGCACCGCGCCGGTGGGATTGTTGGGAGAATTCAGGATGATGGCCTTGGTTTTCGGAGTAATCAGGGCGTTCAGGGACTCCGGTGTGATCTGAAAATCCGTCTTTGTCAGATCCAGGGGAACCACCCTGCCCCCTGCGATGGTGATGATGGTTTCATAGAGGGAAAACGCGGGCACCGGGACAATGACCTCTTCCCCGGGGTTCAGGATGCCCAGCAGCGCAGTGAACAGCGCCTGGGAAGAGCCCACGGTGATGAGCACCTCTTCCGGCTTTGTGGGGTTGCCCCGGTTCGTTTCATATTCCGCCACGGCGCTGCGCAGAGCGGGGATGCCCTGGTTGGGGGCATAGTGGGTCTGACCCCGGCTGAGGGATGCCCAGGCGGCATCCTTGATGGGCTGGGGGGTGTCGAAATCCGGCTCGCCGATGGTCAGCATGGCGCAGTCGGGAATCTCCCTTGCCATATTGGTATAGACCCGGATGCCGCTGCGCTTTAAGGAGGAAAGGTTGGAATTTAAGGGAATCATTGGTAGTTTTCCGCCAGTTTCTCAAAGAAATCGGCGCCTTTCATCAGAATGGATTCGTTGAAATCGAAGGTGTCGGCGTGGAGCGCGGGCACATCCCCGGCCCCCAGGAAGAAGAACATACCGGGCAGGCTCCGCTGGTACCAGGAGAAGTCCTCGGTAATCATCATGGGCTTGGGCAGCTCGGCAAAATCCACCGCCCTGCGCACCCGGTCATACAGGTCCTTGGGGTTCATCACCGCAGGGTAGCCGTCGTTCATGTGAACCTCCACACGGCACCCGGTCTCGGCCTCCACCGCCGCGGCGATGTCCAGCACGGACTGCCGCATGGCAAAGAACACCTCATCCTGGAATGCCCGGAGGCTGCCCTCCATATGGGTGTGGGCGGAGAGGGCATTGCAGACCCGGCCGCTTTCAAATTTGCCGAATTTCAGCAGGCGGAAAACATGCGCCGGGATGGCTTTTTCCATATCCATGACCCGGGAATAGAACTGAACGCCTGCATAGAGGGCATCGAGCCCCTCCTCCGCCCGGGCGATGTGGGAGGAGCGTCCGTAGACATCCACCTTCACCTCGCAGGAGCGGGCCATCAGCTCCTCCTTCCGGCTGGCAACGGTACCCTCGGGAAGACCCGGCCAGAGGTGCATACCGAAGATGGCACTGACGTGATACTCGGCAAACACACCGGTTTCGCAGAGGTCTTTTGCGCCGCCGGTGGTCTCCTCGGCGGGCTGGAAAACAATGAGCACATTGTGGGGCATGGTTTCCTTCCGGCTGAGCCGTCTTGACAGCTCCAGCGCCATGGCCATATGGCCGTCGTGGCCGCAGGCGTGCATTTTCCCGGGATGGGCGGAGGCGTATTCCGCGCCGGTTTTCTCCGCAATGGGCAGGGCATCGGCATCGGAGCGGAAGGCCACCGCGTCGTCCCTTCCAAAGTCGAAGAAGGCGCACAGGGCGCCCTCCATGGGAGAAAAGACGCTGCAGCCCAGACCGGACAGCGCGTTTTCCAGATACGCCATGGTCTCGGGAAGCTGCCGATCCAGCTCCGGAATCCGGTGCAGCGCCCGGCGGTCATTGACTATTTGCACAAAAATCACCTGATTCTTTTGTTCTATTATCCAAATTGCCAAATCGGGCAAGGAATTTTTATGCAAATCATTATATGCCAAATCCGGCGCCGTGTCAATTTCTGCTTGCGTTTTGGGCCGTTTGGTGGTAACATTTATTTATTCTGTGCAGATCGGCTATGCGAAGCAAATTGTAATTTGGCGCACTGGCGCGGTAGCGCCCTTGGCTCTCCCTTTGGGAGAGCTGTCAGCCGAAC
>CALYTP010000076.1:0-8551 GCA_945486915.1 uncultured Clostridia bacterium | reverse complement strand
CCTAACGGGGCAGCCAGCTCTCCCAAAGGGAGAGCCAAGGTCGCTTCGCTCCGTACCATGTCCAACAAAATACCATTCATCGGAACACCCAGTCGACCAACGTGGCGGGAGGCTAATAGCCTCCCCTACAGTGGCCTGAGCAAAAATCTGCCCGCCAAATTACAATTTGTCTGCCTGCCGGGAAAGGCCGATATGCAGAAAAGACAAAATCAAAGCAAAAAACACCCTTGACAAAGGGAATTGGGTATGCTAGAATACTCAGGTAATCAAGAAGGCTGAACATCCGCCTCACCGTAAGCAAACACGCAAAACGGTTTATACTCTTCCTTTTCTCCCAATCCATGGGATAAAACTGTGAGTAAGCGGATGCTTCGGCATCCGCTTTTTGTTGTTTATCTGGAGGTGCTTACCATCGCAAAGTTAGACCATCAGCTCAATGAGGAGATCCGGGATAAAGAGATTCGGCTCATCGGTGCCGACGGCGCCCAGCTGGGTATCGTCTCTTCTGCCCAGGCCAACGCCATGGCAGAGGAACAGGGCATGGATCTGGTGAAAATCTCCCCCAATGCCGTTCCTCCCGTCTGCAAGATCATGGACTATTCCAAATTCTGCTACGACCAGAAGAAGCGGGAGAAGGATGCCAAGAAGAACCAGCGGGTGGTGGAGGTCAAGGAGATCCGTATGAGCCCCAGCATCGACACCAATGACTTCAATACCAAGGTCAAGGCCGCCCAGAAGTTCCTGCAGGACGGCAACCGGGTCAAGGTCAGTGTCCGCTTCCGCGGCCGTGAAATGGCGCACACCAATCTTGGTGAAAAGCTGCTGATGGACTTCGCCGAGGCATGTGCTGAGATCGCTTCCATGGAGAAGAATCCCAAGCTGGAGGGCCGCTTCATGGGCATGTTCCTTGCCCCCAAGAACAGCAAGTAATTTTTTGTCAATCCAATTGAAAGATAACGGAAGGAGAACTACCTATGCCCAAGCTGAAAACCCATAGCGGTGCAAAGAAGAGATTCAACCTGACCAAGACCGGTAAGGTGAAGAGAGCACACGCTTTCAAGAGCCATATCCTCACCAAGAAGACCACCAAGCGTACCCGTCATCTGCGCGCAACCGCATACGCCGATCAGACCAATGTGGATGCCATCAAAAAGATGATTCCGTACAAATAAGGATAGGAGGATACAGAAATGGCAAGAGTTAAAGGCGCAATGATGACGCGCAAGAGAAGAAATGCTACCCTGAAGCTGGCCAAGGGCTACTGGGGTTCCAAGTCCAAGCACTTCAAGATGGCCAAGCAGCAGGTCATGAAGTCCGGCAACTACGCTTTCGCAGGCCGCAAGGAGAAGAAGCGCGCATTCCGGACCATGTGGATCGCCCGTCTGAGCGCTGCTGTCGCTCCCTACGGCATGAACTATTCCACCTTCATGAACGGCATTCATAAGTCCGGCATCACCATGAACCGGAAGAGCCTGTCCGAGATGGCCATCCATGATCCCGCTGCCTTCGCAGCCGTCGTGGAGAAGGCTAAGGCCGCTCTGAACTAATTTCGATGATAAAAACCCTGTCGGTTCCCCGGCAGGGTTTTTTTATCAAATGGAGGAAAGCTGTATGTATCTGGAAACCACCCGCCTGATCCTGCGGAACCTGAAGCCGTCGGATGAAGCGGAGTATCTGCTACAGTTACAGGCTTGAAATGAACCGGAGGTGATGGAATGAAACTAAAGATCACGGCAGAGCGCGCCGGGCGGCTGTCCTCGTTTTTGCTGGGGGAGCTGAAAATGTCCACGGGGCTGATGAACAGGCTGAAATGGGGCGATGCCATCCGGGTGAACGGTCTGCCCCGGCATACGGATTATCCCGTAAAGCCCGGGGATGTGGTCACCGTGGCCTTGGAGGAAGAGACACCGGAATACCCGGCGGAGGAAGGGACTCTGACCATTCTCTATGAGGATGACTGGCTGCTGGCGGTGGACAAGCCGGCGGGAATGCTGATCCACCCCTCGAGATCGAGAAACTCCGGCACCCTGGCCAATTACGTGGCGGGGTACTATGAAAAAACCGGCCAGAAGAGCGCCTTCCATCCCCTGACCCGGCTGGACCGGGACACCTTTGGAATCGTCCTTCTGGCAAAGAATTCTCATATTCACGCCCTTTTGCAGCAGGAAAAGCCGAAAAAGACCTATCATGCGGTGGTATTCGGCGCACCTGCCCAGAGCTGCGGAACGGTGGATGCCCCCATCGCCCGATGCCCCCTGCCCAGCCTTTTGCGGAAAATCGACCCCGAGGGCAAGCCCTGCATTACGGAGTACCGGACATTGGAGCAAACCGAAACGGTAAGCAAACTGGAGCTGAACCCGGTGACGGGAAGAACCCACCAGCTTCGGCTCCACTGCGCATTTCTGGGCTGCCCCATCGTGGGCGACCCCCAGTACGGCACCCCGGAGTCCATCCGATGGTCGGAAAACAGGGGCATCCATTCCCAGCTCCTGTGTGCCAAACGGCTGGAATTTACCCACCCCATCACCGGGGAGAAGCTGTCGCTGGAGTCGGGCATGGATGCCCGGCTGGAATAACCGCCGCACCCGCAAAGGCCAGGCAATTACTTTATCATATCGATGACATCCAGCAGGGAATCGGCCTTTGCGTAGGCGATGGAGAGGATATTCTCCCCCGGCTGGTCCAGGTCGGGGACGATGGTGGCCTTGCAGCCGGCGCGGTGGGCGGAGAGGATGCCGGTGTAGCTGTCCTCCAGCGCCAGGCAGTTCTGCGGGGGCAGGCCGATGGTTTCGGCGCCCAGCAGATAGATGTCCGGCTCCGGCTTGCCGTGGGGCACCTGATAGGCGGTGCAGATGTGCCGGAATTTTTCCAGCAGGCCAAGGCTTCCCAGATGGGCTTCGATCCGGTCCATGGGGGAGGCGGTGGTCAGGGCAAAGGGGATATTGCGCTGCTGCAGGAAGTCCAGCAGCTCGTTGACGCCGGGCTTCGCCTCCACACCGTGCTGGGCGACGTATGCGTCCATCAGTTCAATGCGCCGACTGCGGACATCCGGATAGCGGATATCCGGCCCGAAGAGGGAGCTGAGGTAGGCCTGCCCCGCGTTCCGGTTCAGGCTCCGCATCCCCAGCGCCTGTTCATAGGTCATGGGAAAGCCGAAGGATTCGCAGGCGGCGGCCCAGAATTTCGCATACAGCTTCTCCGAGTCCAGGATCACACCGTCCATATCAAACAGCACACCCCGGATCGGGGCATCGTCGGGGCGAAAAATGGTATAGGACATGGTCATTCTCCATTCATCGTTTTTTGCGGTTCTATTATGAAGCATCCGCTGCCCGGATTCCAGACAAAATCCAAAAGAATCTGAAATTTGGCATAAGTGCACAAAACAGAAAGCGCCAATTGGATAAAACAACGAAACCCCAAGGGCGGTAATGGAGCCTTTCCAAAAAATCCCTTTGTTAATGGGTTCTTAAGAATTCCGCCACTATCTTCTTAACATTTTCAGTGGTATAATACCGGCAGAAACAACAAAAAGAGGGGAAATGGGATATGTACAACATTCTGATCTGTGATGACCAGCCGGATATTGTGAACGCGCTGAAAATCTACCTGTCGCCGGAGGGCTATGGCCTCTTTGAAGCCTTCAACGGCGCGGACGCGGTGAAAATCGCCAAGGAGAACGACATCCATCTGATTCTGCTGGATGTGATGATGCCGGGAATGGACGGCATCACCGCCACCTCCAAAATCCGGGAATTTTCCAATGTGCCCATCATCCTGCTCACCGCCAAATCCGAAACCGAGGATAAGGTGCTGGGTCTCAACGTGGGTGCGGACGACTACATCACCAAGCCCTTTGCCCCGGTGGAGGTGCTGGCCCGGGTGAAGAGCCAGCTTCGCCGGTTTTCCTCTCTGGGCAGCCGCACGGAGGACTCCGACACCCTGACCCTGGGGGGCATCACCCTGGACGACCGGACCAAGGTGGTCACCGTGGAGGGGGAGCCTGTGAACCTGACCCCCACGGAGTACGCCATCCTCAAGCTGCTGATGTCCAATCCTGGCAAGGTGTTCTCCACCAAGGTGCTCTATGAATCCGTGTGGCAGGAGGTGGCCCTGGGCAGCGAAGGCGCCGTGGCCGTCCACATCCGCCATCTGCGGGAGAAAATTGAGATCAACCCCTCCGAGCCTCGCTATCTCAAGGTCATGTGGGGCCAGGGCTATAAGATGGAGGCCAAACCATGAGACATGCGTTGTGGCTGAAATTTATTGCCGTAGCGCTCTGTGCCGCCGCTCTGCTGGCTGCGGCGGGAGGCGGACTGGGACTGGGTGTTCTGGCCTCCGAGGATATGCTGGGGGAAAAGACCTTTGAAGAAGCGGTGGCGGAAACCACCGAGACCATGCTTCCCTCCCAGGCCTGGCGCTTTGCCGCCAACTGGGCATCCATGGAATACGGAGATATGCCGGAGTATGTGGCGAATACTCTCCGGGACGTGATGCTGTGGGACTGGCTGGACGAGGACGGCTACGCCTATACCATTCTGGACGAAGGCGGAGAGCTTCTGTATTCCTATGGAAGCATCCAGGATGCGGAGCAGGAGCTGGAATTCACCTTTACGAATCTGGAATACGAGCAGTTCCTGGCGGAAGGGTATGACGAAGAAGCCCGCCTGGAAGAAGGCGTTTACTACGCAAGCTGCTACGACGACACCCACGGCGGCGTACGCTACACCGCAAAGGAGCAGACTTTGGAAGTACCCGTTACGGTGGTGCTTTCCCTGGCTCCCGGGGCCATTGCGCCCAATTCGGCGGATGCCCTGCTGGGTCAGCTGAGCGAACACAAAAATCTGCTGCCGGCGGCTCTGTTCGGCGGGCTGCTTCTGTTCGCCGTCTGCGCGGTGTACCTCTGCTGTGCCGCCGGATGCCGCAAGGGCACGGAGGAGATCAGAGCCGGGGGCCTGAATGCCCTGCCCCTGGATTTGTATGCCGGCGGCGTGATCCTGGTGGTGGCTCTGTGCATAGCGATTCTGGATGAGCCGGATTTCAGATGGCTGGTCAGATGGCTGGAAAGGCAGAGCATGGCCACCCTCCTGTGGCTGGGGGGCAGCATGGGCTATGGGTGCTGCCTGGCCTTTGTGGGCTTCTGCTTCGCCTTTGCCGCCCAGGTGAAGATGAAAAACCAATACTGGATCGCCAATACCCTCCTGGGCCGGTGCCTGAAGCTGGCCTTCCGGGTGCTGAAAAAATGCTGGGCGGGCCTTCTTTGGCTTCTTCCGCGGCTGTATCGCCTGACAAAGCGCATTCTGAAGGACATCTGGAAGGTTTCCGCGGCGCTGGCGGTGCTGGGCTGGAACATGACGAAAAGGCTGTTTGCCTGGCTGCATGGCTGGCTGCGGCGCTTTGTGAGGCTGTGCGAGGGGCTGTTCTCCCGGCTGCCGCTGATCTGGCAGTGGCTGGTGGTGGGCATGGTGCTGGTCCTGTGGCTGCTGATGGCGGTGGCGGAGCGGATGGAGAGTATGATGGTCCTGTGGTGCTGCTGCGCATTGGCGGTGGTGCTCTATGGCGCCAACTGCTTCGGCGCGCTGCTGGACGGAGCCAAGCGTATGCGCAGCGGTGATCTGAAGACCAAGGTGGATGACAAATACCTCATCGGCACCTTCCGGGAGTTCGCCGAAGAGCTGAACGGTCTGGCGGATGTGGCGGTGGTGGCGGCTCAGAATCAGCTGAAATCCGAGCGCATGAAGACCGAGCTGATCACCAACGTTTCCCACGATATCAAAACGCCCCTGACCTCCATCATCAACTATGTGGATCTGCTGGAAAAACCCCACACCCCCGAGGAGGAGAAGACCTATCTGGAGGTGCTGAACCGCCAGTCCCACCGGATGAAAAAGCTCATCGAGGACCTGATGGAGATGAGCAAGGCCAGCACCGGCAACATTTCCGTGGAGATTGCGCAGATCGATGCGGCGGAGGCCGTGAATCAGGCCCTGGGTGAGTTTGCCGACAAGCTGGAGGCCGCCGGGGTAACACCGGTGTTCCATAACACGGTGGATGTGCTCCTGCTGGCCGACGGGCGGCTGCTGTGGCGCACTATGAGCAATATTCTCAGCAACGCCGTCAAGTACGCCCTGCCCGGGACGAGGCTGTATGTGGATGTGGGCGCGGTGGAGGACAAAGCGGTGATTTCCTTCAAAAACATCTCCGGCGCTCAGCTGAACATCAGCGCCGATGAGCTGATGGAGCGGTTTGTCCGGGGGGATTCCTCCCGCAACACCGAGGGCAGCGGCCTGGGACTGAACATCGCCAAGAGCCTGATGGAGCTGCAGAACGGCCAGCTCCAGCTGCTGGTGGACGGCGACCTGTTTAAGGTGACATTGATTTTCCCCAGAGCATAACGTCAGATTTATACTAGACTTTGATTAAAAGTTCACAAAGATTTCCGAGGATAATTTGCGTAAAGCAAGGCGGAGGATGCAGCTGGGCTGACGCCCAGCAAAGACGACAACGCAGTTTTACACAAATTAGACCGGAAAGATTGTGAGGTTTTAATCAAAGAATAGTATTATGCATCAGAAGAAAAATTCGCTAAAAATCCGGATTGCCCGCAAAAGGCAATCCGGATTTTTTGTGAGTTTATTTCAGCTTCCAGGCCAGGTCGTTGAGGAACAGCTCCTTTTCCAGATCCTCCACGGTGGTATCCTTGGTGATGTGGACGAACTCGATGTCCATCATCCGGGCCCAGTCGTGCATCTGCTCGGCGGTGACGTCGTAGCTCAGCACGGTGTGGTGGGCGCCGCCGGCGGTGATCCAGCACTCCACGCCGGTGGTCAGGTCGGGCATGGCGCGCCACATGACCCGGGCCACGGGCAGGTTGGGCATGTCCATGATGGGCTTCACGGCCTCGATGTCCTGCACGATCAGGCGCAGGCGGCCGCCCATGTCGATGAGGCTTGCCACGATGGCGCTGCCGGCCTTGCCTTCAAACACCAGACGGGCGGGGTCCTTCCGGTTGCCGATGCCCAGGGGATGGACCTCGATCCGGGGACGGCCGGCGGCCACGCTGGGGCAGACCTCCAGCATGTGGGCGCCCAGGCTGTATTCCTGGCCCTCCACCAGATGATAGGTGTAGTCCTCCATGAATGCGGAGGCGCCGTTGCCGTTTTCGCCCATGGCCTTCATGATGGCGGTCATGGCGGAGACCTTCCAGTCGCCCTCGCCGCCGTAGCCGTAGCCCAAAGCCATCAGGTGCTGGGAGGCAAGACCCGGCAGCTGCTCCATGCCGTACAGATCCTGGAAGGTGTTGGCGAAGGCCATGCAGCCTTCTGCGTCCATCATCTTCTTCATGGCGATCTCTTCCCTGGCCTGGTAGCGGACGGTGGCGATGTCATCGGTGGCGATGTCGTAGGATGCTTTGTAGGTTTCCATCAGAGCATCGATCTCTTCCTCGGTGACGTTGTTCATGACCTTCACCAGATCACCCACGGCCCAGGTGTTGACCTGCCAGCCCAGCTTGCGCTGAACCTCCACCTTGTCGCCCTCGGTGACGGCAACCTCGCGCATATTGTCGCCGAAGCGCATGACCTTCATTTCCCTGGAGACGGCCACGCCCACGGCAGCCTTCATCCAGTCGGCGAGGCGCTTGTGAACCTTGGTGTCCTCCCAGTAACCGGCAACCACCTTCCGGGGAGAGCGCAGGCGGGCGCCGATGAAGCCGTGCTCCCGGTCGCCGTGGGCGGCCTGGTTCAGGTTCATGAAGTCCATGTCGATCTGCTCGTTGGGGATCTCCCGGTTGTACTGGGTGGCCAGATGGCACCAGGGCTTCTGGAGCATGGTCAGGCCGTTGATCCACATCTTGCTGGGGGAGAAGGTGTGGCACCAGGTGACGATACCGGCGCACTCGTCATGGTAGTTGGCTTCCTTGATTACGTCGGTGATGCCCTGGCAGGTGACGCCGATGGTCTTGAACACCAGAGGATAGGGCAGCACGGCGGTGAGCTTTTCGGCCATTTCCCTGGCCCGGGCCTCCACCGTCTCCAGCACCTCGGGGCCATACAGGAACTGGGAGCCGACAACAAACCAGAATTCACGTTTTTTCATGTAAACAATCTCCTTTTGGATAAAATCAACAAATTTGGCGGCCTGAAACCAGGCTATTGGTATTATATCGCAGGATACCGAAAAAGTCGATTGATTGATTTGGAGAAAATATCACCTTTTTGTTGATTATTTTGCGAAAGAAGATTATGATATACGTGAAAATCAGACGATCCATTTGGGAGAAGGTATCCCCGGCGGCCAAAGTGGCGGCAAAGGACTGCGGATCCGATCCCGGGAGTGAAAAGGAGATTCCATATGCGTAAAACAAAAATCATCTGCACCATCGGCCCCGCCTCTGAGAACAAGGAGACTCTGACCCGGATGGTCAAGGCCGGCATGAACGTTGCCCGGCTGAACTTCTCCCACGGCACCTACCCCGAGCATCAGAAAAAGATTGACCTCATCAAGGAGGTTCGCAGCGAACTGGGCGTGCCCCTGGGCATCATGCTGGACA
>CALYTP010000075.1:0-8807 GCA_945486915.1 uncultured Clostridia bacterium | reverse complement strand
GCAGCCAGCTCTCCCATAGGGAGAGCCAAGGTCGCTTCGCTCCGCGCAAACGTTATCGGGCGGTGTGCACCAATCAAGGCTCCCTCTGCGAGGGAGCTGTCAGCCAAAGGCTGACTGAAGGAGAGAGCCCCGGATTTTTTGATGCGGTATCGTATGAAGCGCTGGTGGTCGACCAACGCTCTCTCCTTCAGTCCGCTTCGCGGCCAGCTCCCTCCCAGAGGGAGCCTTTGGCGTGTACCACGCGGTTTGGTTTACCGTTTATCAAGCCCGCCAAATTACAATTTATCGCAATGCTGAGCAAAACCGATATGCACATTACATTTTCTCAATCTGAAACCCCAGCAGGGGATTGTATGTATTTTGTACATTCGCGGAGGTTTTTTGTCGTGAAGTGACTTCGATTCGTTTCTCGTCAGAAATCCATACATTCAAGACAATGGTCTTTTTTTTCGGCCCCCGCCGTGGTACAGTATAGTTACTGTGCAAATCGTCGAATCCGGGCAGTATTATGCAACATTTTTTATTAAATTGTTCCATATCTGCACAGATTGCCGGCATCCGGCACAAATTTAATGGTAAAGAAGGAGTTCCATGCGGAGTATTATCAACCTGAATCAGGACTGGCAGTTTACCGGCCTGGACGGAAACACCATTCCGGTCAATATCCCCCACACCTGGAACAACATTGACGGTCAGGACGGCGGCAACGATTACAAGCGCGGCACCTGCACCTACCGGCGTTCCTTTGAGACCCCCGCCGGCCTCGGGGATACCCGGCAGGTCTGGCTGGAATTCACCGGCGTCAACGCCTCGGCAAAGGTCACCCTCAACGGTCAAGCTGTCTGCACCCATGACGGCGGCTATTCCACCTTCCGCGCCGACATCACCGGGCTGCTTTCCGGGCAGAACGAGCTGACGGTGGAGGTGGACAACTCCAAAAACGACCGGGTCTACCCCCAGAAGGCGGACTTCACCTTCTACGGCGGCATCTACCGGGACGTGAACCTCCTGGTGGTGGAGAAGGACCACTTCGCCCTGGACCATCTTGGCTCCAGCGGCATCCGCGTCACCGCCACCCCCGAGGGCACCGATGCCACCGTCCGCGTCCAGAGCCGTATCACCGGCGGCGAGGTCAAGGTGACGCTGCTGGATGCCCAGGGCAAAGAAGTGGGCTCCGGCTCCGGCACCGATGTGACCATCCCCCTGAAGGACGCCCACCGGTGGCACGGCGTGGAGGACCCCTACCTCTACACCTGTAAGGCGCAGGTGCTCTCCGACGGCGCGGTGGCGGATGAACTTTCCATCCCCTTCGGCGTCCGCAACTTCCGGGTGGACCCCAAGCAGGGCTTCATCCTCAACGACAAGCCCTTCCCCCTCCACGGCGTCTCCCGGCACCAGGACCGCAAGGGCCTGGGCAATGCCATCACCAGGGAAATGCACGACGAGGACATGGCGCTGATCGCCGAGATGGGCTGCAACACCGTCCGCCTTGCCCACTACCAGCACGACCAGTACTTCTATGACCTGTGCGATCAGTACGGCATGGTGGTCTGGGCGGAGATCCCCTACATCTCCGAGCATATGCCGGGCGGCCGGGAGGACACCATCAGTCAGATGAAGGAGCTGATTGAGCAGAACTACAACCACGCATCCATCGTCTGCTGGGGCGTCTCCAATGAGATCACCATCTCCACCAAGGACAAGAAGGACATGCTGGACAACCACCATGTGCTCAACGACCTGTGCCACGAGACGGACCCCACCCGGTTCACCACCCTGGCCTGCTACGCCATGTGCGGCCCCTTTAACCCCGTTGCCCACATCACCGACGTGGTTTCCTGGAACCTGTACCTGGGCTGGTACGTCCCCGGCTGCTTCCTCAACGATCTGTGGATCGGCTTCTGGCACCTGTGCTATCCGGGGCGTCCCCTGGGCTACAGCGAGTACGGCGCCGAGGGTATGCCCAACCTGCACTCCGAGCACCCCCGCAGAAACGACCACACCGAGGAATATCAGGCGAAATACCATGAGTTCATGCTCAAGTGCTTCCGCCGCCACAGCTGGATGTGGTCCACCCACGTGTGGAATATGTTCGACTTTGCCGCCGACGCCCGGGATCAGGGCGGCGAGCCGGGCATGAACCACAAGGGCCTGGTCACCTTCGACCGCAAGACCAAAAAGGACAGCTTCTATCTGTACAAGGCCTGGTGGAGCAGTGACCCGTTTGTGCACATCTGCTCCAAGCGGTTTACCGACCGCGCCCAGGACACCATCACCGTGAAGGTCTACAGCAACCAGCCCACCGTGACCCTGAAGGTAAACGGCAGGGAAATCGGCAGCGCCACGGAAGCGGATCATGTGTTCACCTTCCGGGTGAAGCTGGAGGGCGAAACCAAGGTCACCGCCTGCGCCGGCAAGCTGAGAGACAGCGCCGTCTTCCGCAGGGTGGACACGCCCAACACCGACTACGTTCTCAAGAAGTCCAAAAACCAGCAGGCATCCAACTGGGTGGACGCCTGAGCTGGCAAGCGCATATTTTTTAAGGAGGTCTTCCCATGGCAAACAAACCCACAGCCGCGCCCAATGACGGCGTGAACCGCGCCAAGCTGTACCAGCTGGCTCTGTTCCCCCTGAACAACGGCGCAACCAACGTCTATTTCGTCCTGATCCTGTCCTATGTGGCGCAGTTCGGCTCCAGCGTTCTGTCCCTGGGCATCTTCGCATCCATCATGGTCACCGCCATGCGTGTCTGCGACGCCATCACCGACCCCATCATCGGCGCCCTGATGGACCGCACCAGCACCCGCTTCGGCAAATTCCGTCCGTTTATGGTCATCGGCTCGGTGATTATGGCCATCAGCGTGGTGTGCCTGTACATCCTGCTGCCCCTGATCCCCGCCACCATAATGTGGCTGCGCTACGTGGCCTTCACCGTGGTCTACTTCGTCTGGGTCATCGGCTACACCTTCCAGACCAGCTGCACCCGCGCCGGTCAGACCGTGCTCACCAACGACCCCAAGCAGCGTCCCCTGTTCACCATCTTCAACACCATCGGCTCCATGCTGGGCATGGGCGTGATGCAGTTCCTGATCCCCCTGATCAAGAACGCCTACAATGTGTATGACGAGGCCGGTGTGCTGATTCAGTCCGGCTATGCCCGTCCCGAGCTGTACCGGGTCATCACCCCCGTGGGCATCGTGGTCTCCGTGCTGCTCACCATCCTCGCCATCATCGGCATCGCCGAGAAGGACCGCCCCGAGTTCTACGGCATCGGCGGCGCCAAGCAGGAGAAGGTCAAGGTCTCCGAGTATGTGGAAATCATCAAAAACAACAAGCCCATGCAGCGGCTGATGGTCGCCGGCGCGGGCTGCAAGCTGGCTCTGGCCATCGCCACCAACACCACCGTGCTGCTGGCGCTGTACGGCATCATGATGGGCAACTACGACAGCCTGTACCTGCCCATGATGATCCTGGGCTACGTCTTCGCCGTGCCCTTCTTCCTGCTGTCCGTCAACACCTCCCAGAAGCTGGGCCAGAAGGCCTCCCTGGTACGTTACGTCTCCGTGGCCCTGGGCTGCTATGTGGGCGTGCTGGTCCTGCTGCTGATCTCCAATGTGAATAACCCCGCCACCATGCTGTCCTTCCCCTTCAACGGCGGCGGCGCCATCAACCTGTACACCGTGGCCTTCATTCTCTGCTTCGGCATCGGCTACGGCGCCTACTACGCAACGGCCGATATGCCCATCCCCATGGTGGCCGACTGCTCCGACTATGAGACCTACCGCTCCGGCAAGTACATCCCCGGCATCATGGGCACTTTGTTCTCCCTGGTTGACAAGCTGGTGTCCTCCCTTGCCCAGACGCTGGTTGCCTTCATCTTCCTGATCTGCGCCGGACTGCAGGATCTGCCCACCGACAGCACGCCTTACTCCGGCGGCATCAAGGTGGCCATCATCGTCATGTTCTGCGTGATCCCCATGATCGCCTGGGCCGCGACCCTGTGGGCCATGAAGGGCTACAGCCTCACCGGCGCCAAGATGAAGGAAATCCAGGCCGTCAACGCCGCCCGCAAGAAGGGCATCGCCGATGGGCTAACCATGGAACAGGCCATGCAGAAGTGGCAGACCGCCGAAGATGTGGGCGTCGAAATCTGAAAAGGAAGCGAAAAATTATGAAAAACGTCATTGAAACCGATCTGACCGGAAAGGTGGCCGTGGTCACCGGCGCCAGCGGCACCCTGTGCTCCATTTTCGCCATGGCTCTGGCAAGAGCCGGCGCCAAGGTGGCTCTGCTGGGACGGAACCTGAGCAAGCTCAACGAGGTCGCCGACAAGATCGCCGCCGAGGGCGGTGTGGCCAAGGGCTATGCCTGCAACGTGCTGAGCAAGGACAACTGCTTCGCCGTGGCCGAGCAGGTCATGGCGGACCTGGGCCCCTGCGACATCCTCATCAACGGCGCCGGCGGCAACAACGCCAAGGCCAACACCGACAAGGAATTCTTCGAGATGGAGGATCTGGACTCCGATACCGTCACCTTCTTTGACCTGGACGAGAACAGCGTGCAGAACGTGTTCAACCTGAACTGGGTGGGAACGCTTCTGCCCACCCAGGCCTTTGCCCGGCAGATGGTGGGCAGGGAAGGCTGCAACATCCTGAACATCTCCAGCATGAACGCCTACCTGCCCCTGACCAAGATCCCCGCCTACTCCTCCTCCAAGGCAGCCGTCACCAACTTCACCCAGTGGCTGGCTGTCCACTTCTCCAAGGTGGGCATCCGGGTCAACGCCATCGCCCCCGGCTTCTTCGCCTCCGAGCAGAACAATAAGCTCCTGTACAACGACGACGGCACCCCCACTGCCCGCACCAAGCGCATCCTGGACAACACCCCCATGGGCCGCTTCGGCGACAGCGAGAAGGATCTGGTGGGCTCCGTGCTGTTCCTGCTGAACAACGACGCCGCCGGCTTCATCACCGGCATCTGCCTGCCCATCGACGGCGGCTTCTCCGCATACTCCGGCGTGTAAAAGCATTCCACATTCCAAAACCCGCTGCCCAAAAAGCAGCGGGTTTTGATCGTCTGTGCAGCAACGCAAATTTGGCGCTTACAGCGCCCTTGGCTCTCCCTTTGGGAGAGCTGTCAGCCGGTCAGGCTGACTGAGAGGGTACTCCGTTGGATGGTTGGGCAGCGCCTATTGGAACGTGGGACCCTCTCAGTCTGCCCCTTTCGGGGCAGCCAGCTCTCCCAAAGGGAGAGCCAAGGTCGCTTCGCTCCGTAACTTGCCAGCCCCGCGTACCAAGCCTCCCCAACAGCAGATTTTCCTTTACGCGGGGGCAAAAATGTGGTAGAATCAAGCAGAAAGGAGCGCTGAAACACTTATGGAATGGATCTTCGACTTTCTCACGAACCCGTATCTCATCACCGCGGTTTCCTCCTGGGCCATTGCGCAGGTGCTGAAGGTGCTCATCAACGGGGCGTTTCAGAAAAAGCTCAGCCTGGAGCGTCTTTTCGGCGACGGCGGTATGCCCAGCGGACACAGCGCCACGGTGACCTCCCTGGCGGTGTTCATGGCGCTGCGCCACGGCACCGGCAGCTACCAGTTTGCCATCGCCGCCATCCTGGCGGCCATCGTCTGCCATGACGCCATGGGCGTGCGGCAGGAGACCGGAAAGCAGGCCATGCTGCTCAACGAGGTTCTCAAGTCCTTCACCATCGCCGACAAGGAGCTGCAGAACATCAAGCTCAAGGAGCTGGTGGGCCACACCCCCCTGCAGGTCCTGGCCGGCATCCTGCTGGGCTTCGCCAACGCGTTCTTCATGTATTATATCGTTCTTTCATAAACCGGAATGTGCATATCGGTTTGACTCAGCATTGCGACAAATTGTAATTTGGCGAGCAGATTTTTCCTCAGGCCACTGTAGGGGAGGCTATTAGCCTCCCGCCAGGTTTCGATTTCTGAGTGTTCGGTTGAATGGGAAAATGTTGGACATAGGTACGAATTCGCCCAACGTGATTGCCTTTTGAGAGCTTACACTGCGCGGGAGGATGATATCCTCCCCTACATTGGCTGGGTGGTAATTTGCCCTGCCAAATTACAATTTGCTGCGTTAACCCGATAAGCACAAACCGGAAAGCACCCCCGAAGGGTAATGCCGCTGCAATAACAGCTGGGCGGCATTGCCTCCGTGGGTGCCTTTTTTATTTGAATTAGTTTGATAATCATGCTACGGTTTCAAAAGGTTTCATTTGGTTTCACTCAAAAAAAGAAACTATTAAGTGGGAAGTGAAACTTTCTTTTGGGACTGAAACTATGCTGATCTGTTTGTCAAATTAGAATTGGTCAATGAAAACTTTTCGTTTCTTCCAATCATCTTCCAACATTGCCATTATAATAACATCAGCATATTTTTCTCCATCCATGATGGCATCTCGCCGAAGTCCCTCTTTTCTGAACCCAGCTTTAGAATATACTTTTTCCGCACGAGGATTAAACGAATATACATCCAATTCCAAACGGTGTAGTTTTAATTCCTGAAATGCAAAATCGCAAGTAACTTCCGTTGCCCAACTACCGATGCCTTGTTCTCGTTCTAAAGGGTGAAAAATTGCTATGCGGAAATTGGCACACCGTAAGCGCCAATCAATTTCATTAATGATAGTTTCTCCAACGATACGGCCATCAGGTGCGATGATTAAAAAGAAATATCTACTATCTTCATTAATAGATTTGTAAAAGAAAGAAATTACTTCTTCCTTTGAAAATTCTTCTTTACATCCTGTAAATCGTACCACATCCTTATCGAGTGGACAGAAGTTCTGGGCATAGTACTCTTCGGCATCTTCTTTTTTTGCTAATCGTATCATAAATCCATTCTTTTCCCATAAGAAATTGCGTTCCAACATATCACCTCGTCAAATTCAAGTTTGTCGAATAGATTGTATCAAATTGCTGTGTAAATATCAACCAATATAGAAAAAAGCACGATGGTTTTGTATCAAAACCATCGTGCTGATATGGTGCGGGCAACGCAGACTCGATTTCACTAAGGTGTGACCGCCGTCCAGCCGGCGGTCAGCGACACTCCACCGGAGTGTCGCATTCAGATGGGTTCGAGTCCCGTGCCTCTTACCAAATAAAAAAGACACCCTTTGGGTGCCTTTTTTATTTGGTGCGGGCAACAGGACTCGAACCTGCACGCTTACGCAGTGGAACCTAAATCCACCGAGTCTACCAATTCCACCATGCCCGCATACCCTGTTATTTTAGCATCCGGCGGACGGGTTGTCAACCGCTGTGTGTCCGGCTGGGGGTTTTGGCGGGTGGAACTGGGTAAGATTCACAAATTCGTCAAAGTTTTGATGCCGGTTCTTCATATTTCCCTTGACTTTTTTATTCCGTGCCTTTAAAATAACTTTGGTATGGTATACACTGACCCGCTGTATCATCTGCGGGTTTTGTATTTCATTTAGAACCGGCAATTGGCCGGGTTTGCGTTTACCGCCTCGTGGCGTTTTTTATGCTGAATGAGCTTTGCCGGGTATCACGGCCCCGGCGGCGCTTTTGCGCACAATTTCACATGGGGATCGACGCACACGCCCAGCCAATCAAATTTTTGGAAGGAGGTGTGCTGCAAGAATTATGGAATGGTACCATTATCTGATTACCATCCTGGCCATTGCCATCGGCATCGGCGTTGGTTTTGCCCTGGGCTTCCTGTACCGCAAGAAGGTTGCGGAGCGGGAGATCGGCTCCGCGGAGGCGGAAGCCACCCGCCTGATCAACGAGGCCATCCGCAACGGCGAAAACCGCAAAAAGGAAATGCTGCTGGAAGCCAAGGATGAAATCCATAAATCTCGCACAGAACACGAACGCGAAGTCAAGGAGCGCCGCGCGGAACTGACCAAGCAGGAGCGCCGACTGGAACAGAAAGAAGCAACCCTCGACAAGAAGACCGAATCCTTTGAACGCAAGGAAGAAGAGCTGAGCAAGAAGCTGGCCGCCGTGGCCCAGACCCAGGCCCAGGCCGACCAGATCCGCGATCAGCAGCTGGCTACCCTGGAGCAGATCTCCGGTCTGACCCAGGAGCAGGCAAGGCAGTTCCTGCTGGAGTCCATCGAGCAGGACGTCCGTCATGACGCCGCCATGAAGATCAAGGAGATCGAGCAGCAGCTGAAGGACGAGGCAGAAGAAAAGGGCCGGGAGATCATCGCCACAGCCATCCAGCGCTGCGCCGCCGATCACGCCGCCGAAACCACCGTGTCCGTCGTGGCCCTGCCCAACGACGAGATGAAGGGCCGCATCATCGGCCGCGAAGGCCGGAACATCCGCACCCTGGAGACCATCACCGGCGTCGATCTCATCATCGACGACACCCCCGAAGCCATCACCGTCAGCTCCTTCGACCCAGTGCGCCGGGAGGTGGCAAGGCTGGCGCTGGAGAAGCTCATTGTGGACGGCCGCATCCACCCCACCCGCATCGAGGACATGGTGGAAAAGGCCCGGAAGGAAGTGGACCGCACCATCCGCGAGGAGGGCGAGCGCGCCTGCTACGAGACCGGCGTCCACAACCTGAACCCCGAGCTCATCAAGATCCTGGGCCGCCAGAAGTACCGCACCTCCTACGGCCAGAATGTGCTGAACCACTCCATCGAGGTGGCCCACATCGCCGGCCTCATGGCCGCCGAGCTGGGCGTGGACGTGGCCATGGCCAAGCGGGCAGGCTTGCTGCATGACCTGGGCAAGTCCATCGACCATGAGGTGGAGGGCAGCCATGTGCAGCTGGGCGCCGACCTGGCCCGGAAATTCAAGG
>CALYTP010000074.1:0-8869 GCA_945486915.1 uncultured Clostridia bacterium | reverse complement strand
AGGGAGAGCCAAGGTCGCTTCGCTCCGAAGAAACGACGCCGCCAAATTACAATTTTTCTTTTTTGCAATGGCTGTAAAAATCATACATGATTTCCGGAGAACCGGACACAATACTGCTGAAAAGGCAGGTGGTCAAATGGAGGAATTTTCTTTACCGACGAAAATCATCGCCGGAGCCGGGGCGGTGGCGGCGCTGGAAAGCTTCGGCGCAAAACGAGTCTTTGTGGTGACGGATCCCTTTTTTCAGAAAAACGGCACGGCCCGGCGGATCGCGAAGCTGACGAAGGCGGAGCAGGTGGAAATTTTTGACGGGGTGCAGCCGGACCCGTCGGTGGTGCTGGCGGCGGAGGGGACGGCAAGGCTGAAAGCTTTTGAGCCGGATCTTCTCATCGCCCTGGGCGGCGGCAGCGCCATGGACTGTGCCAAGGCCATGGCCTATTTTTCCCAGGGAAGCTTTCCGCTGGCGGCGATTCCCACCACCTCCGGCTCCGGCTCTGAGGTCACGGATTTCGCCATCCTGACCCATGGCAGGACCAAGCATCCGCTGGTGGATAAAAAGCTGCTGCCCGCCGCGGCCATTCTGGACAGCGACCTGCTGGCGGAGCTTCCCAAGAGCCTCATTGCCGATGCGGGCTTTGATGTGCTGACCCATGCGGTGGAGGCCTACACGGCAACCAATGCCGGGATGTTCTCCGACCTCTATGCCAGGGAGAGCTTCCGGGTGGCCTTTGCGGCGCTGCCTGCCTCCTATGCCGGGCAGCAGGAGGTGCGGCTTCGGGTGCATATCGCCTCCACCATGGCGGGCATCGCGTTTTCCCAGTCCGGTCTTGGCCTCTGCCATGCCATCTCCCACAGCCTGGGCGGCATGTTCCATGTGCCCCACGGGCGGCTGAACGCGGTGCTGCTCCCGGCGGTGATCGACTGCAACGCATCTGCGGCGGGAAAACGCTACGCAGAGCTGGCGCGGTACGCCGGTATGTCCGGCAGCGTCGATGCGGTGGCACTGCGGAATCTGAAAAACGGACTTCTGCGTCTGCGGCGGGAGCTGGGGCTGCCCCAGACATTGACCCAGGCGGGCATCCCCGTAAGGGAGCTGCGGGAGAACATGACGAGGATTGTGGAGGCGGTGCTGGAGGACCCCTGCTGCGAAACCAACCCCATGAAGGCGGAGGATTTCCTGATCCGCAGGGTTCTGGAGGAGGCGGCGGGCCATGGCTGATTCGCTTCTCAGCGTGGGCCTGGACGTGGGCACCACCTCCACCCAGATGGTGGTGTCCCGGCTGCGGATTCAGAACCGGGCCTCCTCCTTTGCCGTGCCGGAGCTGGAAATATCGGAGCGGGAGATCCTGTATCAAAGCCCGGTGTATTTCACCCCCTTGCTGGAGGAAAAACGGATGGATGCCGCTGCCCTGCGGGAGCTTGTGGAGCGGGAATACCACAGCGCCGGAATCCGGCGGGAGGATGTGGACACCGGGGCGGTGATCGTCACGGGGGAGACCAGCCGAAAGGAAAACGCCGCCGCCGTCATGGAGGCGCTGTCGGACATGGCAGGGGACTTCGTGGTGGCGGCGGCGGGGCCGGACCTCGAGAGCGTGCTGGCCGCCCGGGGTGCGGGAGCCGTTGCCTACAGCGAAGAAACCGGGGAATCGGTGCTGCACATGGACATCGGCGGCGGAACCTGCAATCTGGCGCTGATCCGCTCCGGTGCGGTAACCGCCACCGGATGCCTCAATGTGGGCGGAAGATTGGTAAAGCTGGGTAGAAACGGGGAGATCACCTATATTTCTCCGGTTCTGGATGGAATTTTTCACGGAAAAGTGGGGCAGATACTGACAAAGCAGCAGGCATGGGAGCTGACAAAGCTGCTGGCGCAGGTCATGGAAATGGCGGCAGGGCTGCGCAGTGCGGATGCATTGCTGGAAAAGCTGACGACCCAGGAGGCGATGCACGCCCTTCCTCTGCACCAGCCGGGGGAAACTGTGACCCTGTCCTTCTCCGGCGGCGTGGCGGACTGCATCGAGGCGGAGGTGCCCTGGCTGGAATACGGGGATCTGGGGCCGCTGCTGGGGAAGGCCATCCGGGAAAGCCGCCTGTGCGCAGGCAAGTATATCCTGGGGCAGCAAACCATCCGGGCCACCGTCATCGGCGCCGGGTGCCACAGCGCCCAGCTGTCCGGCAGCACGGTGTTCTGCCAGAATGTGGGTTTGCCGCTGAAGAACGTCCCGGTGATCACCCGGGAATCGGAGCGCGCCATGCAGGAGGGCAATGCCTTTCTGGCACTGCCCGGAAGTCCTTCGCCAAAGTACGCAGAGGTGGCGGCCATGGCGGACAGGCTGGCCCGGGAGCTGACGGGGCCAATCTACCTGTGCATCGAGCAGGATATGGCAAAGGCTCTGGGGCAGGCGCTGGCTCTGCGGCTGGGTGAGGATGCCGAGATTCTCTGCATCGACCGCATCAAGGTCACAGACGGCAGCTATCTGGACGTGGGCGCCCCGGTGGGCCCGGCGTTTCCCGTGGTGGTGAAGACTTTGATCCTGCAGAGCACCCCAACGAAAAGGAGAGTATCATGAACAAAGAGGAGCTTTCCGCCATGGTGGCGGAGATTCTTGCGGGGATGGAGCCCATGGTGAAGGCCGGGGATTACCGTCCCACGGCGCCCCAGCCGGTGCAGCGGGATACAGGGTATTCCGACGGCGATTTCGTGCCGGATGTGACGGCGCTGAACCTGCGGAAGCTGTACCTGGTGGAAAACCCGGCGGACGGCGGAAAATTCCGGCATCTGAAGGAGCGCACACCCGCCCGCCTGGGCTGCGGAAAGGCAGGAGCCAGATATAAAACGTTGACCATGCTCCGGTTCCGGGCGGATCATGCGGCGGCCCAGGATACGGTATTTTCCCAGGTTCCGGAGGACTTTGCCGAAAGTCACGGCATGGTGGAGGTGCAGACCCGGTGCCATGACAAGGACGAATATCTGACCCGCCCGGATCTGGGCCGCTGCTTCGACGAGGAGAACAGCCAAAAGATCCGTCAGGCAGTTCCCGGCAAGCCAAGGGTACAGATCGTCATCGGCGACGGCCTTTCCTCGGCGGCGATTCTGGAAAACGCCATGGACTGCACCGCCGCCATCCGGGACGGCCTGAAGCTTCGCGGCATCGAGACGGGAAAGCCTATCTTTGTCCGGTACTGCCGGGTGGGCGCAGGGGATGCTGTGGGGGATATCACCGGCTGTGAGGTGGTGTGCGTGCTGGTGGGCGAGCGTCCGGGACTGGTGACGGATAAGAGCATGTCCGCCTATATCACCTACCGGCCCCACACCGGGGTGCTGGAGTCGGCAAGAACGGTGGTCAGCAACATCCATGCCCAGGGAACCCCGGCCGTGGAGGCTGGTGCCCATATTGCCGGTCTGCTGGAGACCATCCTCAGAAAGCAGGTCTCCGGCGTGGGGCTGCATCTGGAGGAAGGGGCATGATTCCGGTCAGGGTTCTGGCGGTGCGGTATCTTGCCGGCGCTTCCCCTGCATTGTGCAGGGCGCTGGGGGCACCGGAGGGATATTCGTCCCTGGGTATGCTGACCACAGACTGTGACGATGCCACCTATATCGCATTGGATGCTGCCACCAAGGCGGCGGATGTGGAGGTCAGCTACGGCAGGAGCTTCTATGCCGGCGCTGCCAATGCCTCCACCCCCAATGCCGGTGAGGTCATCGGCATTCTGGCGGGGCAGACCCCCGGCGCCGTCCGCAGCGGTATGGATGCGGCCCTGGCGGCGCTGCAGCGGGTGGGCTTTGAGGAAACGGGGGGCGTTCCGTTCCTGGCCCACACCGTCAGCAGCGTGGGTTCTTTTCTGGCAAAGGAGGCGCAGGTGCCTCTGGGCTCGGCCATTGCCTATCTGATTGCCCCGCCGCTGGAGGGGATGTATGCCATGGACGCGGCGCTGAAGGCAGCGGATGTAAGATTATGTAAACTCTACGCGCCGCCCAGCGAGACCAATTTCGGCGGTGGCCTGCTGTCCGGCACCCAGTCCGCCTGCGAAGCCGCCTGCGTCGCCTTCCGGGAAAAGGTAGCCGAGGTGGCAGCACAGCCATTGTAGTCGTGTGTCATATCGATAAATTGTAATTTGGCGGGGTGCACCAAAGGCTCCCTCTGGGAGGGAGCTGGCCGCGAAGCGGACTGAAGGAGAGAGCGTTGGTCGACCACCAGCGCTTCCCTCGTTACGCATCAAAAGAACCGGGGCTCTCTCCCTCAGTCAGCCTTTGGCTGACAGCTCCCTCCCAGAGGGAGCCTTGGTGCGCGCCATCCGTTACCAAATCCCATTCAACTCATCTACAAATTACAATTTTTCGTTGCAACCCCCTGCTAACCGTGCAGCGGATGGTGCGTAGTATTATCAAATGAAAGGAACAGGGAATATGGACTTGAACGCTTTGGGAATGATCGAAACGAAGGGCCTTGTGGGGGCAATTGAGGCGGCGGACGCCATGGTGAAATCCGCCAATGTCCAGCTCATCGGCAAGGAGCAGGTGGGCGGCGGCCTCGTTACCGTGATGGTTCGTGGGGACGTAGGCGCCGTGAAAGCTGCCACGGATGCCGGTGCGGCAGCGGCGGAAAAGGTGGGGGAGCTGATCTCCGTCCATGTCATTGCCCGTCCCCACGTGGAGGTGGACAACATTCTGCCCAAGGGCAGACCGGCTCAGCCCGGCGGGAAGCAGTAAATGCTCTTCACCGAGGAAACTGTCCGGGATAACATCCGCAACCGGGACGGCAGACGCATCTTTATCCTGGGCAAAAACGACTGCCTCACCGCCGGGGCGCGGGATTTTCTTCGCCGGGAGCGCATTGAGATCCTCCCGGCGTCGGAAGCCAGGCCGGAACGCTATGCCCTGCTGGGCGGGGGCTATCTGGAGGAAAAGCCGGAGCATATGACCCATCTGGACGGTCAGACTTTGGTGCCGAAAACCCATCCGCGGATCGTCTTCCGGGGGAAAATGGACACCCTGGAGGCAGAATTGATTCTGGCCCGGCTGGCGGCGCCCGATCTGGACCGGGAGCTGGGAGAAATTCTGACCTTTGCCCGGAATCTCCTGCGCTGCGAGGTGCTGGGGGAGCCGGTGCAGGAGGGCAGGCTGCTGGGCCTGACGGAGCAGGAGCTTCGGCAGCACAGCCATTTTCCCCAGGAATTCTACCACCAGCCCCATTTCATGCCGGATGCCTCGGACGGACAGAAAATCGCCCGCTTAAACCGCGCCCGCTGTGCTGCAAGAGAGGCGGAGCTGGCGGCAGCGGCGGCATTCACCGACCGGGACGGCCGCATGACCCGCCCCGACCTGCTGCGGGCCATGAACCGCCTGAGCAGCGCACTGTATCTTCTGATGATCCGGCAGAAGAAATTGTTGAACTAGGGAAGAAGGAAACACATGAAGCTGAAAACCACCCTTTTGGGGAAAACATATGTCTTCCGGGACATCAAGCAGGTGCTGGCCAAGGCCAACGAGGAGAAGACCGGCGATAAGCTGGCGGGTCTGGCAGCGGAAACGGCCCAGGAGCGGATTGCCGCCAAGGTGGTGCTGTCCGCCCTGACCCTGGGGGAACTGCGGGAGAACCCGGCGGTGCCCTACGAGCGCGACGAAGTGACCCGGATCATCCAGGACGATGTGAATGAGGCTGTCTATCAGAAAATCCGGGGCTGGACGGTGGCGGAATTCCGGGAATGGCTCCTGGCGGAGACCACCACCGGGGCGGATATCCGCCGCATCAGCCGGGGGCTGACAGCGGAGATGGTGGCGGCGGTGTGCAAGCTGATGGGCAATCTGGATCTCATCTACGCGGCCAACAAAATTACCGTCACCGCCCACTGCAACACCACCATCGGCCTTCCCGGCACCCTCAGCTGCCGCCTCCAGCCCAACCACACCACCGATGACCCCGACGGCATCACCGCCTCCACCCTGGAGGGCCTCTCCTTCGGCGCGGGGGACGCGGTCATCGGCCTGAATCCGGTGACGGATTCTCCCGAACAGGTGGGCAGGGTGCTGCGCCGGTTCCAGGAGATCAAGGAGCACTGGCAGATTCCCACCCAGATCTGCGTCCTGGCCCATGTGACGGCGCAGATGAAGGCGGTGCGAAAGGGCGCGCCCTGCGACCTGATCTTCCAGTCCATTGCCGGCAGCCAGAAGGGCAACGAGGCCTTCGGCTTCAGCGGCGAAACCCTGGAGGAGGCAAGGCAGCTTCTGCTGAAGGAGGGAACCGCCGAAGGCCCCAACGTCATGTATTTCGAGACCGGGCAGGGCAGCGAGCTTTCCTCCAATGCCCATTTTGACACCGACCAGGTGACCATGGAAGCCCGGTGCTATGGCTTTGCCAAACGCTTCCAGCCCTTCCTGGTGAACACGGTGGTGGGCTTCATCGGCCCGGAATACCTCTATGATGCCCGTCAGGTCACCCGGGCGGGGCTGGAGGACCACTTTATGGGCAAGCTCACCGGAATACCCATGGGCTGCGACTGCTGCTACACCAACCATATGAAGGCCGACCAGAATGACATTGAGAATCTGGCCAGCCTGCTGACCCTGGCGGGGTGCAACTATTTCATGGGCATCCCCCACGGCGACGACATCATGCTGAACTATCAGACCACCGGCTTCCGGGAGACCGCCGCCCTGCGGGAGATCACCGGCAAGACCGCCATCCCCGCGTTCCAGCGCTGGCTGGAGAAAATGGGCTTCGTGGAGAACGGGCACCTGACCGCCAAAGCCGGGGACGGCTCCAGTCTGCTGTTCTAAACAGGAAAGGAAACAACTATGGAACTGGATCAGGATTTACAGGCCCGGCAGGAGGCGCGGCAGCTGGCAAAACAGGCTCAAGCCGCCCAGAGAATCCTGGCAGGCTTCCCCCAGGAGAAGCTGGATACAATTGTGGAGGCCGTGGGGGAGGCCTTTGCGAAGGAGGCGGAATCCCTGGCGGAGATGGCGGTGCAGGAGACCGGCTTCGGCAACGTCCGGGACAAGACCGCGAAAAACCTCTTTGCCTCCCACCGGGTGCGGCAGGCCGTCCGGGGCATGAAGACCGTGGGGGTACTGGCGGAATACCCGGAGAAGAAGCTCTGGGAGATCGGCGTGCCCGTGGGGGTCATTGCGGCCATCGTCCCCAGCACCAATCCCACCTCCACGGTCTGCTACAAGGCCATCATCGCCCTGAAGGCAGGCTGCAGCATCGTCTTTTCGCCCCATCCCAAGGCCATCGCCTGCACCCGCAGAGCGGCGGAGCTGGTGGCGAAGGCGGCGGAGGCGGCGGGAGCACCCAAAGGCAGCGTTCTGTGCCTGTCGATTCCCGCTTTGCCCGGCTGTCAGGAGCTGATGTCCGCCCCGGAGACAAGGCTGATCCTGGCCACCGGCGGCCCCGGCATGGTGAAGGCGGCCTATTCCTCCGGCAAGCCCGCCATCGGCGTGGGCGCAGGCAACGGCCCGGCCTATATCCACCATTCCGCGGATGTGGCCAAGGCCGTCCGGTGCATTGCCCAGTCCAAGTCCTTTGACAACGGTACGGTGTGCGCCTCGGAGCAGAGCATCATCGTGGAAAAGGATATGGCGGATACCGTTCGGCGGGAGGCGGAAAAACAGGGCTTCTTCTTCATGGACAGCGACCAGGCAGGCAGCCTTGCCAGGCATCTGTTCCGACCCAACGGGACGCTGAACCCGGAGGTGGTGGGCAAATCCGCCATGACCCTTGCGAAAATGGCGGGCTTTTCCGTGCCCTCCGGGACGAAGGTTCTGGTGGCCAGGGAGCAGGAGGCAGGGCCAACCCGGCCCTATTCCATGGAAAAGCTCTGCCCGGTGCTGGCATTTTTCGTTATGGACAGCGAGGAAGCCGTGCTGAACAAAGCGGTGGAGGTGCTGACCCACGAGGGCAGCGGCCACACCTTTGCCATCCATGCGGAGGAGGAAGCGGTGATCCGCCGCTTTGCTCTGAAGATCCCGGTGTCCCGGTTCCTGGTGAACGTCCCTGCGGCGCTGGGCGGCATCGGCGCGGAAACCTCGCTGTTCCCAGCGCTGACCCTGGGCTGCGGTGCGGTGGGCGGCAGCTCCTCCTCCAACAACATTTCCCCCATGGATCTCATCAACATCCGGCGGGTGGCCTGGGGCATGGACGAGGAGAAAAAGCAGGATACGCCCACAGTCAACCCGGAGCTGGTGGAGCTGCTGACCCGGAAGATTCTGGAGCGGCTGGGATAACAGGAGGTCAGGAAGATGGATGTGGAATCTCTGGTACAGGCCGTGGCGCAGCGGCTGTTTGTGGAGCTGGAGGCCTCCGGGCGGCATGTGCATGTGACGAAGGCCCAGGCAATCACCCTTTTCGGCCACAGTCTGACACCCCAGCGGCCATTGTCCCAGCCGGGGCAGTATCTGGCCAAGGAGCGGGTGACGGTGTTGGGTCCCAAGGGGGAATTCCGGGACGTGGCGGTTCTGGGGCCGGAACGACCGGAGTCCCAGGTGGAGGTTTCCCTGACGGATGCCAGAACTCTGGGAATCGGTGCCCCGGTGCGGCTTTCGGGGGATACGAAGGGAAGCCCCGGCGCGGTGCTGGTGGGAAGCCATGGGAAAATCACCCTGGATTCCGGGGTCATCGCTGCCAAGCGGCATATCCATCTGACCCCGGAGGCAGCCGCCGCCTTCGGGGTGAAGGACAGGCAGGTTGTCAGGCTCAAAACGCTGACATCCCGCCCCGTGACCTTTGAGGATGTGACGATCCGGGTCAGTGAGCGCTTTGCGCCCTACGCCCACCTGGACTATGACGAGGCCAACGCCTGCGGCTTTCATAAGGGCGATCTGGGGAGGATTCTGCCATGATCCCGGCGCTGCTCATCGGCAGGGAAC
>CALYTP010000073.1:0-8957 GCA_945486915.1 uncultured Clostridia bacterium | reverse complement strand
CTCAGTCAGCCTGTTCGGCTGACAGCTCTCCCAAAGGGAGAGCCAAGGGCGCTGTGCGCCAAATTGCAGCTTTTATCGATCAAGTATTCTTTTGGGGAGAAAGTATATGACAATCACAAAACCCGGATATTATGATGCTTTCCGCTGCATCGCGTCAGCCTGTCCCGACAGCTGCTGCAAGGAATGGGACGTGCAGGTGGATGCGGCGTCTGCGGCTTACTACCGGCAGCTTCCCGGCGAGCTGGGGGACCGGCTGCGGCAGGTGCTGCGCCAGGAAGACGGGAAAACCGTCATGACCATCGTGGACGGACGCTGCCCCATGTGGCGCGGCGACGGTCTGTGCCGCATCCAGGCGGAGCTGGGGGAGCAGGCCCTGTGCCATGTCTGCCGGGAGTTTCCCAGACTGCGCCACGACTACGGCGATTTTGTGGAGCTGGGGCTGGAGCTGAGCTGCCCGGAGGCGGCAAGGCTGATCCTCGGCGCTGACCACAGCATGGTCACCCAGGTGTGCGCAGACGAGGGACAGGGGGACTATGACGCAGAAGCCATGGAGGTCCTGAAGGAAACCCGGGAGACCGCCTGGCAGCTTCTGGAAGACCGCAGCCCCCGGGAGGCCCTCACCCTTCTGCTGCTCTACGGCTATCAGGCCCAGGAGCAGCTGGACGGCGGGCAGGCAGAACTCTTTGACCCTGTTTCCAACCTGGAAACCGCCGAAGCTCTGGCAAAGCCCGGAGATACGGAGGCGTTCCTGCAATTTTTCCGGGAGCTGGAGATCCTCACCGAAACCTGGAAAGCCATGCTGGATCATCCACGGGCGCTTCATCTGGAGCCGCAGACCAATGCCCTGGCGCGGTATCTCATTGGGCGGTACTGGCTCCAGGCGGTCTCCGACTATGACCTGGTGTGCCGGGTGAAATTCATCGTGATCTCCTGCCTGCTGGTGGGGCTGCTGGAGGGCAGCTTCCCGGAGACGGCCCAGCTTTTCTCCAAGGAGATCGAAAACGACGCCGACAACGTGGACGCCATTCTGGACGCCGCCTACACCTGCCCCGCCTTCACCGACGACCGGCTGCTGGGGCTGCTGCTCGGGGGAGGGAGCCGGGTATGAAATTCATCCATCTTTCCGACCTGCATCTGGGAAAGCGGGTCCATGACATTTCCATGATCGAGGACCAGCGGGACATCCTCACGAAAATTCTGGCAATCATCGACGAGGAAGCCCCGGACTGCGTGATTCTGGCGGGGGACATCTACGACAAGGCCGTGCCCACCGCCGAGGCCACTGCCCTGTTTGACGATTTTCTGGTGCGTCTTGCCCAGCGGCGGCTGCAGGTCTTCGCCATCAGCGGCAACCACGATTCGCCGGAGCGCATCGCCTTCGGCTCCCGGCTGATGGATGCCAGCGGCATTCACCTGAGCCCGGTGTACGACGGCAGCATCCGACCCATTACCCTGACCGATGATTTTGGCCCGGTGCACATCTATATGCTCCCCTTTGTCAAGCCCATGCATGTTCGCCGCTTCTTCCAGGAGGAGCCCATCAACACCTACACCGATGCCATTGGCGTGGCCATCGGGCAGATGCAGCCGGATTTTCAGCAGCGCAACGTGCTGATCACCCACCAGTTCGTCACGGGCGCCAGCCGCAGCGAATCCGAGGAGATCACCGTGGGCGGCGTGGACAATGTGGACGCCACCGTCTTCCAGGGCTTTGACTATGTGGCCCTGGGGCACATCCATTCCCCCCAGAACTGCGGCAGTCCCGCCATCCGCTACTGCGGCACCCCGCTGAAATACTCCTTCTCCGAGGCCAGGGATGAAAAGTCCGTCACCGTGGCGGAGCTGGGGGAAAAGGGGACGCTGACCGTGCGCACCGTGCCCCTGACGCCGAAGCACGAGATGGTGGAGCTGAAGGGCACCTTCCGGGAGCTGACGGACAACACCTTCTATGCGGGAACCAGCTGGCAGTCTGACTACGTCCATGCCACCCTGACGGACGAGGAGGACATCGTGGACGCCTTGGGCAAGCTGCGGCAGGTTTACCATAATCTGCTGAGGCTGGATTATGACAACTCCCGCACCCAGGCCCACCCGGAGCTGGCGGGGGCGGATATCCGGGAGAACATCTCCCCCATGGAGCTGTTCTCGGAGTTTTATGAATTGCAGAACGGCAGGCCCATGAGCCGGGAGCAGCTGGTGTTCCTGGAGGAGCTGCTGGAAAAAGCAAAGGAGGCCCAGCCATGAGACCCATTCGCCTGACGATTTCCGCCTTCGGCCCCTACGCCGGGAGCACCACGCTGGCGCTGGACAAGCTGGGGCAGAGGGGCCTGTACCTCATCACCGGCGACACCGGTGCGGGGAAGACCACGATTTTTGACGCCATCACCTTCGCCCTCTACGGCGAGGCCAGCGGCGATTACCGGGATGCGGGGATGTTCCGCTCCAAGTACGCCGCTGCGGACACCTCCACCTTTGTGGAGCTGGAATTTGCCTACCGGGACAAGACCTATCTGGTGCGGCGAAGCCCGGAATATCAGCGCCCCAAGGCCCGGGGAGAGGGCTTCACCATGCAGAAAGCGGAGGCCCAGCTGACCATGCCCGACGGCGCCGTGCTGGGCAAGCCCCGGGAGGTGGATGCCGCCATCCGGGACATCATGGGCATCGACCGGAACCAGTTTCTGCAGATTGCCATGATCGCCCAGGGGGATTTCCTCAAGCTGCTGCTGGCCCCCACCGAGGACCGGAAGCGGATCTTCCGGAAAATCTTCAAAACCGACCTCTATCAGCGCCTGCAGGAGGATCTGAAACGGGAGTCCGGTACCCTCCGGGATCGCTGCACCGAAGCACGGCAGAGCGTGAACCAGTACATCGCTGGCATCCAGTGCGAAGAAAGCGACCCCTGCTATCCTGTATTGCAGGCGGCAAAGGCGGGGAGCATCCCGGCTTCCCAGGCCGCGGAGGGAATTTCCGACCTGCTGGCCCGGGACAGGGATATCTCCCAAGCCCTGGGGCAGGACATCGAGGCGCTGGACGAAGCCCTGAAGACCATCCACGCCAATCTGGAAAAATGCGCCGAAACCGCCGCTCGAAAGCAGTCTCTGGAAGAATTGGAGGGGAAGCTGACGAAAAATGCCGCCCTGCTGGAAGCCGCAGAGGAAACGCTGAAAACCCGTCAGGCAGAAAAGCCCCAACAGGAGGCGTTGTCTCAGAAAATCACCCTGCTGGAGGCCGAGCTGCCCCGCTACGATCAGTGGGAGCAGAGCAAAGCGGAAACCCGAACGCTGGAGGAAGACCGGATCGCCGGGCAGAAAACGCTGGAAGAAACCCAGTCTGCCCTGGAGGAGCAAAGGGCTGCCCTGCTGGACAGAAAACGGGAGCTGGCAGCCTTATCCGGTGCCGGCGAGGAAGCGGCAAAGCTGGCAGCCCGGCAGAAGGACACCCAGCTGCGGCAGCAGACCCTGGACGCCTATCTCACCCGGAAGCGGGAGCTTCTTGCGCTGCAGCAGGAGCAGCGGGACGCCCAGGAGGCCTTCGCCGCCTGCAGCAGCCGCCAGCCGGAGATGGATGAACTGCGGCAGCAGATCGCCCTGCTGAAAGCGGAGCTTCCCGCCTATGACGCCCTGCTGAAGCAGCAGGCGGATGCCGTGGATGCGGAAAAAGCGTACCGCCTGACGGTGCAAACGCTGGAAAGCGAGCGGCAGAAGGCCTCCCGGTTGGAAGAACAATTGCAAATCTGGAAGCAGGAGCTGTCTTCCCTGCTGGATGCCCCGGCAAAACGGGAGCAGCTGATCGCCCGGAGGAAGGAAGTACAGCGCCATCAGCTGCTTCTCTGCCAGACCCGGGACGCCATCGCCAATTGGAAAGCACTGACGGCGAAGCTCAGGGAAAAGCAGCGCATTTTCCAGGCCGCCGCCGAAACGGCCCAGGCTGCCCGGGAATTCTACAACCGATGCAGCGATGCATTCTTAGCGGAGCAGGCGGGCATTCTGGCCCAGGAGCTGCGCGAGGGCGTTCCCTGCCGGGTCTGCGGGGCGGTTCACCATCCCAACCCCGCCTGCAAATCTGAGCAAGCCCCCACCCAGGCTCAGCTGAACGAGGCCAGAAGCCGCGCCGAGCAAGCCCGGGAGGCTGCCCAGACAGCCAGCGAGGTCTGCGCCGGGCTGAAGGCAAAGCAGGAGGCCGCGGAGGCCGACATCCGCTCCAGGCTTCAGGAGCTGGGGCTCACCGGGAAGACGGACATGGCCCCCCTCGTGGAAGAAGACCGGCAGACGCTTCTGGCGCTGGATGGTGAAATCCAAGCCCAGGAGGACAGAATCCTGAGAAAGCAGGCTCTGGACGCCGCCATCCCCGAAAAAGAGCAGCAGCTTGCCGCCGCCTCCGGGAAGGCCTCCCAGCTGGAAGCCCAAGGCTCCGCCCGGCAGGCCGCTCTGGAAGCGCTGACACAGCAGATCGCCCGGCAGAAAGCCGGGCTGAGCAGGGACAGCAGAAAAGCGGCGGAGGATGCCCTCGCCGCCATGGAAAACGAGCTTGCCGGCCTGCAGTCCGGTCTGGAAGCCGCCCGCGCCCGATTGCAGCTTTCCCGGCAGTCGGTGGCGGCGGCCCAGTCCGTGCTGACCCAGACGGAGGCCCGGCTGGGAGAGGATGCCGCAGACGCCGAAGCCCGGCTGGAAGCGGTGACGGCGCAGCTCCGGGAGCTGGAAACCCGGGCCGAGGAAGCCGGGCGAAATCTGGCCCGGAAGGAGGCGGCGGAAAAGGCACTGCCCGGGCAGGAGCAGCAGGTGGAGGCGCTGACCCGGCAGCTTGGAGAGCTGGAAAAGAAGCTCTCCTCCCTGGGTGCCCTCCTGACCTCCAAACAGGAGCAGATCGCTTCCCTGGCATCGCAGCTGCACCACCCCTCCCGGCAGGAGGCGCAAGGTGCTCTGGCAGCCCAGCGGGAGCAGCTCGGCAGTCTGAAAGCAGCGCTGGAAAACGCCGAAAAGGAGCACGCCGACAGGAAAGAGGCCGTCATCCGGCTGCATTCCGCCATGGAGCAGCTGAAGCGGCAGTTGGAAGACGCGCCCCAGATTGACGGGGAAGCCGAGCAGCGGCGGCAGACCGAAATCCAGACCCTGCGGCAGCAGCACATGGCAAAAAAGCAGGCCGCCGATGCCCGGATCGCCGCCAACGCCCCGGCGCTTGCCTCCATCCGGAAGCGGCAGCAGGAGCTGGACGGTCTGGAAGAACGCTACGCCTGGGTGCGCAGCCTGTCCAACACCGCAAACGGCAACATCTCCGGCAAGGAAAAGGTGATGCTGGAAACCTACGTCCAGATGACCTGCTTCGACCGGATCATCGCCCGGGCCAATCTGCGCCTGACCGCCATGACCGGGGGCCAGTACCAGCTGAGGCGCCGCACCGAGGCCGGCAACAACAAGAGCCAGAGCGGTCTGGAGCTGGACGTCATCGACCACTACAACGGCACCGAGCGCAGCGTGAACACCCTCTCCGGCGGCGAGTCCTTCAAGGCATCCCTGGCCCTGGCGCTGGGGCTGTCCGATGTGATCCAGTCCTCCTCCGGCGGCGTGAAGCTGGACACCATGTTCGTCGACGAGGGCTTCGGCTCCCTGGACGAGGAATCCCTGAATCAGGCGGTGAAGGCACTGGTCAGTCTCACCGAGGGAAACCGTCTGGTGGGCATCATCTCCCACGTTTCCGACCTGAAGGAGCGCATCGACCGGCAGATCGTGGTCACAAAGGATAAATTGAGCGGCAGCCACGCCGAGATCATCGTATAATTTTAGCCCCCACACCGTGAAAAACGCGTGCGGGGGCTGTATTATGTCCGTTGTTCAGATACGCGGCAGCCACTATAGCAGCTGGTTAATGCGAAAGCTTGTTATTTGCCGGAGAGAGTGGAAATTGAAGATTGAAGAGTGAAGATAACGAAAAAGGTACCATTCTCCGAAGGAATACGGAGCGAAGCGACCTTGGCTCTCCCTTTGGGAGAGCTGGCTGCCCCATAGGGGCAGACTGAGAGGGTCCCACGTTCCAATATACGCTTTCAACCATCAAACGGAGTACCCTCTCAGTCAGCCTGTTCGGCTGACAGCTCTCCCAAAGGGAGAGCCAAGGGCGCTACCGCGCCAGTGCACCAAGTAACAATTCTAAATTGTTACAGCATACTACATTGGCTGGGCAATCCTGTAACCGTGCGGGAGCGGTACCGGGCTGTGTCCGCCGCGACTGGCGGCTTTATTTGGCGGCGGGGTATTCGTTGCAGAGCAGGCGGTAGGGGGGCTCGTCCTCCTCGATGGTGGGGAAGCGGCCCACGGGGGGATTGAAGCGGTTGTCGGTGTTGTCGTCGTTGCACTGGCTGACCTCGCCCAGCAGCACGGGGCCGGTGCCCTCCTCCACGGAGAAGTCGTGGTACAGGTACTGCTGCACATGGATGCTCTCGCCGGGGGTCAGGCGGATCTGGGTGCCGGCGGGGACGGTGTAGGTGCGGCCGTCGGTATGGACGGTGACGTCGCTTTCGTAGTCGATCTCCTCATTGGGCAGGCTGTTGTACACCCGGATGAGCACGTTTCCGCCGCCCCGGTTGATGATGTCCTCGGTCTTGTACCAGTGGAAGTGGTTGGGGGCGTACTGGCCCTCCTTCAGGTAGAGCAGCTTCTCGGCGTAGACCTTGGGGTACTTGTCGGCCATGGCACGGTTGCCGTTGCGGATGGTGATGAGGGAGAAGCCGAACTTGTCGAAGTTGCCCAGGCCGTAGTCGGTGATGTCCCAGCCCAGCATACAGTCGCGGACCTCGTCATACTCGTGGCCGATCTCCTGCCACTGGGCGGGAGTGAAATTGCAGAAGGGGGGCAGATAGCAGCAGTGCTTTTGGCACATGGCTTCCAGCTCCTTCAGCGCTTTGTTGATTTCGGAACGCTTCATGATAAGAAAACCCCTTTCTTTTTATCATTAGTTCCATTATAGCCTGTCCCCCAAAGAAACGCAAGAGCTGCCGCAGAAATATCACTGCCCGGCCACCGAAGGGGAGGCTGACCGAAGTTGGCCCGTCAGCCGTGGATGTCCTTCCTGCCGTACTGCCAGAAGGCCGCGGCGATGCCCGCTGCCGTGATGACCATGCCGATGGCCACCAGCTTTCCATCCAGCTTGCCGGCGGTGAGGATGTCGGCGCCTTCGGCGTAGGCGAAGGGGGTGAAGTACTTCAAAAACTTCATTTTTTCCGTCAGGTTTGCCACGATGTTCAGCGCGTACATGCAGATGGCGATGCCCATGCCCAGTCCCATGCCGCCCCGGCGCAGGAACGCGGAGATGCCGAAGCAGATGCCCTCCAGCTCGATCTGCACCAGCAGGCAGGAGCCGTGGAGCAGGAAAAGCTCCTTCCAGGGAATGTCACAGCCGATGGCCGCCATGCTGGCCACCGCCAGGGTAAAGACCACCAGGTTCATGGCCAGCGTCTGCAGCAGCAGGGCCGCCAGCTTCCCGGCCACCACCTGGGTACGGGTGACGGGGTGGGTCAGCAGGTATTCCGCTGTCCGGTCCTTCTCCTCCTTGCTCAGCAGGTTGGAGGCGGTGAAGGCTGCGAACACCGCGCCGCCGATGCCCAGAATGTTGCCGCACTCAATGGCGTAGAAGCCCGTCAGGGTGCCGAAGTTCAGCCGGTCCATGCCGAAGGCCGCGGTGAAGGCGCCCATGGAGGCGAACAGGTCGCTCATGGATGCCATCTCCCCCTCCATTTCGGGGTAGAGGAACACACAGATGGCGATGAAGAAGCCGATGGAGGCCGTCCAGATGGCCAGGGCCTTCCAGCCGAGGCGGAATTCATGTTTGGTCAGTGTCATACCTGGGTGTCCTCCGTTTCGTAGTAGTGCAGGAAAATCTCCTCCAGATCCGGTTCTGCGATGGTCAGGTCGGCGATTTCCGATTTGGCCAGGGCATGGAGCAGGGCGTTCAGGTCGCCGCCGTAGAGGAAGCTGAGCTGATCGTCGCTGCGCTTGACATCCTTGATGCCGGAAAGGCCCGCCAGGTTGGGATTGCCCCGGAGGCTTACCCGCCGGGCGTTGGTTTTGGCCAGCTCCGTGACGGCGCCGCAGGTGATGATCCTGCCCTCCCGGATGATGGCGGCACGGGTGCAGTAGCGCTGGATCTCCGACAGAATGTGGCTGGAGAGGAACACCGTGACCCCCGCCCGGTTCCGCTCCCGGAGGATTTCAAAGAACTCCCGCTGCATCAGCGGGTCCAGGCCGCTGGTGGCCTCGTCCAGGATGAGAAGCTCGGGGTCATGCTGCAATGCGCAGACGATGCCCACCTTTTTCCGGTTGCCCAGGGACAGCTCCTCCACCCGGCGGCCGGGGTCCAGCTGCATTCTTTGGCACAGCTCTCCGGAAAGCTTCCGGCAGTCGGTTTTGCGCAGGTCGGCGGAGAGCTTCAGCACGTCTTTTACCTTCATGCCGGGGTAGAAGGCGATCTCCGAGGGCAGATACCCCACCCGGGACAGAATTTTTTTGCTGTCCTTCCCGATGTCCAGCCCCAGCACGCCGGCGCTGCCGGAGGTGGGGGAGATCAGGCCCAGGAGGGTGCGGATGGTGGTGGACTTGCCTGCGCCGTTGGGGCCGATGAAGCCGAAGAATTCCCCCTGCTCCACCGTCAGGTCCAGGTCCACGATGCCCCTGGCGCGGCCATAGGATTTGGTCAGTTTTCTTGTTTCAATGGCATTCATGCTTCTTTTCCTCACTGTAATAGATTGACTTCCAGAATTCCAGCAGGCGGGTGAAATCCTGCTCCATCATGGCGTTTCCTCCGTTGACCGGACCGGTTAATTCCATTATACTCCATTGAACGTTTTTGAGAAGACCCCTTTTGAAAAAAATGCTGACCGGCTACACCCGGCAGATGGAGAAATTGTAATTTGGCGGACAATAACACACGGGCTGGTATATTATGGAGCGAAGCGACCTTGGCTCTCC
>CALYTP010000072.1:0-9087 GCA_945486915.1 uncultured Clostridia bacterium | reverse complement strand
GGAGCTGCGCCAGCATGGCAACGCCGTCCTGGGCATCGGAGTAGCGGAGGATGGGGATTTGCTGCATCTCACAGGGGAACAGCTGGTTAACAAGCAGGACGCTGCTGCCGTCGCGCTTCACCACCAGCGCCAGCAGCCGCTCTCCGGGGGCAAAACGGGTGCCGGTGAAATAGAGGATCGCTCTGGGATCGGAAATCAGAGCGGTGTCGATGCCTTTGACAAGCATTCTGTCAACCAGACGGGAAATTGCGTTCATAGTCAATCATTGCTCCTTTTTGGTAGGTGTATTGCGTTTTTATTACAGGGTATGCACAAGATCAAAGATCTTTTCCAGCCGGGTGCAGCTGTCCGGCAGGGGGCCGGTGGGGGCGGGGGACTGCTGGGTATGGACGTAGAAGCTGTCGAGACCTGCCTTGGCGGCGCCGTGGCAGTCGGCGATGTCGTCATTGCCCACCATGACGGTCTGCTGCGGGTCCAGACCGTATTTTTCCATCAGGATGTGGTAGAATTCCGGGTCGGGCTTCTTCCTGCCGGCCTCGGAGGAGAGGATGCTGCCGTCCAGCCGGGTGTCCAGCCCCAGCAGGGTCAGCTCCGGCCGGGTGAACAGGGCCTGGGCGTTGGAGAGGAGAAACACCTGCTTGCCGTGGCGGTGAAGGGTTTCCAGCATGGCCGGTACGCCGGGGAACAGCTTCAGCTTCCTCAGGGACAGCAGGCGGAAGGTTCTGGCGAACTCCGCGATGCCCCGGTCATCGATGGGCACGCCGGTGTCTTCAAAAAAGCCCCGGAACACCACGGCGATGTCGATCTCCGGTTCGGCTCCGGCAGGGAGTGCGGCCCGGGCCTGGGCATCCAGACAGCGGATTTCGGATTGATAGCGCTGCTTCAGCTCGGAAGGGGAGCGGTCCACACCCTGCATCCCCAGCAGGCGGCTGACGCTGCGCCAGAAGGCGGGACTTTCCTCGTTGGTGTGGATGTCCGCCAGGGTGCCGTAGAGATCAAAGAGGTAGTTCTGATATTGCTTTGCCATGGTCAGCCTTCCATCCAGAGATAGTTCATAAAGCCGGGCACCTGCTTTTCCCAGTCCGCTTCGCAGTGGCCGCCGAAGCGCTGGCAGTACAGGCGCACATCCACGTTCTGCTGCCGCAGCAGGGCCTCCACCGCCAGATGGTTCCGGGCGGTCTGACTCTGCCAGTCCTCATCGGGATTTTCCCGGGTGCCGCCTGCTTCTTCGGTGCCCCAGGACAGGTAGACGCGGGTGTTGGCATCCAGAGGGTGGCCCACGATGTCGCGCACCACATCCCCGAAGCAGGGGAAAATGGTGCTGGAAAGGCAGGCGGCCTTGGAGAACACATGGTTGTAGGCGACGCAGGCGTACAGGCTCATCAGACCGCCCATGCTGGAGCCGCCGATGCCGGTGGCCTCACGGAAGGGATAGGTGCGGTATTCCCGGTCGATCATGGGCTTGACCTCATGAACGATCCAGTCCATGGTGGCTTTGCCGGTGCCCTGAACCGGGCCCAGGAAAAAATTGCCGAAGCTGTAGGGGCTGTACTCGCTGAGCCGCTCCTTGCCCTCGTGGCCGCATTCCATGCCGACCACGATCATCTCCTTGCCCCAGGAATCCAGGAAGGTTTCCAGCCCCCAGGATTTTCCGTAGGTGGCGTCGCCATCCCGGTAGAGGTTGTGGCCGTCGAAGAAATACATGACGGGATAGCGTCTGTCGGAAGTATCATAATCGTTGGGCAGGTAGATGTGCAGAGGGCGGTTTTTGCCCTTGGGGGTATAGAGAAAGTCACGTTTTTCAATCATTTCGGAAGCCTCACTTTTTTGTGCTGATCGTCCTTGCCCGGCTGCTGTTTGATGATTTGCCCAGCCACGGTAGGGGAGGATAGCATCCTCCCGCCAACCTGGTTGCCTGCGTGTTCGGTTGAATGGGTAATTGTCCAGGTTTGTACGAATTCGCCCGACAAAGTGCATGATTGGGAAGCCCCACTGCGCGGGAGGCTGATAGCCTCCCCTACATTGGCTGGGTGGTAAATCGCTCCGCCTTTTTCGGGCGGAAACCGGCAAGCACATTCTGATTTGGGGAAATTATACCACACCCCGTCACCCGGCACAAGAGAGAATAAAAAGAAGGGACCGGAATTTCCGATCCCTTTTGGCTTCTTATGCGGCGGTGAATTCCTCCAGAATGCTCAAAAAACCGTTCCTTCTGGACAGCGCAGCCGAGCATTTGGGGCATATGTATTCGCCGTACAGCAGATGCTGCAGGCCGCCGTCGCCGCAGCGGGTGCAGGCGGGGGTGGTGACCACCTTCTTCTGGAAGATGAAGAAATTGGTGCCGCCGGAGGTGATGTCGAAGCGCGTAAAATAATCCACCTTGTGGCCTTCCAGCTTGCCGTAGTTGGCGATGTTGGAATCCCGGACCTGGAAGGTGTCGTCGTCGGGATAGTACTGCTGCAGCAGCAGATAGTGGCCCGCGCTGGTGAAATTGCCCAGCACCTGCAGGCTGACCACCCGGTTGCCCTCCAGCAGCGCCTGAATGGCCTCGTCAATGCTGAAGGTCCGGTGATCCAGCTGGAAGCCCAGCTCGGCGGGGACGTAGACGAACAGCTCCGCCATGGTGCCGTTTTCGTCGTGGTATTTGTAGTAGTCCTTTGCCAGCATGGCGGGGGTGTGGAGCTCGTCGGTCATGTAGGTTGCCAGCATGGCCATGGTGGTGATGCCGCAGCCGCCCCGGCCCACGGTGGAGCTGCCGTAGCTGGTGGTGGCATAGTCCTGCTGTAAGTAGACGATGGCTTCGGGGAACCGCTCATGGGCGATGTCCGGGTAGAGGACTTCCTCCAGGGTGATGGCCTGCTGACTGACATCTGCCCAGAGGGCCACGGAATCAAAGTGCGTCGTCAGCGTTGCCTTGGATAGAAGGGTGTCCCACAGCTTCAGCAGGGCGTTGTGTTCCAGAGATTCCCGGACGGCCTCCTCCGTCTCGCTGTGGCGGCCCACGAAGAACACAATGTGGTATCCCAGATTGGTGCGGAGGATGGTGTAGTCGTTCGGCTGACGCGCCTCGTCAAAGCACCATTCGTCCAGCTGGCTGATGAGCTGACCGGGGCGCAGGCGGGTGTAGAGGCCGCCGTTTTCCCTGGAGCCGGGGTCCTGGGAATTTTCATAGGCCACCCGGGAGAAATTGATGTTCTTTCCGTCCTCGATCATGTTGGTGGGATAGCTGTTCAGCCAGCTCTTCACCAGCTTTTCCGCCTGCTCCCGGCATCTGTCCCACTGATTTTTGGTGGCGCTGACTCTTCCGCTGGCTGCTACCTGGGCACCCTCGGGGATCAGCAGGATGTGGCGGATGTCCACGGTGCAGTCCTCGTCCTGGGGCATCTTTTCCAGCACGGCCTGGACATCCTCGTCGGACACCTCCACATAGTAGCTCTTCTCGGTGAAGTACATATAGGCGGTGTTGTAGGTTTTTGCCGCGTCGACGACAGCCTGCGCATCCACCCCGGAGCCGAAGAGGGCCTGGGTGTAGTCAATCAGACTTTCATAGCCCATTTCCGCCGCCAGAGCATCCAGCCGGTTTTCCAGATCGTCCAGGTAGGCCTGATGGGTTTTGTTGGGAGTGTAGCAGTCCTTGTCGGCGTAGAGAAAATCGTTCACCGGCAGATCCGGCGCGATGTTCGGGGTGTGCAGATCCTGATAGAAGTTGGGCTGGAAGGCCTCCTCGGCGATGATCTGCGGTCCTTGGGAATCCACCACCAGCGCCTGCTGGGCGTGCCAATTCTGGATGGCCCGGTTCAGAAAATAATGCTGCCAGGAGAGAGTGCCGTCCCCCAGGGGGCAGAGCTGGTAATCCAGAGGCTGGCTGAAATCCGGCATGGATTCCTGATGCTGAGTGCGGAAGGCGGTGATCTCCGACAGGTAGAGCACCTGCAATTCTGCGTTGGTCAGTTCCTGATCGCCGCAGACGGCCACCACGGTGTCTGCGGCCGCTTCGGCGTCCTCTGAGCTTACGGTGTAGCTTTCCTTGCAGAGAATGCTGGCGGGGTCATCGTCGCCGGAGACGGCATAGGGGGAGGCTTCCGTGGGGACGGTGGCCTCGGCGGACGGCTGGGGAAGCTGGATTTGCGCTTCGGTCTGCCTGGCTGTCAGATAGAAGTACAGCAGCAGAACGGCTGCAATCAGCAGTACGGTGACCGCGGCCACCAGCGTAAGGAGTGCTGCGAGGGTGGGTCTGCGGGAAGACCGCTTCATGGGGTATGGGTGCATAGTGTGATCCTCTTTGCCATCAGGCCGCGCCCAGGTATTCTTCCAGACACAGGCCCGAATCCTTCATCGCCATGGAGACCTCGGTGCCCACATAGCGGTAGTGCCAATGTTCGTAGGTGATGCCGGTGATGTCGCTTTTCCCCTCCGGGTAGCGGAGGATGAAGCCGTATTCCCAGCAGTGCTCATGGAGCCAGACCGGGTCCACAGAGCAGACCACATCCACGGCAAGGCCGGTGTGATGCTCGCTGTAGCCGGGAACGGCCACGGTTTCCAGGGTCTTGGCGTAGGCGGAATCCCGGTCCATGCCGTCTTCCATATAGCCCGCCATCCGCTCGTTGAGAATGGTGGTCTGCTCGTCCACGGTGCGGTAGCCGCAGTTGAGCCAGCATTCGATGCCGGTGGCCCGGCAGTCCAGAATCATCTGCCGCAGGCTTTCCTCGGCGATGGCGGCAACTCTTGCCCACTGGCCGTAGCGCACCAGCTCCACCTGGTAGCCGTCGGGCAGGGGGTATTTGTAATTCACCAGCAAAACGTAGATGCCCTCGGGGGTGAAGAAGCAGGTCTGCCCGTCGATGACGGTGGGTTCGGTGGCGGGGCTGCCGTCCTCCAGCAGATAATAGGCGTATTCGCCCTGCCGGAGCCAGCCGGTGTGCATGGTGCCGTCTTCTTCAAAATAGCGGCGCTTGCCGTCGATTTCCTGCCAGCCGGTGACCATGGCGCCGCTGTCGTCAAAGTAGTAGCGATCTTCATTCAGATCCAGCCAGCCCTGCAGCATCAGGCCGCTGCCTTCAAAGAAATAGTAGGTATTGCCGTCCAGCTGGGTCAGGCCGGTGCTCAGGTGGCCGCTTTCCGAAAGGTGGTAGACGCCCTCGGGGGTGTGGAGCCAGCCGGTGACCAGGGTGCCGTCCTCGCTGAGGTAGTACCGGGAGCCGTCGATGGTCTGCCAGCCGGTGGCCAGCTGGTTGCCCTCCAGAAAATACCGCCGCTGACCGTCCACGGAATTCCAGCCGGAGAGGGAAGCGCCGGTTTCGGTGAGATAGTAGCGGTTTCCGTCCTCCTCGATCCATCCGGTGCGCCGGACACCGGCGGGGCTGAACCAGAAGCGAGCGCCTTCTATGGTTTGCCAGCCGGTGACCATGATGCCGTTTTCATCGAAGAAATACTGGTTCCCATCCTCCTCCATCCATCCGGTGATGGGGTCACCCCGGGAGTCCAGATAGGAATAGAGTCCGTTTTCCTCCGTCCAGCCGCTGCGGTCCATGCCGAAGGCCATCCATAAAAACACTGCCAGCGTAATGAGAATGCCGGCAGTCGTGATTCCAAAGACAACTTTCAGAGCTTTGCTGCGTGATTTCATGCGTTTCTCCTGCTTTTGTGTTTATTTTGAACCATATTACCATATTTTCCCCGGAATTGCAAGTTAAGAAAACCTTATTATCACGGTAAGCGCCCGGCCACCGTAGGGGAGGCTATTAGCCTCCCGCCAGGTTTCGGTTTCTGAGTGTTCGGTTGAATGGGAAAATGTTGGACATAGACACGAATTCGCCCAACGTGATTGCCTTTTGAGGGCTTACACTGCGCGGGAGGATACTATCCTCCCCTACAGTGGCTGGGTGGCAATTTGGCGGGCAGATTTTTGCTCAGGCCACTGTAGGGGAGGCTATTAGCCTCCCGCCACGTTGGTCGACTGGGTGTTCCGATGAATGGTATTTTGTTGGACATGGTACGAAAGCGAAGCGCCAGTGCGTAAATTACAATTTGTCCAAATGCTGCGCAAAGAAGGAATGTACATTTACAATATGGAATCCGCGGGAAAATATGCACGGCAGTGTGCGGCCGCATACTCAGGAAAAAACGGGAAATGATAACCCTGACAGAAGGAAAAGGGAGGGCTTCAGAATGCGTATTTTCCGGGGCGTGCCCCTGCTTTTCGGGATTATGGGGCTTTTGCTGGGGGCTTCGGTGCTTGCCTGCTGCGTGTTTGGCAGAACCATGGAGCCGAAAATGCTGTTTCCCTCCGATGGCGCCGCCCGGTGCGCGGAGGCGCTGATGGACAGGCTCTGCCGGGGGGATTACGCCGGGGCATCGGCCTGCTGCCTGGGAAATCCCGCTCTGGACCCCGCCCCCCGGACGGAAACCGAAAAGCAACTCTGGCAGGCCTTTTCCGACAGCCTGGAATACACCCTGGTGGGGGACTGCTATGCCACCGCGCAGGGGGTGGCGCAGGATGTGACCTTTCGCAGCCTGCTTCTGCCCGGCGTCACCCGGAACCTGCGGCAGCGGGCTGAAAAGCTGCTGGAGCGCCGGGTTGCCGAAGCGAAGACCATGGCGGAGGTCTATGAGGAAGACCTTTCCTACCGGGAGGATTTTTTGCAGGCGGTTCTGAACGACGCGGTGAAAGAGGCCATCGAAGAAGATGGCTGCAGCCTGGAGCAAACGCTGACGCTGCAGCTGACCTGTGACCGGGGACGCTGGCAGGTAATGCCGGATGCGGCATGGATGAACGCGGTCTGCAGCGGGATACCGGGATGAGGGCGGCAGGGGGCGTCTGGAAACGGCTGCTGCCGGGGCTGGTTTCCGGGGCGCTGGCGGTTTCCGTGGCAATGGGAGCCATTCGCTGGATCGGCGCTCCGTCCGGCCGGGTTTCTTCCGGGGGACAGAATCCGGGGGAGAAATTCCGGATGTATGTGGCGGGGCAGGTGGGCAGCGCTCTGGAGGGGATCTGCGAGGTGGACCGGGTCTACTGGATCGACAGGAACGACCCGGTGGCCCCCAAGCCCGATGCGGATGCCTTCGGCGAAGCGGAGGCCGGGGAGCTGGACTTCCTGCAGCGAAAGGCATCCAAGCTGCTGGACGGCCAGAAGCTGTATTTTTCTCCCCAGGTGCAGACCAGCCCCGGCACCAAGGTGCGCTACTATCTGGACGACACCATTCTGGCCATCACCTGGAAGCAGGTGCTGGACGGGGGAACATACACCTTTTCGGAGGTGAAGATCGCCCACCCCTCCCAGTTCCGCCGCTTTCTGGCAGGCGGGGAGTTCGGCTCGGACAAGCTCTATATCACCACGGAGATGGCCTCCAGCGTCAACGCGGTGGTGGCCTCCAGCGGAGATTTTTACAGCTACCGTCAGGCAGGGACGCTGGTGTATGACGGGAAGGTGCGCCGGATCCACAACGGCCTGGTGGACACCTGCTATATCGATGAAAACGGCGACCTGCACTTCACCGGACGGTATGAGCAGATGGACGAAAATCAGGCTCAGGCCTATGTGGATGAAAACCGCATCCTCTTCAGCCTTGCCTTTGGCCCGGTGCTGATCCGGGAGGGGGAGGTGGTGACGCCGCCGGGCTATGTGGTGGGGGAGATCAACGACCTGTACCCCCGCTCGGCGCTGTGCCAGCTGGGAAAGCTCCACTACCTTCTGGCGGTGGTGAACGCGGAGGGGGATGGGCAGAGCGTCCCCACCATCCACCGCTTTGCCCGGAATCTGCGCGATTCCGGTATTCAGACAGCCTACGCTCTGGACGGCGGCCAGACGGCGGTGATCGCCATGAACGGCGAGCTCATCAATGCGGTGCTCTTCGGCTATCAGCGGAAAATCAGCGATATCATCTATTTTGCCACGGCCATTCCGGAGGGAGGGTGACTGCGTGGAGCGTGTGGCGCTTGTCCTTGGGGACACCTTTCTGTACTGGAATTCCATTGTGCTGGTGCTGTCCGGGGCTGCGGCGGTGTGCCTGTTCCTGTGGGCCTATCTGGGCAGCGGGGGCAGCGGTCTTGCGGCGGCGGTGGCGGTGCCTGCGGCGCTGGTGGGGGGCGTGTTTTTCTCCCGGTTGATCCACTGGTATTTCCGGCCGGACAGCTACAGCGATGCGCTGACGGCCTTGACGGACTACACCGCCGGCGGCTATGCGCTGCCGGGGGTGTTCTGGGGCTGCGCGTTGGCGGCGGTGCTGGCGCGGCTGCTTCGGCTGGAGGGGAGCTTGCTTCGGCTGCTGGATGCCATGAGCCTGGGGCTGTGCAGCGGCATCGGGCTGGGGAGGCTTTCCTGCTTTTTCAGCGCGGCAGACCGGGGGCAGGTGGTGAGCGGGGCGATTCCCGAGCCCATCGCCTGGCCTGCCATGAACGCGGTGAGTGCGGAGGCGGAATACAGGCTGGCAACCTTCCTGATGCAGGCGGTTTTTGCGGGGATTCTGGGCCTGATCCTCTGGGGCTTCTTCCTGACGGGCAGGGCTAAGCGGGGGGAAGTTACCCTGTTTTTCCTGCTGCTGTACGCCATGGGTCAGACGGTTCTGGACAGCACCCGCTACGACAGCCTGTACCTGCGCAGCAACGGCTTTCTGCGGGTGACCCAGCTGCTCAGCGCCGTCACCCTGGCGGCGGCGGGGGTTTTCTGCGCGGTGCGGATGGTCAGGCAGCGGGGCTTCCGGCTGTGGAACGTTCTTTTGTGGATTGTCATGGCGGCTGCCCTGGCCGGCGCCGGGTACATGGAATACTTTGTCCAGCGCCACGGCGACCGGGGCCTTTTCTGCTACAGCATCATGACCGCCTGCGTGGTAACCTTTGCCCTGCTGGCGCTGGGGCAGTACGTTTTCTCGGTAAGAGGTACGGAAGACAGAGTGGAGAGTGAAGATTGAAGAGTGGAGATAAAGTAAACCATCATCTTCACTCTACACTCTACACTCTTCAATCTGGAAAGCGCATCAGTTTTCCGAAGGGGAAATAACAAATTGTGCATATCGGTTTGACTCAGCATTGTGGCAAATTGTAATTTGTCTGTGCGTTGCATGGAACCGGGTAACAAACAGCGTGCACCA
>CALYTP010000071.1:0-9508 GCA_945486915.1 uncultured Clostridia bacterium | reverse complement strand
TACCACACTTTTGCTACTGACTATATTATACAAGGGGAGGATAGTATCCTCCCGCGCAGTGTAAACCCTCATAATGCAATTGCGTTGGGCGAATTCGTATCTGTGTCCAACAATTACCCATTCAACCAAACACGCAGTTATCCCAACGTGGCGGGAGGCTAATAGCCTCCCCTACAGTGGCTGGGTGGTAACTTGCCTCGCCAAATAACAATTTCTTGCTGTGACACCTCACAAAATGGCTGAGAAAAATGCTGCCCCACGAAAGCTGTGAGGCAGCAATTTTCTATCGTTTTTTTGTGGCTTTTCCCCTGGATACAGGGGCTTTTTTTGTTGGAGCGGCTTTCCTTGCGGGAGCGGCTTTCTTCGGCGGGGCGGTGTAGCCTCCGGCTTTGGGGGGCACGGCCCGGATCAGGCATTTGGGGCCAGAGCCAATGAGATCCTCCCGGTGGGCGGCGATGAGGGCTTCCCGCACCAGATAGTAGTTCTTCGGGTTCCGGTACTGGATCAGCGCCCGCTGCATGGCCTTCTCGTGGGGGTCGGTGGGGACGTAGACCTTCTCCATGGTCCGGGGGTCCAGGCCGGTGCAGTACATCACCGTGGACAGCGTGGAGGGGGTGGGGTAGAAGTCCTGTACCTGCTCCGGGTTGTAGCCCATCTCCCGGATGTACTCCGCCAGCTCCACGGCCTCCTTCATGGTGGAGCCGGGGTGGCTGGACATCAGGTAGGGCACCAGGTATTGGTTCATCCCAAACTGCTTGTTCAGGGCGAAATACTTGTCCACAAATTTATTGTAGACCGCGTTTCTGGGCTTTCCCATCCGGCAGAGCACCGCGTCGGACACATGCTCCGGGGCCACCTTCAGCTGGCCGGAGATGTGGTACTGCACCAGCTCCTTGAAGAAGGTGTCCTTGCTGTCTGATAGCAGATAGTCAAACCGGATGCCGGAGCGGACGAAGACCTTTTTCACCCCGGGTATTTTTCGCAGCTTTCGCAGCAGCGCCACATAGTCGGAGTGGTCGGCGTTCATATTCTTGCAGGGGGTGGGGTAGAGGCACTGCCGCCCGCCGCAGGCACCCTTGGACAGCTGCTTCTGGCAGGCGGGGTGGCGGAAGTTGGCGGTGGGGCCGCCCACATCGTGGATATAGCCCTTGAAATCCTTGTCGCCCACCATGAGCTCCGCTTCCTTCAGAATGGATTCATGGCTGCGCACCTGGATGATCCGCCCCTGGTGGAAGGTCAGCGCGCAGAAGGAGCAGGCGCCGAAGCAGCCCCGGTTGGAAACCAGACTGAATTTCACCTCTTCAATTGCCGGCACGCCCCCGGCTTTTTCATAGCTGGGATGATAAGTACGGCAGTAGGGAAGGTCGTACACCGCGTCCATTTCCTGCGTGGTCAGGGGCTTCTGGGGCGGGTTCTGCACCACGTATTCCCTGCCGTAGTTCTCGGCCAGCCGTTTGGCGGTGAAGGGGTCACAGTTGCCGTACTGGATTTTGAAGGATTCGGCGTAGGCGCGCTTGTTCTTCTTCACCTCTTCAAAGGCGGGCAGCAGGATGGTGGGGAAGCTCTCGTCCAATTGGGCGGTTTTGAACACCGTGCCGTCGATGTAGGTGATGTCCCTGACGTCCATGCCGGAGTTCAGGGCATCCGCAATCTCCACGATGCTTTTTTCGCCCATGCCGTACATCAGCAGATCCGCCTGGGAGTCCAAGAGGATGGAGCGCTTCATGGACTCCGACCAGTAATCGTAGTGGGAAAGCCGCCGCAGACTGGCTTCGATGCCGCCGATGAGGATGGGGATATCCTTGTAGGTCTGCCGGATCAGGTTGCAGTAGACGATGGTGGCGTAGTCCGGCCGCTTGCCCATGACCCCGCCGGGGGTGAAGGCGTCGGTTTTCCGGCGGTGCTTGGTGACGGAATAGTGGTTGACCATGGAGTCCATGTTGCCGCCGCTGACCAGAAAGCCCAGCCGGGGACGGCCAAAGACATCGATGGATTTGGGATTTTTCCAGTCCGGCTGGGAGATGATGCCGACGCTGTAGCCGTGGCTTTCCAGAACCCGGCTGATGATGGCATGGCCGAAGGACGGATGATCCACATAGGCATCGCCGATGACATACACAAAATCGCACTGCTCCCAGCCGCGATCAATCATTTCCTGCTTGGTAATGGGCAGAAATTCCATAGCTTTCTCCTTAAAATGGTATGCGCAAAAATTGTAATTTGGCGGGCAGATTTTTGCTCAGGCCACTGTAGGGGAGGCTATAGATGCCCGCCAGGTTTTGGTTTCCGAGTGTTCGGTTGAATGGAAAAATGTTGGACATAGGTACGAATTCGCCCAACGTGATTGCCTTTTGAGGGCTTACACTGCGCGGGAGGATGATATCCTCCCCTACATTGGCTGGGTGGTAATTCGCCTCGCCAAATTACAATTTTGCCGTGTGAATCCTATTGCATGGTGCGGCGCACCTTGGCCATCAGCTTGGAATAGATCCGCTGGCAGAACCAGGGTTCGGTGGATTTCTGCAGCACTTCCTCCACTGCGAACCAGGCCACACCGCTGTTTTCGTCGGGCTTGATGAACACCGGTGCGCTGGGGTCGGCCTCAAACAGATAGGTGACGTTCAGGTGCAGATGGGAGGAGACATATTTCCCCCGCTTCTCGTGGCCGTCCACGGTGAGAATTTCCAGGGAGAAAATGCCGTCCCCCAGGGGCTTCAGTTCCGTCAGTCCGCTTTCCTCCCGCACTTCCTTTTCCGCCACCGCCTGCAGATCCTCCATGCCGTCGGCGTGTCCGCCCAGCCAGGCCCAGGAGTCGTAGAGCTTGTGATAGGCCATCAGCACCTTTTTCCGGTCGGGGCTCACCACCCAGCCGGAGGCCGTGAGATGGGCGGCATTGCACCGGCGGGTGTAGATGTCAATGCCGCTGTCCAGCCAGGCCAGCAGCGCAAGGCGGTCTGTTTCCTCCTGCTCGTTCTGGGGAACAAAGGCCAGAACCTGTTCTTTCAGGGTCATTTCTTTTTCTCCACCTTCTCTTTGGTGCCGTCGGGACGGACGATGTAGGTGTTTTCCAGCTGACCCACCAGGTTCGCCTTGACGGAATCGATGTAGATGCTTCTCAGCTTGTCCCGTTCTTTAAGCTCCTCCGGGGTCAGCCCCTCGGGGGTTTTGGCCTTGTGGGCCAGCTCGTTGATCCTTGCGATGACTTCGTTCATATTCATATCGAAAACCTCACACATATCGATGAATCACCACGCTGATGCGGTCCTTTTTCGTGGTGCCGTTGATTTTATCCAGCTTGATTTTGCCCAGACCTCTGATGGAGACTTTGGCCCCCTCGGTCACGGTCTTGTCCGGCTTTTCGCAGGGAAGACCGTCGATGGCGGCTTTTCCGGAGGCGATGTACTGGGCGGCCAGACTTCTGCCGATGCGGAAGCCCGAGGAAACCACGCTGTCCAGCCGCAGGGAAGCCAGCGTGTCCCGGATTTCCTTCACCTCCGGCTCCGGGATGTTCACCTGATCCAGCGGAATCTGCGTCAGGCGCAGATGGGTTCTGCCTGCACTGGTGAAATTCTGGAGGATGTAGGGCGCAATCTCCCGGGTGACGAAGAAATCGCAGCTGCCCGTTCCCACGCAGATATCGCCCACAGTCTCCCGCCCGATGCCGGCGCCCATCAACGCCCCCAGAAAATCCCGGTGGCTGGGGCTGTCCCCCTGGAAGAAGGTCGCCCGCAGGCAGAGCAGGGGGCTGTCCTGCCCGGTGAGCTCGCTTTCGTCCAGATAGTCCGGCAGGAAAATGAGCATTTTGCGCTCCGCGTCGGGATAGCCGCCGAAGCTGTATAGCCCTTCCGCGTCGCCGAAAAGGTATTTCGCCATTTCCAGCTCCCGGGGGGAGAGGAAGCAGGTGGAAGACACAATATTCTTCCGCATCCCCGATGCGATTTTGTCCCAGAGCTTTGCCAACAGCACCCGATCCTCCGGGGTTTTGGCGATTTTTTCAATGTTGCTTCGATCCATGGTGATTTCCTGCCGATCAAATTTTTACGCAATCTACTGCAGGGGAGGCTATTAGCCTCCCGCCATGTAGGTCGCCTGCGTGTTTGGTTGAATGGGTAATTGTCCGGCTTTGTACGAATTCGCCCGACAAAGTACAGGATCGGGAAGTCCCACTGCACGGGAGGATGATATCCTCCCCTACATTGGCTGGGTGGTAATTTGCTCCGCAAAATTACAATAGCTGTTCAAGCGCATACAAACACACAATAGTATATCACAGGTTTGCAAAACCGCAAAGCAGTATTTTCTGCTATCTGGCTTTTTGGGAAAAACTGTGTTATACTGTTCCCATCAAATCCAAATTGGGAGGGGATCGCATGGTTATTTCGTTTCTTGTGTTTCTGTTCGTGTTCTGCTTTATGACCGGCATCGGCATCTGGTGCCTGCGGAGCAAAGATCCTGTCACATTCTACACCGGGGAGAAGCCCATGAAACCGGAGCAGGTCAGGGATGTGAAAGATTGGAACCGGAAGCACGGCGCACTGTGGCTGTGCTACGCCGGGGCGATTCTGCTGGGCTATTTGGGCATGTGGTGCATCGGCGACAGCCTGCTTGCGCTGATCCCCTTTGTCCTGGGGGTGCTGGTGCCCATTCCTGTGATGGTCCTGCGCCATGAAGCATGGAAAAAAACCGACATGATTTAAGGAGGATGACGTATGGCAATTACCCTTCATCTGTATTATACCGGAGCAGACGGCGCGGCCCGGAGGTTTGCCGAGGAAATGACAGCCTCCGGTACGGTGCAGGAAATCCGCCGGGAGCCCGGCAACCTGAAATATGAATACTATTTTTCCATGGAGGACCCGGAAACCGTCCTGCTGGTGGACAGCTGGGAGGACCAGGCGGCCATTGACCGGCACCACCATACCCCCATGATGGGCGCAATTATGGCCCTCCGGGAAAAATATGACCTGCACATGCAGGTGGAACGGTTCCTCTCCGATGACGCGGGGGTTCCGCAAAAGGATCAGGCATTTATTAAGGAGTAATCGATGGTAATCACGATCATTGGCGGCGGCGCCTCCGGGATGGCGGCGGCGCTGGCGGCGGCGGAGAACCCGGCATCCCAGGTCATCCTGGTGGAGCGGCAGGGAAGGCTGGGCAGAAAGCTCCAGGCCACCGGAAACGGCCGCTGCAATCTGAGCAACCTCCACGCATCCCAGGGCGGCTACCACGGCAATGACGCCGCGTTTTCGGAGTATGCCATCTCCCGGTTTTCCCCGGAGGCGGCGCTAAGCTGGTTTCGCAGCATGGGCCTTTTCACCGTGGCGGAGGCGTCCGGCCGGGTCTATCCCTATTCCGATCAGGCAAATTCCGTGGTGGACGTGCTGCGGTTTGCACTGGATAAGCCCAATATTCAGGTGAAAACCGGATTGGAAATCGAAAAAGTGAAAAAAACCGCCGAAGGCTTCCGCCTGGAGGGAAATGGGGAAACGCTGGACTGCCACCGGCTCATCGTTGCCTGCGGCGGCCTGGCGGGGACCAAGCTGGGCGGCACCATGTCCGGCTATAAGCTGCTGCGCAGTCTTGGCCACCACTGCACCCGGCTTCGCCCGGCACTGGTGCAGCTGAAATCCTCCTGGGGCGGCGTAATAGGCCTGAAGGGCGTCCGGGCCAACTGCCATGCGGAAATCCTCCACGACGGAAGACTGTTTTCCGAGAGTACCGGGGAATTGCAGTTTACGGAGTACGGCCTCTCCGGCCCGGTGATTTTTGAGGTGTCCCGGGATGTGTGCCAGCAGAAGGGAGACTGGAGCTGCCGTCTGGATTTCCTGCCCGGGGTGCCGGAGGAGGCGTTGCTGGAGGAGCTGAAGCGGCGCAGAAATACCGCCTTGCCTGCCTCGGAGCTGCTGACGGGAATCCTCCACAACCGTCTGGGACGGGTGCTGACCCAGGCTGCGGGCATTTCCGCTGGCCGGGCCATTGCGGAGCTTTCGGACGGGGCCCTTTGGGATGCAGTCCGGGCGGTGAAGGCCTTCGAGGTCCCTCTGACGGAAACTCTGGGGATGGACAGCGCCCAGGTCACCGCCGGCGGTATCGAAACGTCGGAATTTGACAACACAACCATGGAAAGCCGTCTCGTGAAGGGGCTGTATGCCTGCGGCGAGGTGCTGGATGTGGACGGAGACTGCGGCGGCTACAATTTGCAGTGGGCCTGGAGCTCCGGAAGATTGGCGGGCCTCAGTGCCGGGAGGGAAACGAAATGATCAGACTGCGGGACATTGTCATGCCCCCGGAGCACAGCGCAAGCCAGCTCCAATTTGAAGCAGCCCGGATGCTGCGCCTTTCGGCGTCGGGCATCCGCAGCCTGCGGATCGTCCGCCGCAGCGTGGATGCCAGAAAAAAGCCGGATGTGAAAATCATCTACACCGTGGATGTGGCGGTGGAGGGCAGCGAAAGCAAAATACTCAAGCGCGCGGCCTGCAAGCGGGCGTCCATTGCCCCGGTTTGCTTCTACCGCCCGCCCAAAAGACGGGAGCCTGCCGCCCTGCGGCCGGTGGTGGTGGGCTTTGGGCCTGCGGGGATGTTTGCGGCGCTGATCCTCGCCATGGCGGGACAGAAGCCGCTGGTGCTGGAGCGGGGCGAGGACGCCAGAGCCCGGCATGAAAAGGTGGAGGCCTTTTTTGCAGAAGGTAAGCTGGATGTGCGCAGCAATGTCCAGTTCGGCGAGGGCGGCGCCGGTACCTTTTCCGACGGCAAGCTGAACACCGGCGTCAACAATCCCCGGATTCAATGGATTCTGGAGCAGTTCGTGGCGGCGGGGGCCGGAGAGGACATCCTCTATGATGCCAAGCCCCATGTGGGCACCGATGTGCTGCTGACGGTGGTGCAGAATATCCGCAGGCGCATCCTCGACCTGGGCGGTGAAGTGCGATTCAATACCCAGGTGACAGGCTTTGAGACGGAGGGAGAGCAGCTGACGGCCCTGCTGACAGACAGCGGCGAGCGCATCCAATGCCGTCAGGCGGTGCTTGCCATCGGTCACAGTGCCAGAGATACCTTTGAAATGCTGGAGCAGATGCAGGTTCCCATGGAGCCCAAGCCCTTTGCCATGGGCGTGCGCATCGAGCACAGCCAGTCCATGGTGAATATCGCGCAGTACGGAGCCGAAAATCCCGCCCTGCCCCCGGCGGACTACAAGCTGGTGCGCCACCTGGATGACCACACGGTGTATACCTTCTGCATGTGCCCCGGGGGGTACGTGGTGGCGGCGGCCTCGGAGGCGGGCAGAGTGGTCACCAATGGCATGAGCTATGCCGACCGCGGCGGGGAAAACGCCAATGCGGCGCTGCTGGTGACCCTGAACCCGTCGGTTTTCCCCTATCCCGGCAATCTGGGCGGTATGCGCTGGCAGCGGGAGATCGAGGAAAGGGCCTACAACGTCAGCGGAAGCTACTGCGCCCCTGCCCAGAAGGTGGGAGATTTCCTGGCAGGACGCCCCAGCACGGGAGCCGGGCAGGTGCAGCCCACCTACCGGCCCGGGGTTGCCTGGTGCGACCTGCATGATGTTTTGCCGCAATGCATCACCGGCGCTCTGGAAGAGGCGCTGCCGGGGCTGGACGGCAATCTGAAGGGCTTTGCCTCCGACGACGCGGTGCTCACCGCCCCGGAGACCCGCAGCTCCTCCCCGGTGCGCATCCTGAGGGACGGGACACGCCAGTCCTCCCTCCGGGGACTCTACCCCTGCGGCGAGGGCGCAGGCTACGCCGGCGGCATCATGTCCGCCGCCATCGACGGCATCCAGACCGCGGAAGCCATACTGGGAGAATCCTGAACAAAAGGCTGCTTCGCTTTGCGGGGCAGCTTTTTTGAAGATGCATATTCATAGAGCCGTCCTTGCAAAATGTGTACCGTAAGAAGACGAAGGGATTTTTCCGAAAACGGACAGACGGAACGGGATTTCTCTTGAAATCCGCAGGCTTTTGGCAAGAAGATGTGCCGCAGAAAGCGTACAGATGGAAGCTCTGCGGCGGACGTTTGTGAATAATATTGCAAATAGCAAACGTTTCAGATGCGGTTTTGTTGCATATCTCCAAAAAGTGAAAACGTATAAGATTCCTTATTGCATAACGCGGCATTTGATGCTAAAATGAAGCCAGTTCTTGCGGAGAAGACGAAAGTCTTCCGATAAGGGACAAAATTGAAGGAGGAATATCCATGAAAAAGATCATTTGCCTGCTTCTGGTTGCGGTTATGGCTATGGGCATCTTCAGTGTCAACGCCAAGGCTGAAGCCAACGACAACTGGAAGGTCGCAATCCTGACCGGCACCGTTTCCCAGGGCGAGGAAGAGTTCCGCGCTGCTGAGAAGGCCATCGCCACCTGGGGCGAGGAGCACATCGTCACCGCTACCTACCCCGACAACTTCATGTCCGAGATGGAGACCACTGTTTCCACTCTGGTCAGCTTCGCTTCTGACCCCGATGTCAAGGCCATTGTCATGTGCCAGGCTGTTCCCGGCGCAAAGGCTGGCTTCGACAAGATCCGTGAGATGGGCCGCGACGACATCCTGCTGATCGCCGGCACTCCTCAGGAAGACCCCGCTGTTATCTCCGCTGCTGCCGATATCGTCATGTACGCTGACGAGGCCAAGCAGGGCGACACCATCATGGAAACCTGCGCCAATTGGGGCGTGGATGTCCTGATCCACTACTCCTTCCCCCGTCACATGGCTATGGAGCTGATCGTGGCCCGTCACGAGCTGCTGCAGGCCAACTGCGATGCTCTGGGCATCGAGCTGGTTGACGTCACCGCTCCCGACCCCACCGCTGAGGCCGGCCTGTCCGCTTCCCAGCAGTTCATCCTGGAGGATGTTCCCCAGCAGATGGCCAAGTACGAGGGCAAGAAGGTTGCCTTCTTCACCACCAACTGCGGCATGCAGCCCTCTCTGCAGGCTGCCGTCCTGGATCAGCCCAACGCTTACTATCCCCAGCCCTGCTGCCCCAGTCCCTACCACGCATTCCCCGCTACTCTGGGTCTGGAACTGGAGATCGGCGGCGATGACGAGGAAGCTCTGAAGCAGATTGCTGCCAAGCTGGCTGAGCATGATGCCGTGGGTCGTTTCTCCACCTGGCCCCACCCCGTTGCCATGACCATCATCGAGATTGGTGTTGAGTACGCCAAGGGCTACATCGACGGTGAGATCACTGCCAAGAACGACAGCGAGCAGCTGGCTGCTCTGCTGGAGGCCAAGGTTCCCGGTGCTGTCATTGCCAACTACACCGATGCCAACGGCGCCACCTTCGACAACTACTACACCATCCTGCTGGCTCCCGTTGATTTCAACGACTACCTGTAATTTCGGGACCTAAGGCATAAAACTCCGGGCCCACCCGTGTTATGCGGGCGGGCCCGATTTGAGATTTTTTGCTTGGCGATTTGACAAACAAATTTGGAATTCATCGCACTGGCGCGGTAGCGCCCTTGGCTCTCCCTTTGGGAGAGCTGTCAGCCGA
>CALYTP010000070.1:0-9508 GCA_945486915.1 uncultured Clostridia bacterium | reverse complement strand
GTCAGCCTGTTCGGCTGACAGCTCTCCCAAAGGGAGAGCCAAGGGCGCTGCCGCGTCATACGATTTGCGGAGTTCTATCGGAGAGGTGCCTTTTTCGTTATCTCCACTCTTCACTCTCAACTATTCACTATTCACTATTCACTCTCCACTCTCTTGCAAGCCGCAAATATCAGATATAACATACCACAACAGCTGACATAGAAAAAGTGACAGCCACCGGCTGTAAAAACCGGTGGCTGTTTTCGGGAAAGATTACTCCTCGACGACAACGGGGGCGAAGACCAGAGCAAAGCCGATCTCCTCGTCGTTGCCCTTCTTGCACAGGTTGGCCTCGGAGAAGCAGATGACCAGCTGGCCGTCCACGGTCATGCCGATGTACTTCATGTTCTCGTCGAAGCCGTCGTTTTCTTCGCCGGTGATCTCCATGAACACATCGCCCTTGATGGCCTTGCTCAGCTTGCCGATGCTGGACAGGTAGTTGCACACGCCCTCAGCGGGAACCTCGTAGGGCCAGCCGTCCCAGGGGCACTTCAGCTCGATCTCTTCGTCGCCCACGGTGAGGATGGCGTCCGCGTCGTAGACATGGGCGTGGTAGTAAGCGGCCTGATCCACCATGACGCCTGCGTCGGAACCGGTGGCGCTGCCGTCCATGTTGGCGGTGACGCTCAGGGTGACCTCGGACTCCAGCTCCACAAGGCCGGTGGTCTCGATCTCATACTCCTCGGCGTACTCCTCGCCCACATAGTAGGCCACCAGGGTGTACTCGCCGGCCCAGCCCTCGACGAAGGTGTTGGTCTCGTCGGAGCCCTCGGTGACGAACTCCAGGACCTCATCGGCAGTGGCGGCGGCGATGCATCCAAAGAGCATCAGAGCAGCCAGCATCAGGGAAAGAATTTTCTTCATAGTGCATTTCTCCTTTTCGGGTTTTGGTTAATACATAAAAATCATAACATATTCCGCCCCCGATTGCAAGCACATTGCCAAGGGTAACATGTGAATTTTTCCTTAACTGTCGATTCTTTCCCGCCGGGTAACGAACGGCGTGCCTCAAGGCTCCCTCTGGGAGGGAGCTGTCAGCCGAAGGCTGACTGAAGGAGAGAGCCCCGGATTTTTTGATGCGGTAACGTATGAAGCGCTGGTGGTCGACCAACGCTCTCTCCTTCAGTCACCAGTGTGCGCACTGGTGCCAGCTCCCTCCCAGAGGGAGCCTTGGTGCACGCCGTTGGCGGGGCAAAAAACATGACCCCGGGGGTGGGGTCATGTTGGGTGGTGGATATCAGGCGGTCTTTTTGGTGTACAGGGAAATTTCGCCCACCACGAAGGCGGCGACCATCAGGCCGATGAAGGTGAAGAACTTGGGGTCGAACTGCTTTTCGTCGATGCCGTACATCACATCGACCACATACCAGTAGCACTTGTGGACGAACATGGCGATGGCCACGCCGGAGCCGGCGGTGACCAGGGCGGAGGCCAGGCCGTAGCGCTTCAGCACGACGCACACCGCGCAGGCAGCGGCGCCGCCGATGAGAAGCCAGAACACGATGGCCGACCAGTTGTCCTTGTGGCTGGACTGCGCCAGTCCGAAATAGCCGTTTACATATTTATAGTAGGCGCCGGCGGCCAGGCAGAGAATCGCGGCGACGATTTCCGCATAGAAGCCGAACTTTTTCTTGGTGGAGGTATTGCTCATGAAACGAACTCCTTTCCGTTTTTTCAGCGTGGAAAACAGGGAGGCCCATTTCCCCCATCGCAGGATGACGCTGAAGGGGAAAGCATCCATTCCCGGCCGCGGACCGCATTCCGCCGCCGAAAAGCAGAGTATCCCAACTCGCACACCTATATTATGACACACCCGGCGCCCGGATGCAATCCCAATTTCACGGTATTTCCCGGCGTGTTTCCGCCACAGGCGGACACTGCGTCCTGAATTTTGCGGCATATGTCGCATTATATTCATTCACGTAATTTTCAGGCCGTGGAAAGAAGATTATCTCGTTTACGCACTCCGGGGAGCCATGTACGACAATGTGCTTTTCAGAAGGGGGGCTTTGGTATAAAATGAACATGAGAATATAGCCCCATTTCGCCCTTTTTGGTAAGCATCCCCAAAAATGCGGCCGGAATGCGGCTATCGCGGCAGGCCCCGCATGGCCTTTGCCGCGTTCTGTTCGAAATTTCCGCCTTTGAAAGGAGAATTCATCCATGAAGCCTTCAACGAAAAGAACGTTGAAAAAGGTCTTTCTGAACGTTTCGGCTGCGCTGCTCACCATTGCCTACGTCGGCAACCTGGTGGCCGCGGAAAATGCCGGTCAGATCAATGCTTTCCTGGGTACCTCCACCTCCAAGACCGTCAAGATCGACGAGACCCTGGAGGAGGATTACCCCCGCTACTTTGAAAGCAAATTCACCTCCATCGCCGACCTGAAGGCCGCCGGTCTTGCCAAGGTGCAGGAGGTGGAGGCCGAGGGCATCGTCCTGCTGAAAAACGAGGGCAATACCCTGCCTCTGGCCGCCGGCAGTGAGGTTTCCCTCTTCGGCATCACCACCATCGATCCCGTCTACGGCGGCACCGGCTCCGGCGCCGTGGACGCCGCGGGCGCTCCCAACTATGTGGACGTGTTCGGCAAGTCCGGCCTGACCGTAAAGAACACCGACCTGCTGGACTACTACGCCGAGCAGAAGGCCGACGAAAATCTGGGCCGCAACAACTACGCCATCGGCGAGGGCGCCTGGAAAAAGGTCAAGAAGAACCTGGGCGACGACAACGAGCAGGTGGAGGGCACCGATGCCTTCTTCGTCATCGGCCGTGTCGGCGGCGAAGGCTCCGATATGACCCGGGGCGCGGGTAAGGAAGACGCCGCCAACGACGGCGAGGATTACCTGACCCTGAACGAAGATGAGATGGGTATGCTGGAGGGCCTGGCAGGGCTGAAGGAGGACGGCGTCATCCGCTCCATCACCGTCATCATCAACTCCGCCAATCCCATCTCCACCGGCTTCCTGTTTGACGAGGAGCTGGCCATCGACGCCGCCATGTGGGTCGGCTCCGTGGGCCAGACCGGTCTGTACGCCGTGGGCGATGTGGTCAGCGGCGCCGTGAACCCCTCCGGCTCCCTGCCCGATACCTGGTGGATGGACAACATGGCAAACCCCGTGATGAACAACTTTGCCGCCTACACCTATGACGATTTCAAGACCTACTTCCCCGGCGGCGACACCGCCTTCACCAGGTACGTGGTCTACCAGGAGGGCATTTACTTAGGCTATAAGTACACCGAGACCCGCTACGAGGACGTGGTCATGGGCACGCCCAAGGCAGGTAAGTTCGACTGGAGCAAGACCGTCTCCTTCCCCTTCGGCTTCGGTCTGAGCTACTCCACCTTCCGGCTGTCCGACATGGAAGTGACCAAGTCCGGCGAGGGTCAGCAGACCATCTACACCGTCACCGTCGATGTGAAGAATACCGGCTCCGCCGCGGGCAAGAAGACCGTCCAGATCTATGCCCAGAAGCCCTACACCGACTATGACAAAGCCAACCAGATCGAAAAGGCCAGCGTGGAGCTGGTGGGCTACGGCAAGACACAGATCCTGCAGCCCGGTGAAAGCGAAACCGTCACCGTCACCATCCCCGAGTACTACCTGACCTCCTTTGATACCTACGGCACCGGCGTGTACATCCTGGAGGACGGCACCTACTTCCTCACCGCCGCCGAAAACTCCCACGCCGCCGTCAACAACATCCTCTCCGCCAAGGGCTACACCCCCGACGACGGCATGACCGCAGAGGGCAGCGATTCCCTGGTCTACAGCTTCGAGCAGACCTTCGACAAGGATACCTACGCCGCCGCCTACGGCACCGGCGCGGAGGTCACTCCCCTGTTCGCCGACGCCGACATGAACCGCTATGAGGGCTCCGAGGGCCAGACCATCACCTACTACTCCCGCAGCGACTGGGAAGGCACCGTCACCCCCGGCACCGTCAAGCTGACCATGACCGCCCGGATCGCCGCCGATGTGGTGCTGGACGACAGCGACCTGCCCGACGGCACCGGCATGGAGTTCCCCACCATGGGCGAAAATGCCGACCTGCAGCTGATCAACATGATGGACTTCGACTACGACGATCCCATGTGGGATACCTTCATGGATCAGCTGACCTTCGACCAGATGGCCGTCATCACCTGCACCGGCCTGCGTGAGACCGCAGCCGTCCAGGAAATCGGCAAGCCCTACACCGTGGACCACAACGGCCCCTCCGGCGTCACCCAGAAGTACGCCTACCTGGAGTCCGGCAACGGCTACGCCGTGGTGGAAAACGACCCCGACAAGAACACCAAGGGCACCTGCTACCCCTGCAACGGCATCGTCGCCGCCACCTTCAATGACCAGCTGGTCCGGGAGGTGGGCGAGCTCATCGGCGAGGACGCCATGTGGGCAGGCTACGCCGGCCTGTACGGCACCGGCCTGAACATCCACCGCTCCCCCTACTCCGGCCGTGTCTTTGAGTACTACTCCGAGGACGGCATGCTCACCGGCCTCATCGACACCGCCGAGACCCTGGGCATCCAGTCCAAGGGCGTGTATGTCTACAACAAGCACTTCGTCCTCAACGACCAGGAGGAGAACCGCGCCGGTATCGGCACCTGGTGCAACGAGCAGGCTCTGCGCGAAATCTACCTGCGGGCCTTCGAGCTGCCCATCGTGAATGCCGACGCCAAGTGCGTCATGACCGCCTACAACCGCCTGGGCGCACAGTGGAGCGGCGCTTACTACAACCTGCTCACCGGCTGGCTCCGGGGCGAGGCAGGTATGTCCGGCTTTGCCGTCAGCGATATGTATGACTACTCCTACATGGTGGGCGCCAACGAGATCGCAGCCGGCAACGACATCCCCGACGGCGAGCTGCTGACCAACGGCTACTCCCTGAAGCCCTACGCCCAGGGCGGCGCTGCCGAGAACGCAGCCGTGGTCCAGGCCATGCGCGAGTCCTCCAAGCGGGTGCTCTACACCGTGCTGCACTCCCGCGGCATGGACGGCATCAGCTCCAACATGAAGGTGGTCTCCGTGACTCCCTGGTGGCAGGCGACCCTGAACTACGCCGAGTACACCCTGATGGCCCTCACCGCCCTGGCCGCCGTCCTCCTGATCCTGGACATCGCCGGAATCGGGAAGAAGGAAAAGAAGGAAGCCAAAAAGTAAGCAGATAACCCCATAATACAGCCGCACGCGGAACAAAACCGCGTGCGGTTTTTTATCGAATCGGGTTAACTCAGCAAATTGTAATTTGTCTGTGCGTTGCATGGCACCGGGTAACGAAGGGCGTGCACCAAGGCTCCCTCTGGGAGGGAGCTGTCAGCCGAACAGGCTGACTGAAGGAGAGAGCCTTGGGATTTTAGATGCGGCACCGAATGAAGCGCTGGTGGTGGACCAACGTTCTCTCCTTCAGTCCGCTTCGCGGCCAGCTCCCTCCCAGAGGGAGCCTTTGGTGCACCCCGCCAAATTACAATTTGGCGGTATCATTTTTGCGGAGCGAAGCGACCTTGGCTCTCCCTTTGGGAGAGCTGGCTGCCCCGCAAGGGGCAGTCTGAGAGGGTCCGGCGTCACAATTACCCGATTCCAAACCGCAAACGTAGTACCCTCTCAGTCAGCCTGTTCGGCTGACAGCTCTCCCAAAGGGAGAGCCAAGGGCGCCGTAAGCGCCAGAGGAAATCCGAACCGCGTGGTGTGCACCAATCAAGCGTCAGGGATAAAATTTTGTCCTGTCCCTTGCAAATTTTTGGTAAACGTGGTATCATCTGTCGCAAACAGACGATTGTCTGCACATAAGAACATTTCACGACGCAAATGGCGCCGTAAGCGCTTTCAGAACAGGAGAGACATACCATGCTGCTGATTTCCATCGTTGACCACTCGGAACAGGACATCACCCATCTGCACGGGCTGTTGGAGGACTATTTCCGCCGCACCGGCACCGCTTATATCCAACGGGTCTACAAAAGCGGCATGGACTTCGTCCGCAGCTCCGAGAACAGCGACATCGTCTTCCTGGAAACCCGGCTGGACAGGCTGGACGGCCTGGAAACCGCCCGGATCATGCGCAAGCTGGGCAGCGAGGCCCAGCTGATCTTCCTCAGCCGCAGCCCGGAGCTGGCCATCCAGGGCTACGCCGTGGACGCGCTGGACTTCCTGCTCAAGCCCCTGGACCCGGCGGCGGTCACCTTCGCCCTGGACAAGGCCATCTCCCGGATCGAAAACCGCTCCTCCACCTTCCTGGCCCTGAAGCTGCCCAACGGCACCGCCAGCGTCCGCGCCAACGACATCACCTATGTGGAGGTCTTCGACCACAATCTCGTCTACCACACCACCGGCGGCGACTACACCGTCCGGGGGCGGCTGTCCGATGTCTTTGAGAAGCTGGATCACGACAAGTTCATCGCCTGCAACCGCTCCTTCATCGTGAACCTGCGCCATGTCACCGCCATCGGCAGCGACCATGTGATGCTGGGCAGCACCAAAATCGCCGTCTCCAAGTCCCACCGCAGGGAGATTCAGTCCCGGTTCTCTGCCTATTTGGACAAAAAAGCCGCGGTACGCTGAGCAAAATTGTGCACTCACGACAAAAACCCATCGTGAACGGTTAAAAGACTGTTTGACGCTTCGGTGGCGGATATTCGAGACAGCCCACTTTATTTCAGGACGCATCTGTGCTATCATATTGGCAGAATCTGGGATACTATCGCGCGGTATCTCCGAGACGAATATGCAACAAAAGGAGAATTTGCACATGAAGAAACTTGTTTGCTTCCTGCTGGCGCTGTCTATGGTCGTTTCTCTGGCTGCCGTGGCCATGGCCGGTGAAATCAGCTACATCGACGCCCCCTACAACGCCGATGAAATTGACCCCCGCGTCACCTATGTGGAACCCCAGTACTACGAAAATGAAGACGGCCCCACCATCGGCGTCACCTTCAACGGTGTCATCGTCAGAGATGGCAAGCATTATAAGGACATGAACAACAACAAGGAGCTGGATGCCTTCGAGGACTGGAACCTCAGCCCCGAAGAGCGTGCTGCCGACCTCGTCAGCAAGATGGCTCTGGCCGATCAGGCCGGCTTCGTGCTGAACGCCCTGATGGTCTCTCCCAACGCCAACAAGCTGGAAGAGGCTCTGGACGAGAACGGCAACGTCATCGTCTCCCAGATCATGACCATCGTTCCCGAGGGTGAGAAGACCCAGAACCTGACCATGTACAATCCCGAGGCCTCCTACTTCGCACGCAGCGACGATCAGGTCCTCACCGACGGCCGCGTCCGCTGCGGCATCTACCGCGGCGGCCTGAACAAGGACGCCTCCCTGGTGGCCCTGTACAACAACGTGGCTGACGAGATCATCGAGTGGCAGGCTGCCAAGGAAGGCATCGCCTTCATCCCCTACACCCAGGGCTCCAACCCCATCGCCATGGGCTTCCCCGATGAGCTGGGCCGCGCTGCCGCCGTCATCGGTGACTCCGATCTGGAAAACGGCGTCATCAATGCCGACATGATCCGCGACTTCGCTGAGGTCGACCGTCAGATGTGGCGCAGCCAGGGCATCTCCATGATGTACGGCCCCCAGATCGACCTGGTCACCGACCCCCGCTGGCCCCGTAACTCCGACACCTACGGCGAGCGCGAGACCGTGGTCGGCGCCATCATCGCCGCTCTGGTGGAAGGCTACCAGAATGGCACCGAGGGTACCAACGAAGGCTCTGTGGTGCTGACCGCCAAGCACTTCCCCGGCGACAGCGCTGCCGAGAACGGCTTCGAGTCCCACACCACCCAGGGCCAGTGGCGTCTGTACCCCACCGAAGGCTCCCTGCAGAACTACCTGCTGGTGCCCTTCCAGGCCGCCATTGACGCCGGCGTCTCCGGCATCATGCCCTGCTACTCCCGCGACACCACCGACGCCCGCTCCGTCCCCCAGTCCTACACCAACCCCACCACCGGCGCTTCCATGGAAGTGACCGTGGAGGAAATCGGCTCTGCCTACAGCAAGACCATCATCACCGACCTGCTGCGTGATGTCATGGGCTTCAAGGGCATGGTCAACTCCGACTCCGGCATCACCCAGCAGCAGTGCTACGGCGCCGAGGACCTGAACCAGGTGGAGCGCTTCGCCAAGCTGATCTCCGCCGGCACCGACGCCATCGGCGGTGAGCTGGCCCCCGAGGCCATCATCGAGGCCGTTGAGACCGGTCTGCTGCCCAAGGCTGATCTGGACCGCGCCAACATCAACCGCGCTTCCAACCTGTTTGCCCAGGGCCTGTTCGACAACGGCTACCTGGATCCCGCCGCTGCCGACGAGATCCGCGCCACCAACATGGTCACCGCCAAGGACCAGGCTATCGCCATGCACCAGAAGGCCGTCGTTCTGATGAAGAACACCGACAACACCCTGCCTCTGGCTGCCAACGCCGGCACCAAGCTGTTCATCGCCTCCTTCACCAAGGACGGCATGGAGTCCGATCCCGAGAACGCCACCGTGGCCGCCATGACCGCTCTGTTCCAGAATCAGGGCTTCGAGATCGTCGAGTCCTACAAGGATGCCGAGGTTGCTTACCTGTATGTCGAGCCCTCCAAGACCAGCGGCACCTCCGCCGGTTCTTCCGAGGGTGTTCTGGGTCTGGTCGAGGACTACGTGGTTCCCGAGCGTGACATGGCCGGTACCGCTTCCGCAGTTGCCGCCGCCATCGGCGCAGGCAACGGCTCCACCAACAAGCGCATCGGCACCGAGATCGAAGTCACCACTCTGGCCGATGTGAACAAGATCGCCAAGATCTCCGAGGCTGTCCATGAAAACGGCGGTAAGGTCGTTGCCACCGTGGTCGTCAAGATGCCCTGGATCCTGACCAACCTGGAGCCCTACTGCGACGCCATCGTTGGCCAGTACACCACCTCCGGCGCTTCCCTGGCCTACGCTCAGGAAGCTCAGGTGGGTGCCATTGTGGGCGCCTTCAACCCCACCGGCAAGCTGTGCGTGACCCTGCCCTCCGACGAGTCCGTCATCGCTCTGACCGACGGTGTGGTGCTGTCCGACGGCACCGTGGCCGAGATCTGCGCCTCCCCCAACGACGTTCCCGGCTACGCCAAGGATCAGTACATTGATCCCGAGATCCTGGCCGGTGTCAACGGCGGCAGCTATGCTTACATGGATGCCAACGGCAACTACTACGTCTCCGGCTTCGGTCTGAGCTACGCAGGCTAATCACCAAATTCTCCTCCCGGGGCCGGGGTGCTCCTGCCCCCGGGAGCCAATTCAATCCCCAGAGCAGAACTTCTGCCGGGGGTGGGCAGCGCGACCGGTTCCCGGGTGCCCACCCCCGGTTTTTTTGCGTCGCTTCACGCCATAGGATTTGTGGATTTCCATCGGAGAATCGTTCCTTTTTCGTTATGTGCTTATCGGGTTAACTCAGCAAATTGTAATTTATCGTACTGTTTCGTAGGGCGGGGTCATGACCCCGCCGATCAG
>CALYTP010000069.1:0-9580 GCA_945486915.1 uncultured Clostridia bacterium | reverse complement strand
TCGCCGCGCTGCAGTCCATTCCCTCTTCCATGTATGAGGTGGCAAAGATCGAAGGCGCCACCGGTTATGAGACCTTCTGGAAGGTCACGTTCCCGATGGTCATGCCCCACATCATAACCAATATCGTCTATACGGTGGTGGACAGCTTCATCTCCAGCGATGTGGTTACGCTGGCGTATAATACGGCCTTCACCGAATTCAACTACGGTCTGAGCTCCGTGTTCAGTCTGGTCAGTACGGTGGTGACCTGCGCGATATTGGTGCTGGTCTGCGGCTTTATCTCCAGGAAGACCTTCTACTATAACTGAGGAAAGGGGGAAAACGGTATGTTTCAAGCAGTAAAGCAATACCTGGGAAAGCATTTTGCGGCGCTGAGCGATGAGAAAACCGCCATGAATGAGCGGCAGGCCATTGTCAATTCCGTAAAGGGCTTTCTTATGGGGCTGTTCCGGTTCCTGATTATCGTTGGCGTGTGCTATGTCATCATCGGTCCGGTGCTGGGCATTGTCGCCAATTCCTTCTTTTCCAACAAGGATGCCTATAATCCCCTGGTGTATCTGATCCCCCAGAATCCCACCCTGGAGCGGTATCAGATGGCCATTCAGATCATGGACTATGTACCGACGGTTCTGAGATCCCTGGCCTATTCCGGCGGACTGATGCTGGTGCAGATTCTGACCTGCTCCATGGTCGGCTACGGCTTTGCGAGATTTCAGTTTCCTTTCAAGAAGCTGCTGTTTGGCTGTGTGGTGGTGATGATCGTCATTCCCACCCATACCATCATGCTTCCACTGTTCATGACCTTCCGAACCTTTGATCCCTTCGGTATTATCACCGCCATCAAAGGACAAAGCGTGAACCTGATGGGAACCCCGGTGCCCATGTTCCTGATGACCCTGCTGGGGTGCGGCCTGCGTTCCGGCCTGTACATCTACATTTTCAATCAGTTTTTCCGGGGGCTTCCCAAGGAAATCGAGGAAGCAGCCCTGGTGGATGGCGCGGGAACCTGGTACACGTATTTCCACATTATGCTGCGCAACGCAATGCCCTCCGTGATCACCGTTGCGGTTTTCTCTCTGGTGTGGCAGTACAATGATACGTTCTACGCAAAGCTTTTCCGGCTCCCGCAGAGTCAGGCCATCGGCATTCGGATTTCCTCGCTGGTTGCCAACATCGCCAACCAGTATCAGATCATGGATAAGACCATCCAGACGCTGTATCTGGATGCCGGTATTGTTCTGCTGATGATCCCGGTGGTGCTGATCTATGTGGTGCTGCAGAAGCAGTTCATCGAAGGTGTGGAGCGAAGCGGTATTGTAGGCTGACCGACTGTTTTGCTCAATAATATACAGGCCGCCGCGAAAACGGTCCGTCAGGAGCTTTGCGGTCGCCTATACAAGCCTGAAGAGGGGAGGAATGGTACTGTTCCGGATTCTGTCAATCATCGCGCATTCCCCGAACCCATTATTTCAACATTCAAGGAGGAACGAAACGTGAAAACTAACAAACTTCTGGCTCTGGTTCTGGCTGTGGTCATGGTTCTGTCCCTGATCCCCGCCGCAGTCGCGGAATCCGAAGTCAGCCTGGACTTCGAAGACGGCAATGCCGGTTTTGTTGCTGTTTATGATGGCATGGCAAACTCCGCCGCCGCCGCTGTTGAGGTCGTTGATTACAACGGCAGCAAAGCGCTGAAGGTCACCAACGCCGATGGAAAGGTTCCCTATGTTGCATTCGACGTTGTCAGCCTGCTGGGCGATAAGGCAGCTGATGTGGCTTCCGTCGAAATGTCCATGGGCATCGAGAATCCCGACGGCAAGTTCTTCGCCTGCTCCGGCGAAATGAAGCTGTTCGTGGACGGCGAACTGAGTAAGATCGCTCGCAGCTGGTCCGTTTACATGGAGAAGAAGAATCCCAAGGTTGCTTCCTTCACCATGGATGGCGAATCCTTCTCCGCGGAGTCCGCGCCTGTTATGGTTGTTTCCCTGACGGTTGACAACGGCATCGCCAAGGGCGCCGCCCCTGCCGTGCTGTACATTGACGATGTTCGTTTCCTGGATGCCGAGGGCAATGTGATTGCCGCCGACAGCACCGTTTCCTTCAACGCCCCCGAGGGCTTTGGCGGCGGTGCCGATATGAGCAACCTGCAGTACCTGGGTGCTGATGCCGTGGAGCTGGAGGGCATGGCCGGTAAGGCAGCCGGTGCCTGGGCACAGGACGGCGTGGAAATGACCGAAGAGTTCCTGGCAGCTCTGGTTCCCGGCGCTGTCATCGAGATCAGCTACTCCTCCGAGAGCGGCGATATGTGGATCGTTCTGCCGGATGCAGCCGCAGGCTGGACCCGCATCGAGCAGCAGACTTCTGTTACCAACCTGAGCCACAGCACCGCCCAGATCACCTTCGAGCAGATTGCCGCTGTTCTGGGTGAGGATGTCTCCGCCTGGGGTGCAAGACTGCAGTGCGAAGCCAGCGGCGCCTGGGAAGTCTACGGCGTCAAGGTTGGTCAGCCCACCGGCCTGAAGAACCTGGCGAACAAGGTCAGCATTGACGGCTTTGCCAAGTCCGGCGCTGCCTGGGCACAGGACGGCATCGAGCTGACCGAAGAGCAGTGGGCCATGATGAAGCCCGGTGCTGTCATCGAGATCAATTATTCCTCCGCTTCCGGCGATATGTGGATCGTTCTGCCTGACGCAGCTGCCGGTTGGACCCGCATCGAGCAGCAGACCGCTCCCTGCAACGGTTCCGTCTGCCAGATTTCCTTTGAGCAGATCGCTGCCGTTCTTGGGGAAGATGTTTCCACCTGGGGCGCCAGACTGCAGTGTGAGGCCAGCGGCGATTGGGAGGTTTACGGCGTCAGCATTGCTTCCACTGCGCTTGTTCCCACCAAGGGCAACGTTGCCATCGATGGCTTTGCTCCCTCCGGCGCTGCCTGGGCACAGGACGGCATCGAGCTGACCGAGGAGCAGCTGGCCATGCTGGTTCCCGGCTCCGTCATTACCATTCAGTATGAGTCCGAAAACGGCGATCTGTGGATCGTGATGCCTGATGCAGCTGCCGGTTGGAGCCGCATCCAGCAGCAGACCGCTGCCTGCGACGGTTCTGTCTGCCAGATCACCTATGAGCAGATCGCTGAGGTCTGCGGTGAGGATGTCTCCGCTTGGGGTGCCAGACTGCAGTGCGAAGCCAGCGGCGCATGGACTGTTTTTGCCGCCTATATCGGCAGCGCAGCCTGATTCCGATAAACCTACCCAACAGAATCAACAGGAGGAATAAAATATGACAATGAACAGAGTATTTGCCGCGATCCTGGCTCTGGTAATGGTTTTTGGCCTGGTTTCCGGTGTCGCCGCTCCCTCTGCCAGCGCGGATGCAGAGCCCAGAACCATCACCATCGGCGTGTGGTGGGACATCTACTATGATTCCACCCACGAGTCCGTGGAGAGCGATCCTGCTTACTCCGGCAGCCTGTCTGATCAGATGCGTTTTGACAATGTTAAAAACGTGGAAGAGAAGTACAATGTCAGATTTGAGTACGTCAACATGACCTACGCCGGCGTCAAGGAGTCCATCAACACCTCCATCCTGGCCGGTACTCCCGACTGCGATGTGTATCTGTGCGAACTTCAGTTTGGTGTTCCCGCCGCCATCAACGGCCTTGCCACCGATCTGAAGACCGTTCTGCCTGAGGATGCCGATGTCCTGTCTGACCAGAACATTCTGAGCTACCTGGATCTGGGCGACGGAAAGGCCTGTCTGATGAAGCAGGTTATGGCACAGAATACCGTGGAAGCTACCTGGCCTCTGGCCTTCAATGTCTCCCTGCTGGAGGATAACAACCTGGAGGACCCCCGGGAGCTGTACGCCCGGGGTGAGTGGACCTGGGATAAGTTCGTGGAATACTGCCAGGTTCTGACCCAGGACACCGATGGTGACGGCGTTGTTGACCAGTACGGTTTTGATGGCTTTGCCAAGGACGTGGTTGGACAGCTGATTATGTCCAACGGCGCCTCCATTGCTGCCGGTACGACCGAGACCCTGAGCTCTCCCGCCACCGGCGAGGCTCTGCAGTTCTACTCCGATCTGTACAATGTGTATAATGTCTGCGCTCCCTACTGTTTTGAGAATCCCTGGGATGTCCTTCGCTTTACCTATCGGAACGGCAACATCGGCTTCTGGCCCGGCGCAGCCTGGGTTGCATCCACCAATGCCGACTATGACTGGGACGGCTCTGTCGGCTCCACGCTGGAGTTCGAGACTGCTTATGTCCAGTGGCCCGTGGGTCCCAGCGGCAATGCCGAGACCAACAAGGGCAAGGTCACTGCCGGTTCCTTCTGGTTCATTCCCCAGGGTGTTGAGGATCCCGAGTTTGTCTACAATGTGTTCCAGGAGATCACCAACTGGTATCAGGACGACATCTCCATCCGTGACGATCAGGAGACCATGTGGTGGTGGTATGCCGTCACCGCAGGCGATGAGGATCTGCAGGTGGAGAACTTCAATACCATGTTTGAAATCGGCTCCCGCGAGCAGTTCGATCTGTGGGACAGCCTGAATGTGGAAATGAACCTGGAGGGCCTGGTCAGAGGCGAGGTCACTGCCGCCCAGGTCCAGGAGACCTCCCGACAGGAGTATCAGGCCGCTCTGGATGCCTACTTCGGCTAAGACTTGCTGATGCTTCCATAGAAGAAATCTTCTGAAGAGGACCCGCACCCATTCCGGGTGCGGGTTTTCCGAAAGGATGTGGAGATTTTGTTTGATGATCTGTTTTCCATGGATGGGAAATACGCGCGTGTGATGAACTGGCTGTGGGACGTGATTGTCCTGAGCCTTCTTTGGCTGCTGTGCTGCCTTCCGATTGTGACCATCGGAGCATCCTCCACGGCCGCCTATTATGCCGCCTCCAAGGTGATGCGGCACAAAACCGGAAAGGTGACTCCGGAATTCTTTTCTTCGTTTCGAACCAATCTGCGCCAGGGGACTCTCCTGACGGTGATTCTTGGCGTTCTTTATGTGTTTGTACTGCTGGAATGTCTCTATGTGTTCTCTGACCCGGCCATGCCAGGAGCGTTGCTGAGTGTGCTGTGCTTCTTTGCCGCAGCCATGACGGCTTTCTTTTCCTATCTGTGGGCCTGGCTGTCCCGGTTCTGCATGGGCAGCGCCGCCTTTGTCAAGACGGCCGTGATTGTGACATTCCGGCATATTGGCTGGACAATTCTGCTGCTTCTGATTCAGGTGCTGGTTGCTGTGGGGATCTTCTTCATGCCCTGGGGGATTCTGTTTTTCCCGGGTGTGGGCATTTTTGCCAGTACCTATCCCATGGAGAAGGTGCTCAAAACCTATACGCCTGCGGTTTCCGAAGACGATCCTGAAGCACAGAAGTGGTATTATCAATAAAACAGAACGAGAGGGGAGACCTGCTTTGATGAAATCCCGTGAAGTTTTTGCTGCGCCGGATTTGGCTGCCCTGCAATATACCGGACGCATCGATTTTGAGAATCCTCTGGAGCCGGTGTTTGTCTATCCCTGCTCCAGTGTCCGGCTTCGGTTTCGGGGGACCGCCATCGGTGTGCGTATCACCAACCGGCACAGCTTCTATGAGAACTCCGTGGGCGTGATTCTGGATGGACAGCAGAAAAAGCTGATCTTGAGCGATTGCGCCGAATGCCGGGAGTATGTGATTGAAGACGATCTGGCGGATGGGGAGCATGAGGTGCTGCTGTTCAAGCGGATGGATTCCTGCCACCATTTTGTCTTCCATGGCTTCACCCTTTCTCCGGGTGCCGCGCTTCTGCCGCCGGGAGAGAGACCTGCGCGAAGAATGGAATTCTACGGCGACAGCGTCACCGCCGGAGAGGTCAGTGAAGCGGTGGAATACTGCGGGAAGCCTGACCCGGAGCACAACGGCGTCTACTCCAACAGCTGGTATTCCTATGCCTGGATGACGGCGAGACGGCTGGGCGCCGAGCTTCACGATGTGGCCCAGGGCGGTATCGCGCTGCTGAAGGGGACGGGCTACTACTGTGCGCCGGAGCTCTGGGGTATGGAATATCTGTATGACAAGATTCAGAATAACCCCTACATCGAGCCGCCGAAGCCGTGGGATTTCGCAAAATATACCCCCCATGTGGTGGTCATCGCCATCGGTCAGAATGACAATCATCCTGTGGATATTATGGCGTCGGATATTGAGAATCCCGAGGCAAAAAATTGGAGAACCCATTATGCCGCCTTTGTCAGCAGAATCCGTTCCCTCTATCCCGGAGCAACAATCATTCTTGCCACCACCATTCTGAACCACGGGAAAAACTGGGATCTTGCCATCGGCGAAGCGGCAAAGGCGCTTCAGGATCCGAAAATCCATCATTTCCTCTATTCCAACAACGGCTGCGGCACCCCGGGGCATATCCGCATCCCGGAGGCGCAGAGGATGGCGGAGGAACTCAGCGCATTTATCGAATCCCTCGGGGATTCCATCTGGGAGGACGTAACATGATTGATTTTGAAAAGGGCATCGTAAATCGGGGAAGCTGGTCCAGGCTTCGCAGCGTGATGCGTGGGGCTGCAGAGGGAAAACCGCTGAAGGTGGGATTCCTGGGCGGCTCCATTACCCAGGGCTCTCTGGCCTCAACCCCTGAAACCTGCTATGCCTGGCGGGTTTTCAGCTGGTGGCGCCGGCATTATCCCCAGGCGGAGTATATCAATGCGGGCATCGGCGGCACCACCTCCCAGTTCGGTGCGGCACGGGTGGAGGATGACCTGCTCTGTTTCCATCCCGACGTGATTTTTGTGGAGTTCAGCGTCAACGATGATAATAATGCCCATTTCCGGGAGACATACGAAGGACTGATTCGCAGGATCCTTGGCAGCGGAGCGGCGGTGGTTCTGATCCACAATGTGATGTACGACACCATGGCCAGCGCGGAGGACATCCACCTGGAGGTGGGACGGCACTATGATCTGCCCTGCGTCAGCATGAAGTCCACCATCTATCCCGAGGTGGCAGCGGGCCGGATTCCCAACCGGCAGATCACCCCGGATGACCTGCATCCCAATGATGAGGGCCATGCGCTGGTTGCTTCTGTCATTACCTTTTTCTTGGATCAGGTATTTGCTTCGAATGCGCAGGAAACGGAGCGTCCCATTCCGGCACCCTTGACTGCCAATCAGTATGAAACAAGTCGGCGGTATCAGAACCAAAATTCCCATCCCATCTGTCGAGGCTTTGAAGCGGACAGGACGCCTCAGGAGCATATCACCCAGATGTTCCGTCATGGCTACACCGCATGGAAAACAGGCGACAGCATCGAATTTACCGTGGAAGGAACGGGAATTGCCGTGCAGTACCGCAAATCCGTCCGAAAGCCCGCACCCATTGCCAGGGTTGTGGTGGATAATTGCGAGGATACTGCCGTGATTCTGGATGCCAATTTCCAGGAAGACTGGGGCGATTGCCTATACATCGATACGGTTCTGGAGCACGGTGATAAAAAAATGCACAAGATCACCGTCACCATTGCCCAGTCCCACGATGACGATGTGGTTCCGTTCTACCTGGTGTCCGTGATAGGTTCTATGGAATGAAAAATGTGATATCGCTGCTGCTGGCGGTCTGCCTGCTGACTGCCTGCGCCGCGCCTGCGATTGGCGCTGAAAAAATGGAGGAGCCCATGGAAATGCGTTACAGATTGTCAAATCCCAATGCTGATGTGACTACGCAGGAGGTTTACCGGTTCCTGTGCGGTCTTTCCGGCGAGCATACCCTCAGCGCCCAGCAGGAATCCACCTGGATGGGTTCCGCGGACTATGAAATGGACTATATTCTGAAGGTGACCGGAAAACTGCCTGCCATGCGCGGCCTTGACTATATGCACGATGATTTTGAGGGCGTCAACCAACGCGCTGTCAACTGGTGGAAGCGGGGAGGGCTTGTTACCATTTGCTGGCACACCGGGGCGGACTTCTGCGGAGAATGGAAAGACTGTATGGAAGACAGCATTTCCGACTGGGATGCCGTGCTGACGGAAGGCACCCCGGAACACGACACTTTTGTTGCCGGGATGGATAAGGCGGCAAGGGCACTGCTGGAGCTGCAGGAGCAGGGGGTGACGGTGCTTTGGCGTCCCTTCCACGAATTCGACGGGAAATGGTTCTGGTGGGGAAAGGGCGGAGCGGAGCGTTTTGTGCGGCTTTGGAGATTGATGTACACCCGCTTCACGGAGCACTGGGGCCTCCATAATCTGATCTGGGTGCTGGGCTATTCCCATCTGTATGAGGGCTACCAGGGCTGGTATCCCGGCGATGATTATGTGGATATCATCGGATCGGACAGCTATCAGGGCGGCGCCCAGAACCGGCTGTATCAGTCCTTAACCAAGATCACCCGAACAAAGCCCTATGCGTTCCACGAATGCGGTACGAATCCCACGGCGAAGGAACTTACCACCACGCCTTGGGCCTGGTTCATGACCTGGCACACCTCGTATATCACGGACGAGAATTCGCCGGAAAACCTTTCTTCCCTCTACAACAGCGAATACGTCATCACCCTGGATGAGATGCCCCAATTCCATTAAGGCAGCTGCAAAACCGCAGCTACCGCAAAGTTATCTCCAGGAGGGAATGCCGGCAATCTCCAGAATGCCGCCTCTTTGGCAGTTCAGGAGGTGGAAGGGGCTGTGTTCAGGCACCTCCAGCGCCGCGTTGGCAACGACTCTTGCCGGATCCTCAGCAAGAATACACTGGGTCTGGAACAAAACCGCGGCCCAGGGGATGTGGTAGTCGCTGGACACAAGGGCAATGGAGGTGACTTCTGGGTGTTCATTTCTCAGAAGCGCACAGCAAAACTGCGCGTTTTCCGTGGTGGTCAGGGAGCGCTCCTCCAGAAGGATCTGCTCCTCCGGGATTCCGTTTTCCATCAGCCATGCTCCCATGGCGGCAGCCTCTGTCGTATGGCTGCTTTGGGCGGTTGGTCCGCCGGTGCACAGGAGCCAGGCATTGGGGTATTGCTGTGCACAGGCCAGCGCCGTTTCCAGCCGTCCGATGAGCTCCTCCTTCATGGTTCCGTCGGGATTCAGCTGGAAGCCCAGGATGATGATGCAGAGTCGTTTCGTATCCTCCAACCCCTCCGGAAGGGAGGCGCTGTCTGTTTTCATCTCATTGTTGGTGTACGACCAGAAGGCCATGATCTCATTCCATTTTTCCCAGGCTTCTTCGTCCATGTCCTTCAGATCGCCCAGCAGCTTATTCACGCGAGCCTGATTGCTTTCGGGGAACCAGCTGTAGGTATATACCATCTCCCGGATAAGCTGATTTACCTTACTGACTGCCTGAGCATTACAGGAGGGGAGAACAGCGAAGCACGAGATCACGGCCAGAAACACAACGGCGGCTTTTTGGATCATTTTCATAGCGGGCTCCTCTTGGGTTTGATGCATTTATGATACCATTCCCGTGGGAAAAAGTCCAGTATTCCCGGTGATTATATAGAATGTGCATATCGGTTTGACTCAGCATTGCGGCAAATTGTAATTTACCGCACTGGCGCGGCAGCGCCCTTGGCTCTCCCTTTGGGAGAGCTGTCAGC
>CALYTP010000068.1:0-9595 GCA_945486915.1 uncultured Clostridia bacterium | reverse complement strand
GGAGAGAATCCCTGCCGCGCTGGACCAATACAGGATGCACAGATACAGTAAAAAGATGCTTGCCCCTGCCCGGAAGAAGGTTTTCCATTCAAGTTTCATACATTTTCCTCGTTATTTCTGCCTCCGACAATCAGGGCAGCGGCATCAAAGACGGCTTCCACGATGAGGGAAATCCCCGCAAACATCCAAAGAATCGCGGAAGAGGTGAAGGGATTGCTGAGAATGACCACGGCGCACACGATGGAGATCACCGCACTGATGATGGCCAGGAACCAGCGCTTTCTGCGCATCCGAAGCAGATCCACGGCCCACTGGATTTTGCTCAGACCGGCCAGAAGGATTCCCACACCGTAAACCACCGACAGCAGCGGAAAGGTAATCAGGAACCAGTTGAAGTTCAATGCACAGAAGCCCCCGGCCACCAGCAAAACCAGTCCCTTCACCAGAAGCTGCCCCAAAGCCGCTTCCATGGCGGGGGTGCGGAAATAGCGGACGATGCTGAGAATTCCTGCCACCATCAGGGCTGCGCCGAAGAGGACCAGAATCCAGGCGGTAAAGCCCACGGGATTGACCAGCAGCAAAATACCCACCAAAGCTTCGAAGAGGCAGACGATGATATTGCTGGCATTCTGTTTGACATATTTCATAATCGTATTCCTTTCTTTTGGTAATGCTTCGCATTAAAATCCCGGTTGACGCATCCCTGCATACTCCATTATATAATACAAAGTGTCGCATTGGCAACAAACATTTTTATTATTTCTGTTGCGTAATCGACATTTTTCGGCGCAATGCCGATCAGCCCATAACAAAGCACACCAGGTTTCAGCCCGGTGTGCTTTGTTATGTGAAAAATCAGGGAAGTTATTCCTTTTCGGGGACATAGGTCATGATGTCGGAAACATTGCACGCAAGAAGCCTGCACAGTCCCGCCAAATTACAATCCCATATTTTCAAAAAAGGCAATTCCTTTTGCGTTTCGGATGTGGTATAGTATCAGACAGAAACTGCCAAAATCCGTGAAATCGGGAGGAATCCCCATGAAACGAACCTATGTAACGGTGATGCCCAACCATATCGGGGCATTTCTCAAGGCCAGCCGGGTTTTTTCTGACCTGGGCGTGAATCTGACCCGGGTCAGCTACAACAAGGCGGTGGACTCCCACTGCCTGTTTATCGACGCGGAGGGCACCGAAAGCCAGCTGGAGCAGGCCCGGGAACGGCTGGAGGAGATCGGCTATCTCCAGAACCCCGGCGGCGAAAAAAGCGTGATCCTGATGGAGTTCCGGCTCCGGGACATCCCCGGCAGCGTCACCCCCCTGCTGGAGCGGATCGAAGAATACGGGCTGAACATTTCCTTCATCAGCTCCCAGGAAAACGGCTCGGAATACCAGCTGTTCAAAATGGGCTTCATCACCGACGACCTGAAGAAGATCAACGCTTTCCGCCGGGAAGCGGAGCAGCTGTGCGAAGTCCGGGTCATCGACTATAACCATGCGGACAAAATCTACGACAACAGCGTCTTCTACAGCAATTTCGTGAACCAGCTGGTGTCCATCATGCAGGTGGACCGGCAGGTGCAGGAGACGCTGCTGGTGAATGTGAACCTGGCCATGCAGGAGCTGGACGAATCCGGGGTGTCACCCTACCGCACCTTCGACAGCATCAGCCGATTCGCGGAGCTGCTGGCTAAGGCAAAGGGAGAGCGGTTTGCACCGAGGATCACCGGAAGCACCATCACGGACAATACGGAAATTCTGCTCATCGAGCCTCCCTGCGGCAGCAATACCGCCATCGTCAAAAGCAATGGGCAGTATCTCTTCGTGGATACGGGCTATGCCTGCTACGAAACCGAAATGTATGATATTTTCCGGCGGCTGATTCCGGAGTTCGATACCATGCCCAAGGTGGCCTTCATCACCCACGCGGATGTGGATCACTGCGGCCTGACTCCCAAATTCGACAAGGTCTATGCCTCCCGGAAGAGCGCGCAATGCCTGCGGCTGGAATACCGGCAGGAGGACGGCTTCCGGGAGCGGAACCGGCTCCACAAGCCCTACATCACCATCTGCAAGGAGCTGACCAGGTACCGCCCCACCCCCGAAACCATCGTGGAAACGGTGGGGGAGGAGACGGCCAACGAACAGCCCCTGTCGCCCATCGGCACGTTCTCCTTCGGGGAGCTGAATTTTGAGGCCTATGAGGGCAGCGGAGGCCATCTGCCGGGGGAGACTGTCCTCATCGACCGGGAGCACCGGCTGGTGTTCAGCGGCGACATCTTTGTGAACATGAAGAACATGACCCCGGAACAGGTGCAGTACAACCGCTATGCCCCCATCCTGATGACCTCCGTGGATACCGACCCCAGGCTCTGCGCGAAGGAACGCAGCGCCCTGCTGGAGCTGCTGGGGCAGGGACAGTGGCATATTTTCGGCGGCCATGGCGCGGAAATGCTGTATACCGGGAAAACCCCGGGTGGTGAACAGAGCGCGAGATGAACAGACGATCCATGGACGGTTCCCGTCGGACCATTTGCCTGCTGCGGCGGGATCCGCCGGGGCATTTCTTCCATCGGCTGGAAGAGAAAGACGGATATCTTACCTGACGGAAAAGGAGAAGAATTATGATGCTGGAGACGGAACGCCTGATCCTGCGCCCCTTCCGGGAGACGGATCTGCAGGATCTGTATGAGTACCTGTCCGATGAGCAGACGGTGCGCTATGAGCCCTACAGGCCCATGACGCTGGCGGAAACCCGGGACAACCTGCGCTGGCGGATGGATACCGGGGCCATGATCGCCGTGGAGCGCAGGGAGGACCACAAGCTCATCGGCAATCTCTACTTCGCAAAGGGCGATTTTGAAACCGCCGAGCTGGGCTATGTCTTCAACCGGCGCTTCTGGGGACATGGCTACGCCAGCGAAAGCTGCCGTGCCTTGATCGCCGATGCCTTCGCAGGCGGCGTGCACCGGATCATTGCCGAATGCGACCCGGAAAACGCAAATTCCTGGCGCCTTCTGGAAGCCCTGGGCTTCACCCGGGAGGCGCACCTGCGCAAGAATGTCTATTTCTGGAAGGACGAACAGGGAAGCCCCATCTGGAAGGACACCTATGTCTATGCCAGACTGAGCACGGATTGAGATGACGTATCAAACAAAAATGAGGAAAAGACCATGCGGATGCGAATCTATCACACCAACGATATCCACGGGAATCTGGACTTCCTTCGGCGGGTGCAGGCCTGGCTGGCGGATAACCGCGGGGAGAACGATTTCTATTTTGACAGCGGCGACTACATGGACCTGAAAAGCATCGTGGTGCAGGCCGACCGGGGGCAAAGCGCCATGGCTCTGATGGCTGCCTGTGGCCTGGACGCCATGACCGTGGGAAACAACGAAATCGACCTGGGCAGCGAGGATTTGCAGCGGCTGACCCGGTATCCGCTGATCGGCACCAACGTCACCCACAACGACGAGACAGCCATTCCGGGGCTTCCCGGGAGCCGGATCCTGGAGCGCTGCGGGAAGCGGTTTCTGATCCTGGGGCTGTCGCCCTACTATAAATATCCCATGGTTGCGGGCGGATATAACGTCTTCTTCGAGATGGGAAACCTGCACACCATGGAACCGGTGGCGGCTGCCCGGGCGGAGCTGGAGCGGCAGAGGGGAAAGTATGACTTCTGCATTGCCCTGTCCCACAGCGGAAAGCTGGCGGATTCGGTGATCTGCCGGCAGCTGCCAGAGGTGGATCTCTGGCTGGAGGGGCATTGCCATTCCATTATCACCGAAAAACGGTTCACCCAGTCCGGCATGGGGGAAGCTCTGGGCGAGCTGACCCTGGAAATTGATGAAAACGGGATTGCCTGCGTCGATTCCCGGCAGATCGAGCTGCCGGAGGCGCAAACGGAGTCCTTTTCCGCTATGGTGCGGCAGACGCGGGAGCGGGCCGAGGCGATTTTGTCCTCGGAGCTGGAGACCGTGGGGGAGCTGGCCTTTGACCCGCTGAAGGAAAGCCCGCTGACCAATTTTCTCTGCGACAGCCTGCGAAAGCACTTCGGCGGGGATCTTGCCCTGATGCACAGCGGCATTTCCGAAAAGGCTCTGACCCGGCCCGTCTCTCGCAGGAGCCTCCTGGAGACCTTCCCCTCCAAGCTGAACCCCACCGTCTACCGCCTTTCCGGGCAGAAAATCCTGGAGGCGGCAAGGCTGTCGCTGGACGAAGACCACATCCGGCAGTCCGGCAAGGGCGCGGGCTTCCGAGGGCATATCCTGGGCTGCCTGGGCTTCAGCTGCAATGTGACGCTTTGCCGGGAGCCCTTCGGGATGCGCATCGACGGCATTCCCGTGGACCCGGAGAAGCGCTACACCGTGGTCACCGACGACTATCTGCAGCGGGGCACGGGCTATCCTTCCCTGGCGGTGCCGGATGACCAGGCGAAATTTGACAAATGGTTTATCCGGGACCTGGTGGAGCATTCCCTCATGGATGGGGAGCTTTTCCGGACGGCAACCATTCCCAGAGAAAGAGGAAACGAACATGGCATTTGAAAAAGCGTACACATTTTTATCGGACCGGGGCTATGCGGACCGGGTGCAGACCTTCGATGTATCCAGCGCCACCGTGGAGCTGGCCGCCGCGGCGTTGGCCACGGAGCCTGCCCGGATCGCCAAATCCCTGACCTTTCTGGAGGAGGACCGGGCAATCATGGTGGTCTGCGCCGGAGACGTGAAGGTCAACAGCGGAAAATTCAAGCAGAAATTCGGCGTGAAGGCCAGAATGCTGACCCGGGAGCAGGTTCACGATCTGGTGGGCCACGACGTGGGCGGCGTGTGCCCCTTCGGCATCCACGATGCTGTGCGGGTCTGCCTGGACGAATCCATGAAGCGGTTTGACCATGTCTACCCCGCCTGCGGCAGCGACAACAGCGCCGTGAAGCTGACGCCTTCCGAGCTGGAGCAGCTCACCGGCGGGGAGTGGGTGGATGTCTGCGTTCCCATGGCATAAGCTGACGAAAGAATGAGAAAATCGCCTTGACCCCGGGAATTCTGGTGGTATAATGGTCTTATTTCCAAAAAACGCATGAAGTCAGGAGGCTGTTCTATGGCGCGGGAAAAAAAGGAAAACCGATTCTACAAAAACAAGACGACCCTCACCGTGTATCTGGTGCTCCGAGCGCTGATCCTGGTCATCCTGGTGCGGGATGTGCTGCGGCGGGAGTATCAGAGCGTATTCCTGTGCGCGCTGTCGCTGCTGCTGTTGGTGATGCCCAGCATCATCTCCAAAAAGCTGAAAATCGTGCTGCCCAGCGCACTGGAGATCGTGATCCTGCTGTTTATCTTCGCAGCGGAAATTCTGGGCGAGATCAACAGCTTCTATGTCCGGGTACCCCACTGGGATACCATGCTGCACACCATCAATGGCTTCCTCTGCGCCGCCATTGGCTTTGCGCTGGTGGACATGATGAACCGAAACGACAAATTCACCTTCCAGCTTTCGCCGCTGTACTTAGCCATTGTATCCTTCTGCTTTTCCATGACCGTGGGTGTGCTGTGGGAGTTTTTTGAGTTCGCCAGTGACTGCTTCCTCGGACTGGACATGCAGAAGGACACCATTGTCCATGCCATCCATTCCGTGAATCTGGACCCCACCCTCACCAATACCGTGATCCACATCCGGGACATCGCCGATGTGATTGTGGTGCATTCCGACGGGAGCCAGCAGGCACTGGGGCTGGGCGGCTATCTGGACATCGGCATCATCGACACCATGAAGGACCTGCTTGTGAACTTCGTCGGCGCGGTGGTGTTCTCCTTCCTGGGCTACTTCTATGTCAAGCGCAAGGGACAGGGCAAGGTGGCCCGCCGCTTCATCCCCCAGGTGCAACGGAACGAGAAGGACGAATGATTTCCCCCGGCCGCTGTTGCCCAGCCATTGTAGTCGTGTGTAACATCGTTAAATTGTAATTTGGCGGGGCACATACGAAGTATCTCATTTGATCCATTGATCAATATCGATGCCGAAGGCAATATCGACTTTCCCGTGGGAAAGATATCGATATATCAAAACGATATTTGCTTCGCAATCGATATGTGCATGGCACTCGATATGCGCTGCAGCGCAAGAAAGCTTTGCCCCGCCAAATTACAATTTTTAGATGTTACACCCCGCTGCAAATGGTGCGGTGTCATATTTGGCTGCATACAAAAAGACCACCTCGGTTTTTGAGGTGGTCTTTCTTCATGGAATCAGCAGCAGAGGAAGAAGGGAACCCGGCCGCCGCAGCAGAAGAGCTGAAGCAGGTAGCACAGGCACAGGTTGGCGCAGGGGCTGCCGCCGAAGGAGAAGCCCTGGAAATTGCCTGCCTGACTGCGGTAGGCGGAGCCGCCGTGCTCCAGCTGCTGCAGTGCCCACAGGTATTCCTGATTGTCCGGCTCCATGCTCACCGCACGGCGCATGTGCTCCAGAGCGGTGACCTGATTGCCCAGACCATCGTTGGCAATTGCGCTGAGATAATACCAGCGGGCATTCCGGTTCTGACTGTTCTGCAGGGCGTTCAGAGCCTCCTGCCAGCGGCGGAAGCGGATGTAATTGTAGGCTGCCGTCTGATAGGAGTCCTCGTCAGAGGCGGTGCTCCGCCCCGTCTGCTGGTAGCCGCCGGTGAAGGGATCGTAGCCATAGCCGCCGCCGGAGGAGGCGGGATTGCGGTATTTTTCGGGGTTCTTGATCTGGTCGTAGGCCTCGTTGACCTCCTGCATTCTGCGGGCGGCCTCCTGATCCCCGGGGTTTAAGTCGGGGTGGTATTTCTTTGCCAGGGCGCGGTAAGCACGCTTCACATCCTCGTCGCTGGCATTGTGATCCAGGCCAAGAACCTTATAGGGATCTTCAACCATGGCTGTCCTCCTCTCTCCGTTTGCTCCGGTACTGCACCCAGATGCCGCTGTAAAGAATATTGTCCAGCAGCGCCTTGTCCTGTACCAGAGGCAGCTTTTCGTAATGCTCCGTGCACCTGCCCATGGCCAGCAGCAGGTATTCCTCCCATTTTTTGGGGTCCTTACCCTGGGAAGTCAGGGGATTGTAGCGCTTCTTTTTCATGTCCCGGTCATAGTCCAGCATGGCGTCCGCCAGATAGATGAATCTGCCTAAGCAGAAGCCCAGAGCCCGCAGATCCGTTTCCCAGAGATCCTCCCGGTAGACCATCAGCTCCTCCATGAGCCTTCCGAAGCAGGAGGCGGGGATGTCCGGATTTTCCTCTTTGCGGGACTCAATCCGGCTCAGCTCCTGAATGCAGTCGGCAATGGCGCCGCACTGCCGGGGGTACTGCTGGCTGATTCTTTGGGAATGCTCCTCCAGGGCAGACGCCAGGAGTCTGGCGGTCTGTCTGCCGTCGTCGTGGTAGTCGTCCAGAGCCTTGTAGTAGGCCAGAGCCACGTTCATGTCTGCGGCATACTGCACATAGGGGTTGTCCGTCCAGGGGCGGGATTTCAGCGGATGCAGGCCGCAGAACCGGCTGGCTTTCGTTTCCTCCGGCTCGTACAGACTCATGTGCAGCAGCGCCAGAAAGGTCATATCGTAGCTCAGCACCACCCGGGCCAGGGAAGAGCACCGGCTCTGAATATCCCGGCAGATGCCGCAGTAAACCTCGGTGTAGCGCACCTGCTGCTCCTTTGTGAGCTCCTTCCAGTTGGCATTCACCAGTCCAAACATCCAAATCCCTCCTGTTTTCCCGGTATTTGCTATCTTTCTATCATACACCTGTGAACAGGGAATAAACAAACGAAAATCTTTTTTCAGCCTCCCGGGGGGGACCATCCCTACCAGGGGCGTAACGGCATAAATTGTAGTTTGGCGGGGCACATACGAAGTATCTCATTTGATCAATTGATCAATATCGATGCCGAAGGCAATATCGACTTTCCCGTGGGAAAGATATCGATATATCAAAACGATATTTGCTTCGCAATCGATATGTGCATGGCACTCGATATGCGCTGCGGCGCAAGAAAGTTGTGCCCCGCCAAATTACAATTTTTATGCGTTACACCCCGCAGCAGGGGCTGGGCGGTTGCCGGCAGCTTGGAGCATTCACCGCTCTGATTTGGTTTTTCCGGTTTCCCGGTCCTTTCGCATCAGCAGCCGGTTCAGGGCGCCGCCGAAAAACAGAATGCTCATGCAGCAATACAGCCACAGCATACTGATGGCGATGCCGTAGACGGAGCCGTAAATGTTGGAATAACTGGAAAAGTTGGTCACATAGATGGAATAGAGGTTGGAAAACACCAGCCAGCCGATGGATGCCAGCAAGCCTCCGGGCAGACTCTCCAGCAGCCGGTTCCGGCGGTTGGGCAGGAACATATACATCAGCGTAAACAGCACGGTCTGCAGAAACACCAGCAGAAAAAAACGCAGATCCAGCAGTTCCAGCAGGAAAGCAATCCCCGGAATCGGGATGCTTTTCAGCATGGAGATCAGGGAGTTGCCGAAGACGTGCAGCACCAGAGTCAGCAGAATGACGATGCCCAAAAGCAGCGTATAAAACACACTGATGGCCCGGGTGAGGAAATATCCCCGGTCTTCCGACACACCGTAAATGTTGTTCAGGCCCAGCAGCAGGCCGTATAAGCCCTTGCTGGCAGACCAGAGCGCCGTCAGGGCGCTGACACCTGCCACGGCACCGGAGGCGTTGCTATATACGCTGGTGATGATTCCTTCCACGGTATCCATCAGGGCGTTGGGCAAAAAGTCACCAAAGAGCTCCAGCAGGCTCTCCAGCTTCAGTCCGGTGAACCGCAGTCCGCTGAGCACCAGCAGCAGGGCGGGGAAGACGGACAGGACAATGAAGTAGGCGGTATTGGATGCGTGCAGCGGGATATTCAGGGTGCCGATCCATTGGGCTGTATCCGCCGCGTTTTTTGCGATTTTGGACTGTAGGATTCGTTTCATGGCACACCTCCGGGAAACATGGATTGGAAAAACGCCCGCTGCAGATATGTACAGCGGGCGTGTATGGTGTGCAGCTTATTCTGCGGAGATCAGATAGTAGTACACAGGCTGCCCGCCGTTGATCAGATTGACTTCCGCATCGGGGCAGATGTCGGCGAAGAGGTCTGCGGCCTTCTGGGCGTGCTTTTCCTTGATGTCGGCGCCGTAGTAGATGGTGATATACTCTCTGGCGTCGTCCCGGACCTTCTCGGCCAGGCTCTTCAGCAGAACCTTGATATCCTGGCTGGTGCCGAAAAGGGAGCTGCCGAACATGGCCAGATAGTCGCCCTCGTGGATGTCGTAGCCGTCGAAGTCGGAGTTCCGGGCGGCGTAGGTGATCTGCATGGTGTCCACGGTGCCCAGAGCCTCGGTCATGGCCTGGGTGTTCTCCTCCACGCTGCCCTCGGGGTTGAAGCTCAGCATGGCGGTGACGCCCTGGGGCACGGTCTTGCTGCCGATGACGATGACATTCTTGGGTGTCAGGGCATCCACCTGCTGGGCGGCCATGATGATGTTCTTGTTATTGGGCAGAACGAAGACGGTCTCGGCGGGGACGGTGTTCACAGCCTCCAGAATGTCCTGGGTGCTGGGGTTCATGGTCTGGCCGCCGGAGATGA
>CALYTP010000067.1:0-9964 GCA_945486915.1 uncultured Clostridia bacterium | reverse complement strand
GGAGCCTTGGTGCACGCTGTTTGTTACCCGGTTCCATGCAACGCACAGACAAATTACAATTTACCGTCGTGATGAGTCAAGCTGATAAGCACACTCCTTTTTGCCGTGTGGGAACGATCTGCTTTTATTCTCCGTCCCTGGCGATGACGATCTTCCTCAGGAACTGCTTCATCACATCCCAGAAGCTCAGCCGCTCCACCGTTTCTCCTGCCACCAGCGGCAGCTGGATCAGCATTTTTTCCCCGGAGTACACCGTCAGCAGGCCCAGCTCCTGCCCCTTCTGCACCGGGGCGTTCACCTCCTTGGCCAGCTCCACCTTCGCGGTGAGGCTGGTGCGCTTGGCCTTCTCCACCAGAATGTCCTGCCGCCGGGTCAGCTCCACGGGGACGGATTCCTGCTTCCCCAGCCGCACTGCCACGGTTCTGCCCTCCTTCAGCCCCGGGCGCACCACGGAATAGTTGGCGAAGCCATAGTCCAGCATGGATTTGCAGTCGGCGTTTCGCTTCTGGGAGGTCTCGCAGTCCATGACCACGGCAATCAGCTCCATGCCCTCCCGCTTTGCCGAGGCGGACAGGCAATAGCCGGCGCCCACGGTATAGCCGGTTTTCAGGCCCGTGGCGCCCTGGTAGAAACGGATGAGCTTATTGGTGTTGGATAGGCCAAAGGCGCCGTTGCGGACGGTGTCCATCCAGATGGTGGTGAATTTGCGGATATCCGGGTGGTTTTTCAGCAGCTCCCGGGACATCAGGGCGATGTCATAGGCGCTGGTGCGGTGCTCGGAGGCATTGGGCGCATCGTCCAGGCCGGTGCAGTTGACAAAATGGGTGTCCGCCATGCCCAGCTCGGCGGCACGCTGGTTCATCATATCCACGAACGCCGATTCGCTGCCCGCCAGATGCTCCGCCATGGCGCAGGCGCAGTCGTTGGCGGAGGAGACGGCAATGGATTTGAGCATGTCCGTGACGGACATATTCTCCCCGGCCTTCAGATAGATCTGACTGCCCCCCTTGGCCGCGGCATTTTCCGAGGCGGTGACGGTGTCGTTCAGGGTGATCTTCCCGGAGTCAATGGCCTCCATAATCAGCAGCATGGTCATGACCTTGGTCACGCTGGCAGGGGCCAGACGCTCATGGCAGTTCTTTTCGTAGAGCACCGTCCCCGTGGCCACCTCCATCAGCAGGGCGCTTTTGGCACTCAGATCCAGCTCCACCGCCGACGCCCGCACCGGCAGCAGCCCCACCACCAGCACCGCCGCCAGGCAAACAACCATCCCTCGTTTCATAACGATCCCTCCATTCTTCTCAGTGCATTGTATGAGGGCAGCCGGGAAAGTAGACGCGGAAAAACCATTGCCACGGCAGGCTGTTTGTGGTATCATAGATTCCAAATCACAGGAAAAAGAAGGAATCGGCATGTCAAACGGAAAACTCATTGTCATCGAAGGGCTGGACGGCAGCGGAAAAGGAACCCAGGCGCAGCTTCTGGCGGATAATCTGACCCGGAAGGGGTACGCCGTCCGGAAAATCTCCTTCCCGGACTACGCTTCCGACTCCTCGGCGCTGGTGAAAATGTACCTGAACGGCGAATTCGGCCGCGACCCCCAGGATGTGAACGCCTATGCCGCCTCCAGCTTCTTCGCGGTGGACCGGTTCGCCTCCTTCAAGCGGGACTGGGGCAAATTCTACCGGGACGGCGGCATCGTCATCGCCGACCGCTACACCACCTCCAATGCCGTCCACCAGTGCAGCAAGCTGCCGGAGGGGCAGTGGGATGAATACCTGAAGTGGCTGTTTGACTTTGAATACCGCCTGATGGGCATCCCGGAGCCGGATGCCGTGATCTATCTGAAGGTGGACCCGGAGGTGAGCCAGAAGCTGATGACCGGGCGCTACCACGGCGACGAGGGCAAAAAGGACATCCATGAGGGGAATCTCGACTACCTGAACCGTAGCCGGATGGCGGCAAACTACTGCAGCCGGAAGCTGGGCTGGCAGGAGCTGGAGTGCTGCGGCGAAAACGGTATGCGCTCCATCGAAGCCATTCAGGAGGAGATTCTGGCGCTTGCCGCACTGTAGCTTGTAATTTCGCTCCTTCTGTGATAGAATTGTCTGGGCAATCTATCATAGAAGGAGCTTTTTTATGCCGAAATCCAAAAAGGAGCAGAAGAAACGCCGGGCGCATCCGCTGCTGGGGCTGGCCTCCAGCGCGCCGTTTGCGGGGATCTTCTATTTCTGCAAATATGTCCTGCCGGGGTACAGCTTTACGGCGCTGGTCTGCCTTTGCATCATCGGCGTGATTCTGTTTTATACCCTGATTCCGTTCCTGGGCCAGTACTTCCCCACAGCGGAGAAGGTGCTGACCCGGATCGTCACCGTGTGCCTGATTCTTGGCCTGACGGTGTGCGCCATCACCGAGGGCTTCATCATCCGCGCCAGCTTCGGCGACCCCGACGACCACGCGGACTACATGGTGGTGCTGGGAGCCAAGGTACGGCCCGACGGCCCCTCGGTATCCTTATGGGACCGGATCTACAAGGCCTATGACTACCTGACGGAGCACCCCGACGTCATCGCCGTTGTCTCCGGCGGTCAGGGGGATGACGAGGTCATGTCCGAGGCCCGGAGCATGTACGACAATCTCACCGCCATGGGCATTGACCCGGATCGGGTGTGGATGGAGGACCAGGCCACCTCCACCGATGAGAATATGCGCTTCTCCCTGGATCTCATCGAGGAGAAAACCGGTCAGCGGCCCACGAAGCTGGCAATCCTCTCCAGCGAATACCACCTGTTCCGCGCCAGCCTCATGGCGAAGAAGCTGGGCATCGACTTTGTGGGCGTCCCGGCCCGCACCTCCCGGCTCTCCCAGCTCATCAACCACGGCATGCGCGAGGTGGCAGGCGTGTGGCACTTTATTCTGTTAGGATGGTAAATGATATGATGGAACAAAAATACGCGGATTTCGCCTGGGAGAAGACTGCCGCCCTTCTCGCCATTGACTCCCCCAGCGGCTATACGGAGCAGGCTGCCCGATGGGTCTGCCGGGAGTTTTCCGAAATGGGCTTTGCTGCCGGCATCACCGTCAAGGGCGGCGTCCTGGTGGATCTGGGCGGCGGGGATGCTGCCGATGCCCTGCTGCTGGAGGCCCACACGGACACCCTGGGCGGCATGGTCAGCCAGATCAAGGGTTCCGGCTGTCTGAAGGTCACACCCCTGGGCGGCATGAACGCCAACAACGCCGAGGCCGAAAATGTGAAGGTCTACACCCGCTCCGGCAAAGTTTACGAGGGCACCTGCCAGCTCCATGACCCCAGCATCCACGTCAACGGCGGTTACAACGACGCCAAGCGCAGCTGGGATGCCATGGAGATCGTGCTGGATGAGGATGTGAAGAGCGCCGATGACACCCGTGCTCTGGGCATTGAGGTGGGCGACATTGTCTGCTTCGATCCCCGCACCCGTCGCACCGAATCCGGGTATCTCAAGAGCCGGTTTCTGGATGACAAGCTCAGCGTGGGCATCCTGCTGGGCTTTGCCAAATACCTGGCCGATAACCACCTCACCCCCGCCCGCCGGGTGTATGCCCACATCACGGTGTACGAAGAAGTGGGCCACGGCGGCAGCGCCAGTGTCCCCCAGGGCATCACCGAGGCCATTTCCGTGGATATGGGCTGCGTGGGCGACGGCCTGGGGTGCACCGAGCGTCAGGTGAGCATCTGCGCCAAGGATTCCGGCGGCCCCTACAGCTACGAAGTGGTGGGCAAGCTGATTGAGGCGGCCAAAAAGACCGGTGCAGACTACGCCGTGGATGTCTACCCCCACTACGGCTCCGATGTGGAGGCCACCCTGCGCGCAGGCTGCGACATCCGCCACGGCCTCATCGGCGCCGGTGTGTTCGCCAGCCACGGCTATGAACGCAGCCACATCGACGGTGTGTACAATACCCTGAAGGTGCTGTGCGGGTATCTGGACATCGCATAACGAGATTGGAAATGCGCCCCATCCTGCCGTTTTTTCGGAGGATGGGGCGCATTTTTTATAGGGCAACACCGCACAATGAGAGCTGCGGGCTTCGGCGGATCTTTTCCCCCAATCGTGCAGTATGAAAAATGGGAAATACATACAGTATTCCCGCATTTTTCATACTTTCGCTTGGGGCAAAACACTGGCCGAATCTCCTTGCCCCATTATGCGGTGTTGCCCTAGGGAAACTCTGATTAAATCGGCAAGAGCTGGTGGCGAGGGATTCTGACTCAGCCGAAAGTACTGAAATTGCGGGAATACTTTGTGTATTTCCCAATTTCAGTACTGAACGGATGGGGCAGAAGACCCGCCATCCAGCCGCAGACGATTTATTCAGAGGTTCCCTAGGTTTTTATTGTGCTTTTGCCGCCAGACGCTCAGACTTGGTCTTGGTGAACCGCTCCAGAATGGGAATCAGCAGCAGGCACACGAAGGCCGCGGTGAAGCCGCCGTTGTACAGGCAGTAGCCGCCGTGCAGCATGGGCACGGAGGTGACCAGGGTATAGTGCATCATGCCCGCCAGGAAGGAATAGGCCCAGCCGTACTTTCTGGAAATGGGGCTCAGGCCGTTGGCGTAGCACAGGCCAACCATGATCGCCTGGGCGTTGATGGCTCCCGTGAAGGTGCCGCCTGCCACGCCGGACAATGCCCGGTACAGGAAGGAAGCGGCCACGTAGCCCAGGATGATGGGCAGCACGCTGCGGGGGTGGGAGCCGGAATTGCAGCAGGCCAGCATACAGAAGATGATACCGAAGGTGATGCCGTTGAAGCTGGCGCCGATCAGATTGTAATAGCCCAGGATAAACAGGCCGTAGACACCCACGTTCATCAGGAACGCCGCCTTGCCGTAGGCGGCCGAGAAGCTGGCAGCATTCTCCGGGTCTGCCATCAGGTTCCAGTAGTCCCTGGGTTTGCAGCCCATGGCGAAGGCCGCAACCACCAGAATGCCGAACACAATGATGCAGAACACGTTCACCGTCATTTGGGAGGCCACCTGCAATGTTTCGGCGGCGGGAGCGGCAGGCAGGGACACACCCATGGACTTATACAGCACCGCCTGCAGGAAGAAGGCGGTCATGCCCACGGGCACGGCGGCGTTGTACAGGTCGAAGCCCTTGTGCACCTTGGGGGCATGGGCCAGACCGGCGCTCAGGAAGAAGCCGATGGCGAGACCCACCACCAGCGCCAGAATCACGCCGGACAGGTGAAAGCCCACGGCCTCCGGGTGGGGATAGCGCACCATCAGTTCGGTAATCAGCGGGGCAATGCCGGTGGAAAACAGCATCACATTCACATTGGCCGAGAATTTCTCCCGCTTCACCAGGCAGTAGAGCATGACGCCCAGCACGCTGGGCCACATGTTCAGCACGTTGATGCCCCAGGAGGTGAAGCCCAGAGTCAGCAGGAAGGCCAGGGTGGACACATTGTTGGCGGTGGCGTCAAAGAGGACAAACAGGGCCAGGCAGAAAAATGCCACCAGGCCCATGTTCAAAAAGGTTGCCGCGTAGCCGCCTAAGGAAAAATAGTTGGTGGAGATCTTGTTTGGCTGGCTGATGATGCGGTACAGTCCGGAGAGCATCTGCCCCCGGTCCGGCATCAGCAGCGCCGCCGCCAGGAACGCCACGGTGAAAAATCCGAACAGCGCTTTGAGAAAATCGCTTTCGGAAAGAGCGTTGATTTTTTTCATGGTATTACCTCTCAATTATGGTGAGAAATGACAATTGTCAAGGCGGGAAGAAATCGCTATAATTGTCCCATCAAGACAGAGAAAGAGGGAAACAGGATGACAAAAAGGCTGCATATGCCGGCCATCGGCAAGCGGGTATACAAGACCTGCCTCTCGGCGCTGATCGTGGCGCTGTTTTATCACTATGTACTGGGAGGGCGCAACCCCTGCTTCGCCTGCATCGGCGCGGTTTACGGCATGGGCAGCAGCTTCAAGGAGGGCTTCCAGCACGGCTTCAACCGGTTCGTGGGCACATTGCTGGGCGGTCTGCTGGTGATTCCCTTCTACTGGCTCTGCCTCAACGCGCCGCAGGTCATCCCCTGGATTCCCGTGGAATTTTACATGGTGGCCGGCCTGTTCTGCGTCATGGCCCTGAACCTGGCCTTCGGCGCCACCAGTGCCATCCAGCCGGGTACCGTGGTCTACTTCGTGGTGATGTACACCCAGCCGGAAAACAGCTATGTCAGCTACACCATCGCCCGGATCATCGACACCGGCGTGGGCGCGGCGGTGAGCCTGGCCTTTTCCGCACTGTTTCGCAGCAACGCGGACAAAACCGGCATCAGCATCCGGGAGGCCTTCCACCACTGGAAGCACCAGGCCGACGGCCACGTGGCACGGCACGCGGCGGAAAAGGAAAAGCAGAAATGAAATCGCGGTAAATTGGAATTTAACGCACTGGCGCTTACGGCGCCCTTGGCTCTCCCTATGGGAGAGCTGGCTGCCCCGTAAGGGGCAGACTGAGAGGGTTCGGCGTCACAATTACCCGATTCCAATCCGCAACCGGAGTACCCTCTCAGTCAGCCTTCGGCTGACAGCTCTCCCATAGGGAGAGCCAAGGGCGCTCCGCGCCAAATAACAATTTATCCGCCAGACTGTTTTCGTGTTTTATGGCCTGCCCCGTTTTCCCGGGGCAGGCCATTTGTTTCATCAGGCTTTTTCCGCAGCCTCCACCACATGCTTCATCAGCACGGAGGTGGTGACGGCACCCACGCCGCCGGGGACGGGGGTAATGGCTTCGACGATGGGCTCCACTTCCTCGAACACGCAGTCGCCGGACATGCCGCCCTTGCCCTTGGCGGTGATCTTCTCGGGGTTCCAGTTCATGGAAACATCGATGACCACCTGGCCGGGACGGACGAAGTCACGGGTCAACGAGTTCAGCACACCGGCAGCGGACACGATGATATCGGCATTGCGGCAGATTTCCGCGGTGTTCACGGTCTTGGTGTGGCAGATGGTGACGGTGGCGTTCTTGGCCATCAGCATCATGGCAGCGGGCTTGCCCACCACCAGAGAACGGCCGATGACCACGGCGTTCTTGCCCTTGCAGTCGATGCCGTAGTGATCCAGGATCTCCATGCAGGCAGCGGGGGTGCAGGGGGCGTAGCCCAGAGCCTGACCCTCGAAGACACCGGCGTTGCTCATATGGGTCATGGAGTCGACGTCCTTTTTGGGCGCCAGGCGGTTGCAGATCTCGTCCTGGTCAGCCTTCAGGTGCTTGGGCAGGGGGCGGAACATCAGAACGCCGTGGACGGAGTCATCGGCATTGACCTGGTCGATGACAGCCAGAACCTCTTCCTTGGTGGCAGTCTCGGGCAGGATGTAATTCTTGACGGCAACGCCCACTTCCTCGGCGCGCTTGGTGGCGCCCTTCTCGTAGCTCAGGTCAGAGGGGTTCTCGCCCAGGCGGATGATTCCCAGGGTGGGGACAACGCCCTTTTCCCGCAGGGCAGCGGTACGGGTCTGCAGGGAAGCAACCAGCGCTTCGTTGACTTCCTTGCCCAGCAGTCTCTTAGCCATTTATTCTTTCCTCCAAATTCTTACAATCTTTGTTGGGGAACTTACTGACCGAAGCCGGCCTTCACTTCGTTGAAGATGTCGTCGGCGATGTCGCAGTACTTGTTCAGCATCAGGTTCACCTTCCGGTTCATATCCTCGGCAACGTCCCGGTTCTTCAGACTCTTGGTGTTGATGAACACGTTCAGGGAAGCTGCCTGCAGAGCAGCCTTGCAGCATACGGCGCCGCAGCCTGCGTCGGAGACAGCCAGACGGCTGCCCTTGGCGGCGAACACGGCGATGCAGTCAATGGCCTCGCAGCACAGCTCCATGATGTGCATGGGCACGCCGCAGGCGGTGATGGTGGCCTCCTCCAGGATGGCGTCCCGGTTGGGATCATCCTTGGGGATGCCGTATGCCTTGGCCAGAGGGACGAAGCCCTTGTCATCGGCCTCCACCTGATCCAGCAGCTCCTTCTGCAGGGCGTCGCACTTTGCCTTCAGCGCCAGGATCTCGGCCTCCACATCGGCATACTTCTTCTTGCCCACGGTCAGAGAGCCAACCATGTTGCCCAGGGCGGTGCCGATGGCGCCCACCAGAGCAGCCGCACCGCCGCCGCCGGGAGCGGGGGCATTGGATGCCAGCACCTCCACAAAGGTGCGGCAGGATTCCATTGTCATATCCATAAAGCAGATTTCTCCTTCATTTCAGATAATCAGAAGATATAAGATATGAGATAAAAATATCCTTCCTCGATGCCGGATTCCGGAAATATCTTGTCTTTTTCTCATATCTGAAAAGGACAGGCGGCGGTGGCCGCCTGTCCTTCCGGTGCAGGGGATATAATCGGCTTAGAACAGGCCGGAAATCTTGCCGTTCTCGTCCACGTCGATACGCTCGGCGGCGGGAACCTTGGGAAGACCGGGCATGGTCATGATCTCACCGGTCAGAGCAACCAGGAAGCCGGCGCCGGCGGAAACCTTGACATTGCGGACGGTGACAGTGAAGCCGGTGGGTGCGCCCAGCTTGGTCTGGTCGTCGGTGAAGGAGTACTGGGTCTTGGCCATGCAGATGGGCATATGATCGTAGCCCAGCTCGGTCAGGGTCTTGATCTGCTTCTCGGCATTGGCGGTGAAGTTCACGCCGTCGCCATGGTAGATCTTCTTGACAATGGCCTCGATCTTCTCCTTGATGGACAGATCCAGCTCGTAAGAGAAGGTGAAGTCGTTGGGCTGCTCGCACAGGCGGACAACTTCCTCAGCCAGAGCGATGCCGCCCTCGCCGCCCTTGCCCCAAACCTCGGACAGAGCAACGTTGACGCCCAGCTCCTTGCACTTGCGCTCCACCAGAGCCAGCTCGGCCTCGGTGTCCTGGGGGAAGCGGTTGATGGCAACCACGCAGGGCAGCTTGTAAACCTGGGTGATGTTCTCCACATGACGCAGCAGGTTGGGCAGGCCCTTCTCCAGAGCCTCCAGGTTCTCGTTGCCGGTTTCTGCCTTGGGCACGCCGCCGTTGTACTTCAGGGCGCGGACGGTGGCAACCAGCACCACGCAGCTGGGCTTCAGTCCAGCCATACGGCACTTGATGTCCAGGAACTTCTCAGCGCCCAGGTCAGCGCCGAAGCCGGCCTCGGTGATGGTGTAGTCACTGAGCTTCAGAGCCACCTTGGTGGCGGTGACGGAGTTGCAGCCATGGGCGATGTTGGCGAAGGGGCCGCCATGGACAAATGCGGGGGTGTGCTCCAGGGTCTGAACCAGGTTGGGCTTCAGAGCGTCCTTCAGCAGGGCAGCCATGGCGCCCTGGGCATTCAGGTCACCGGCGGTGACGGGCTTGCCGTCCCGGGTGTAGGCAACCACCAGGCGGGCCAGGCGGGCCTTCAGGTCGTTGACGTCGGAAGCCAGGCACAGAACAGCCATGACTTCGGAGGCCACGGTGATGTCGTAGCCGTCTTCACGGGGCATGCCGTTGGTCTTGCCGCCCAGGCCGTCCACCACGAAGCGGAGCTGACGGTCGTTCATATCGACGCAGCGGCGCCAGGTGATCTGACGGGGGTCAATGCCCAGAGCATTGCCCTGGTAGATATGGTTATCGAGCATCGCAGCCAGCAGGTTGTTGGCAGCGCCGATGGCGTGGAAGTCACCGGTGAAGTGCAGGTTGATATCCTCCATGGGGACGACCTGTGCGTAGCCGCCGCCGGCAGCACCGCCCTTGACGCCGAAGACGGGTCCCAGGGAGGGCTCACGCAGAGCGACCAGAACCTTCTTGCCGATCTTGCGCATACCGTCAGCCAGACCAACGGTGGTGGTGGTCTTGCCTTCGCCGGCAGGAGTGGGGTTGATGGCGGTGACCAGGACCAGCTTGCCGTTGGGCTTGTCCGCCATGTCCTTCAGGATGTTGTAGTCAACCTTTGCCTTGTACTTGCCGTACTGCTCCAGGT
>CALYTP010000066.1:0-10005 GCA_945486915.1 uncultured Clostridia bacterium | reverse complement strand
GTGCACCAATCAAGGCTCCCTCTGGGAGGGAGCTGTCAGCCAAAGGCTGACTGAGGGAGAGAGCCCCGGATTTTTTGATGCGGTATCGTATGAAGCGCTGGTGATCGACCAACGCTCTCTCCCTCAGTCCGCTTCGCGGCCAGCTCCCTCGCAGAGGGAGCCTTGATTGGTGCACCCCGCCAAATTACAATTTATCGTTCTGCCGAGCAAATCCGATAAGAACATTTTCTATTATTGGATCATTTCCAGGAATTCGTCCTCCGTCAGGATGGGAATACCCAGCTCCCGGGCCTTTCGCTCCTTGGAGCCGGCATTTTCGCCCACCACCACATAGCTTGTCTTCCTGGACACCGAGCCGGAGGCCTTGCCGCCGTAAAGCTCGATCTTTTCGGTGGCCTCTTCCCGGGTAAACCGGCTCAATGCGCCGGTCAGCACGAAGGTCTTTCCGGCGAAGCGGTCGTCGGACACCACACGTTTGGATTCAAAATTCACACCGGCCCGGCGAAGCTCTGAGATCATATGCATAGACTGCTCCTGCCGGAACCATTCATAGATGCTTTCCGCCGTGACCTGTCCCACATCCGGGACTTCCGTCAGCTCCTCGAGAGACGCTTCCATCAGGGCATCCAGATTGCCGAATTGGGAGGCCAGCACCTTTCCGGTTTTGGCGCCCACCTGCCGGATGCCCAGGGCGTAGATCAGGCGGCCCACATCCTGCTGCTTGCTGCTTTCAATGGCGGAAAGCAGCTTTTTTGCCGCAACCTTGCCGGATTTCCAGAGGCTGGCCAGCTGGTCTTCCGTAAGGAAATAGATATCCGAGGGGGAACGGATAAGCCCCTTCTCGATTAAAGAATCCACAATGGAGCTGCCCAGGCCCTCAATGTCCATGGCATCCCGGCTGACAAAGTGGGCGATCCGGCGGGTCAGCTGCGCCGGGCACTCGGCACCGATGCACCGAAGGAAGGCGCCGTCCTCATCCTGTTCCACGGGACTGCCGCAGACCGGGCACACCTCGGGAATCCGGTACGCCACCGCACTTTCCGGGCGTTTGGACAAATCCACCTCCAGAATTTCGGGAATGATCTCCCCTGCCTTCCGGATGAGCACCGTGTCGCCGATTCGGATATCACGCTGGGAGATGAAATCCTGATTGTGCAGCGTGGCATTGGTCACCGTGGTTCCCGCAAGGCGCACGGGACGGACGATGGCCTTGGGGGTCAGGACGCCGGTCCTGCCCACCTGGACAACGATGTCTTCCACCACCGTGGGTTTGATTTCGGGGGGATATTTGTAGGCGGCTGCCCAGCGGGGGAACTTGGCAGTACTGCCCAGGCGCTCCCGGAGGGCCAGAGAATCCACCTTGATGACGGCGCCGTCAATGTCGCAGGAGAGTTGTCCACGGTTTTCATTGATGGCGGTGACCGCATCGCAGATCGACGGAATGCCGGTTAGGGTTTTGTTGGGAATCACCTTGAAGTGTAGGGCGCGCAGATAGTCCAGCGTCTGGCTGTGGGTTTCAAAGGTCATGCCCTCGCACAGCTGGATGTTGAAAATCAGAATGTCCAGTCCCCTGCTGGCGGCGACTTTGGGATTCAGCTGCCGCAGAGAACCAGCAGCGGCATTTCTGGGGTTGGCAAACAGGGGCTTTCCGTCTGCTTCCTGCTGCTCGTTCAGCCGGGCAAAGACGGTTTTGGGCATGAAGACCTCGCCCCGGACGATCAGGCGTGCAGGGGCGTTTTCCAGGGTCAGAGGGATGGAGCGGATGGTTTTCAGGTTTTCCGTCACGTCCTCACCCACGCTGCCGTCTCCCCGGGTGGCGCCGCGGACGAACCGTCCATCCACATATTCCAGCGCAACGGAAAGACCGTCGATTTTGGGTTCCACCGAAAAGGCGGTATTCCCCGAAGCTTCATTTACCTTGCACAGAAAATCCGTCAGCTCTTCCATGCTGAAAACATCCTGCAGGCTCATCAGCGGGACGGGATGTTCCACCTTTTCAAACTGACTCAGCGCCGCGCCGCCCACACGCTTTGTGGGCGAGTCCGGCAGGGCAAGCGCAGGATAGGCGGCCTCCAGGTCCTCCAGCTCCCGCAGAAGCCTGTCATATTCAAAGTCCTGCATGGTGGGGTTATCCAGGACGTAATACCGGTAGCCTGCTTCGTTGAGAACTTCCGTCAGCTCCCGGATTCTATCTTTCGGTTCCATATAGTCCTCCTGATTGGATAAATGTGCTGGGAACGTCACCCACAATCACCGTCTCCGCCACAACCACCTGGCTGGAAACGGAAAAGGTACTGGTTTCTCCCAGAACCAGGACGGCGGCATCCACCTCCACGTGCATCACCAGCTGATGCAGCGTCTGGTTGATCCCGGCCTGGCTGAATTCGCTGGAAAAGGACGCCTCACTGTTCCGGATTGCCAGGATATGTACCGGAATGGACGGCCCCTTTCCGGAAAAGAACTCCGGCATGAACAGGCTGCCCAGGGGAATTCCGATATCAGCGGCATCCAGAGCCAGAATCTGGCCGTTGATGATGTTCAGGATATCCGTTTTCAAATGGTTGATTTCGCCGATATTCGTCTTCAATGCGGTGATGCGTCCGTTGAGATCCTTTTCAAAATAGACGATCCTGTCGTATTGGATCGTCCCGTTTTCGATCTGCCGGGAGATGGCATCATTGGTCAGGTCGGAGGTGGCATTGATGACGCTGGTTCTGGCCAGATCCTGAATGACATAGCGGTATTTGCCCCGCAATGCAAAGAAGGCAACGGTCAGAAGACAGATGATAAGGATCAGATAAAAACGAAGCTTTTTCAGCTTTCTTCGCATAGTTCTCCCCTCCCGGATAGTTTATGCGAAGGAATTTAGCCTCATTACAGTTTTTTCAGATAGGCCGATGCGGTTTTGGCCATCAGCTTCTTGGTGCCGATGTCGTCAAAGGCAATCTCCAGAAGGGCATCGCCGCCCATCTTCATGACGGTGAGCACCATCCCTTTTCCGAAGGCGGCATGAAACACCATATCGCCCTGCTTCAGATCGATGACCGGCCTGGCATTCTGGGACGGCAGCATGGAGCTTTCGCTGTGATACCTGGCGGCAGCCGCATTCCGCCGGGCTTCATAACCATAGGACTGGGAACGGTCACTGCTTACGGAAGAAGACGTCTGGGAAACACGGTAGCCGCCCTTTCTGACGATGCAGGATTCGGGGATTTCCTTCAGGAATCTGGAGGGTAAGGAGGATGTGGTGCGGCCGTAGATCATACGCTGCCTTGCATGGCTGATGGTCAGCGACTGCTTGGCCCGGGTGATGGCCACATAGCACAGGCGGCGCTCCTCCTCCATCTCTTCGCTGTCGCCGATGGAGCGCTGCCCGGGGAACAGGCCGTCCTCAAAGCCAACCAGAAACACGTGGGGAAATTCCAGGCCCTTGGCAGAGTGCATGGTCATCATGACCACGGCGTCGTCGGCTTCGTTGTATTGCTCAATGTCCGTATAGAGGGCGATTTCCTCCAGAAATCCTTCCAGGGTGGGCTCCTCGGCGTTTTCCAGATAGGAATGGATGCTGGATTTCAGCTCCCGGACGTTTTCCAGCCTGGTCTTGTTCTCCTCGGTCTGCTTGGCGGTGAGCATTTCCGCATATCCGGTTCTGTTGACAACCTCATCATAAAACTCAGGAAGGGACATGCCGTCATCCAGAAGCTTGGCAAGGTCTTCAATGAGCGCGGAGAACTGGAGGAATTTCACAGCGGATTTTTCCAGAGGCGCATAGGAATAGGGGTCTGAGATAACGGAATACAGGGGCTTCCCTTCCGCATCCGCCAATCGATCCGCCATTTCCAGCGTTTTGGGACCCAGCCCTCTGGGGGGATTGTTGATGATCCTGCGCAGCCGCAGGGTATCGGAACGGTTGTTGATGACGCACAGATAGGACAGCATATCCTTGATTTCCGCCCGGTCGAAGAAGCGGGTGCCGCCGATGACCCGGTACGGAATGCCGTTGCGCTTCAAGGCGTATTCCAATGCGTTGGACTGGGCATTGGTGCGGTAAAGGATGGCAAAATCCTTCATGCTCCCGCCCTGGGTGCCCTCCAGAATTTTTGCGGCGACGAAGTTTGCTTCGCTGCCTTCGTCTGCGGCTTCATACACCGTGATGGGATCGCCCTGACCGTTGGAGGTCCAGAGCTGTTTTCCCTTACGGCCCACATTGTGGGAAATCACCGCGTTGGCGGCGTTGAGTATGGACTGGGTGGAACGGTAATTCTGTTCCAGACGGATGGTTCTGCTTCCACGGTACTGCTTTTCAAAGCTGAGGATGTTTTCGATGGTGGCACCCCGGAAACGGTAAATGCTCTGATCGTCATCGCCCACAACGCAGATATTCTCATGCCCGCCTGCAAGCAACGAGGTCAGCAGATACTGCATGTGGTTGGTGTCCTGATACTCGTCCACCAGAACATAGCGGAACTTGCGCTGATAGTACTGCCGGACGGCTTCGTTGCTCTGCAGGAGCTGTACGGTCACATAGATAATATCGTCAAAATCCAGAGCATTGTTTTCCTTCAGCTGCTTCTGGTATTTCTCGTAGGCTTTTCCAATGTACTTCGCCCGGAGATCACCGGAGCGCTCCGCGGCATCCAGCATTTCTTCGGGAGAAATCATCTGATCCTTCTGACGGCTGATGGCGCCGAGAACGTATTTGGGCGGGAAGGTCTTCTCGTCCATGTCCAGTTCCTTCAGAATGCCCTTCATCACCCGCTCGGAATCGGCGGTGTCATAGATGGTGAAGCTTCTGGTATAGCCCATGGAGTCGATATCCCGGCGTAGAATCCGGCAGCAGGCGGAATGAAAGGTCATGGCCCAGATATCCTGCGCCTCAGGCCCCAGCAGTGTGGAAAGACGGTCCTTCAGCTCGTTGGCCGCTTTGTTGGTAAAGGTGATGGCGATGATATTCCAGGGCGCCGGCGGTTCCACGGCACACAGCCGGTCGGCACGCTGACGATCCCACTGCGATGCATCTTCGCCGATGCCTTCCAGAAATTCGATCTCTTCTTCCGACACTTCGGCGGGAATCTCGCTGGAATCGCTTCCCCGGCCAAAGCGGATCAGATTGGCAATTCGGTTGATAAGTACCGTTGTTTTGCCGCTGCCTGCACCGGCAAGCAGAAGCAGAGGGCCTTCCGTTGTGAGGACGGCACTGCGCTGCATGGGGTTCAGCTGGGAAAACTGGGAGGCAATATAGGTTTTTCGCGCGGCAAGGAATCTGGATGCCATTTGTTCAGTCATAGGTACACCTGTCTATCTTGTAAGATGTTCCTATTTTACTTCATTTTGAAGGAAAGGTAAAGAGGGACTATTGCATGAATTCCCGAAGTTTCTCCAAAGCTTTTTTCTCTATCCGGGAAACCTGCACCTGGCTGACATTCATCACTTTTGCCACCCGCTGCTGGGTCAGGCCGTGATAGTAGCGCAGCTGAATCACCATTTTCTCCCGTTCCGGCAAGCTTTCCACCACTTGACGAACCGCAATTCTCTCCACCAGCTTCTCCTCGGATTCCGTGTCGGTCAGAACGTTTTCCAGGGTGAACCCATCCTCGCCATTTTCCTGCTGGATGGATTCCGTGGCTGCCGTTGCCGTCTCGGCGATGGCAATTTCCTCCGGTGATAAGCCAAGCTGATCGGCAATTTCCTGAATGGTGGGTTCCCTTCCAAACAGGGATGTGAGCTTGCCGCGCATGCCTTTGATGGCGGCGGACTGCTCTTTCAGTCCCCGGGACACCTTCACCGCGCCGTCATCGCGCAGAAAGCGGCGGATCTCCCCGGAGATTTTCGGCACGGCATAGGTGGAAAACTGTGTCCCGAATTCCAGATCAAAGCCGTCGATGGCCTTCAGAAACCCCAGACACCCCAGCTGATACAGATCGTCGGTTTCCACGCCTCTGCCCATATATCTGCGGGCAATGGACCAGATGAGACCTGAATTTTCCAGAATCAGAGTCTCAGCAGCCTGCTTGTCACCTTCCTTTGCTTTGCGTATCAATTCTGCCGTTCTGCTCATTTGCGTCTGAGGATCTTCCGGCGCATATGGACGGTGGTTCCCTTGCCGGGAGCGGAGGTAAGCTCAAAGCTGGACATAAAGCTCTCCATAATGGTAAAGCCCATGCCGCTGCGCTCGGCGCCTCCTGTGGTAAAGGACGGACGGCGTGCCTGTTCCACATCGGCAATTCCCACGCCCTTGTCCTTGATGACAATGTCCAGCGTGTTGTCCTTGAGAATTCTGCAGCGCAGGGTGATGATGCCGATTTCCTCCGGGTAGGCATGGACAATGCAGTTGGTCACAGCCTCAGAAACCACCGTTCGGATGTCTCCCAATTCCTCCAGGGTGGGATCCAGCTGTGCGGCAAAGCAGGCCACGGCGCTTCTGGCGAAGGCCTCATTGCTGGATCGGCTGGGGAATTCCAGAATCATGTAATTTTCAAACTTCATGATACAGCCTCCCTGATTTCCACCAGCTTGTCAATGCCAGAGGCCCGGAACACCCGCATGGGCTGGGGAGAAATCCCGGAGAGCATCAGCTTCCCCTCAATCTGGGACATATTCCGCAAAGCGTTGATGACCACAGCAATGCCGGAAGAATCCACAAAGGTCACATCCCGGAAGTCCAGGACACAGACATCGGGCATATAGGCCTCAATTTTGGAGTTGATGATCTGAATGTAGGCTTTGGCGCAGTGATGGTCAATTTCCCCGGTGAGGGCAATGGTCAGTTTTCCGTTTTCCAAAAAGCTTGTGAAGTGCATCATGCATATCCTCCTTTTGAGATCTGATAAATGCAGTATAATCCCACCCATGAGAAAAAGCAGTCGGAAACCAGAAAACGAAAAGAAGGCAGAAGAAAAAACCAATCGGTTCTCTTCTGCCTTCTGTTTTATTACTGTTCTGCATCCAGGATTTTCAGGCCCAATTCAAAGGCCAGCAGGGCGATTTTCCCCTTGTCATCCAATCGTGTTTTTCCGGACAGACTGCGCGGATCCCAGACTGCCTGATCCAGATTGTCCCCTGCATAGAAAAACTCAAAGAAATCCACGCCCCGGAAATCCGCTGCTGCCTGCATTCCGGCGCACTCCATTTCCACGCAGATGGCGCCCTGGGCCTTTCGCCTGGCGACCTTCTCTCTTGTTTCCCGGTAGGGGGCATCCGTCGTCCAGGTGGTTCCCTCAACGTAGGAATAGCCATGTTCCTCCAGAACCTGATGGAAGAGTTCCCGGTATTTGTGATTCACCGGGATGCTGTCCGCAGGAGGGGCATAGTGATAGCTGCACCCCTCGTCCCGAAGCGCCCGGGTGGGAATGATGATGCCGCAGTCCTCAATATTCCGGTCCAGCACACCGCAGTTTCCGAACAGGATCAGCTTTTTCATGCCCATGACAAGCATATCCTCGAAATCGCCGATGCAGGCGGGCTCCCCGACTCTGGATTCAAAAAAAGCAAACCGCTTGCCTTTGTAGTTCACGGCATAGATGGGCTGCTTTCCGTTGGCACCGCCGACCCGGGCGATTTCCTCCGGCTCAAAAAAACCAATCACAGCATCAAACAAATGATGAGAAAAACAGGAAATCGTGATTTCCGGGTAGTTCTCCACCCGATTCTTTACGCACATATCCGCGTTGATCACGGCATCTTTACAGGGATCGAATTCCTCCAGCAGCATATTGACACCTCTTTTCTGTTAAAAATGCCCCGGTTGATTGGATTGTCAACCGGGGCAAAACGGGTATTGGGGTTACAGCGCCTGCATGGCGGCCAGGCTCTGCTCCAGACCGGCGATGAGGTCCCGGGCCTTCTGGGCCTTCTCCCGCTCGGCGGCAACCACGGCTTCGGGCGCACGGGAGACGAACTTCTCATTGGAGAGCTTGCCTTCCAGGCTCTGCAGGTTCTTTCTGGCCTTCTCCAGTTCCTTGGAGATCCGCTCCAGCTCCTTGGCCACATCCACCAGCTGTCCCAGGGGGATATACAGCTTGGCATCGGAGGTGGCGCAGGTCACCATGCCGCTGAGGTTCTCGGGCTCGGCATCCAGAATGGTGACGCTGTCGGCGTAGGCCAGACGCTGGATGAAGCCCTCGCCCTCGGTGAACACCTGGGGCTTGGAGGTCAGCACGTACAGAGCAGCCTTCTTGGAGGGAGGAACGTTCATCTCCGCCCGGCGGTTGCGGATGGAACGGATGGCGTTCATGACGGACTCCATGTGGGACTCCTCTTCCTTATACGCCAGATTCTCGCTGTATTCCGGCCACCTGGCAACGATCAGGGCCTCGCCTTCGTGGGGCAGGCTCTGCCAGATTTCCTCTGTGATGAAGGGCATGAAGGGATGCAGCAGCCGCAGCACCTGATCCAGCACGTACACCAGAACTGCAATGGCAGTCTGCTTCCGCTCTTCGTCCTCGCCATAGAGTCTGGCCTTGGTCAGTTCGATATACCAGTCGCAGTATGTGTCCCAGATGAAGTCGTAGACCTTCTGGACGGCAACGCCCAGCTCGTACTTCTCCAGATTGTCGGTGACTTCGGCAATCAGGGTGTTCAGCTTGGACAGCACCCACTTGTCGGAGATCTCCAGCTTGGCGGCCTCCGGCAGCGCGTTGACGGAATCGCCAGACAGATTCATCATGACATAGCGGGAGGCGTTCCACAGCTTGTTGGCAAAGTTGCGCATGGCCTCGCAGCGCTCGACATAGAAGCGCATGTCATTTCCGGGAGAGTTGCCGGTGACCATGTCCATTCTCAGGGCGTCACAGCCGTACCTGTCGATCATTTCCAGAGGATCGATGCCGTTGCCCAGGGACTTGCTCATCTTGCGGCCCTTGTCGTCGCGCACCAGGCCGTGGATCAGGACGGTGTGGAAGGGAGTCTTTCCGGTCTGCTCACAGCCGGAGAAGATCATTCTGGCGACCCAGAAGAAGATGATGTCGTAGCCGGTGACCAGCACGTCGGTGGGATAGAAGTAGTCAAGATCGCCGTTCTTTTCCGGCCAGCCCAGGGTCTCGAAGGGCCACAGGGCAGAAGAGAACCAGGTATCCAGCACGTCTGGGTCACGCTCGATGTTGGTGCTGCCGCACTTTTCGCACTTGCAGGCATCTTCCCGGGAGACGGTGATGTGGCCGCAGTCGGCGCAGGTCCAGGCGGGAATCTGATGACCCCACCAGAGCTGACGGGAGATACACCAGTCGCGGACATTTTCCATCCAGTTCAGATAGGTCTTGCTGAAGCGGTCGGGCACAAACTTGGTCTCGCCCTCCTTGACCACCCGGATGGCTTCCTCGGCCAGGGGCTTCATTTTCACGAACCACTGGGCGGAGATGATGGGCTCCACATCGTTGTGGCAACGGTAGCAGGTGCCGACGTTGTGGGAGTAATCCTCCACCTTGACCAGATATCCGCCCGCTTCCAGATCCCTGACGATCTGCTTCCGGGCTTCGTAGCGATCCAGGCCCTCATACTTGCCGCCGAATTCATTGACCTTGCCGTTGTCGTCCAGAACCCGGATGACCTCCAGATTGTGGCGCAGGCCCACCTCGAAGTCGTTGGGGTCGTGGGCGGGGGTCATCTTCACGCATCCGGTGCCGAACTCCATCTCGGCGTAGTCGTCGGCCACCACGGGGATTTCCTTGTTCACCAGGGGCAGAATGACCTTCTTGCCCACAATGGCGGTATAGCGCTCGTCGTTGGGGTTGACACAGACGCCGCTGTCGCCCAGCATGGTCTCGGGACGGGTGGTTGCCACGATCACCTCACCGGTGCCGTCGGCCAGAGGATAGCGGATGTGCCACAGGTGGCCGGGCTTATCCACGTACTCCACTTCCGCGTCGCTCAGGGCGGTGACGCAGTGGGGGCACCAGTTGATGATGCGGCTTCCCTTGTAGATCAGGCCCTTTTCATACAGATTGACGAAGACCTCCCGGACAGCCTTGGAGCAGCCCTCGTCCATGGTGAACCGTGCCCGATCCCAGT
>CALYTP010000065.1:0-10146 GCA_945486915.1 uncultured Clostridia bacterium | reverse complement strand
CTCCCAAAGGGAGAGCCAAGGGCGCTGCCGCGCCAGTGCGATAAATTACAATTTAGAAAGCAGCAGAGTTAGGCCGATAACACATATCAGAATCGCCAAAAAGGGAGGGGTTATTTTGCCGGCAAAATACCGCGTCATCGCCCGGGAGCTGGAGCTTTTGCTTCGGCGCAGTCCCGGCACGGAAAAGCTGCCCACCGAGGCTGCCCTGTGCCGGCAGTATGGCTGCAGCCGCCAGACCATCCGTTCCGCCCTGAAGCTTCTGGAGGAAAAGGGGCTCATCGTCCGCCGCAGGGGCAGCGGCTCTTATCCGGCGAAAACCGCCCCGGCGGGCAGACAGATCGCACTGGTGCTTTCGGACCGGGAGGAATACACCGCCCCGGCCCTGCTGCGCAGCGTCCGGAAGGCCGCCGCCGGGGTGGGGTGCACCGTAACCTGCCATGAGACGCACGGCAGCGTTGCATCGGAGCGGGAGCACCTGCAGCGTCTTCTCGCCCATCCCCCGGCGGGGATCCTGCTCAGCCCCATCTGCGACGCCTTCGGCTTTTTCAATGAGGACCTTCTTGCCCGGATGGACCGGGAGCGGATCCCCTGCGTCTTTCTGGACTGCCACACCGCCGCCCCCTCCGTCCGCATGGACGAGGATTCCGGTGCCGCTCTGCTGGCTGCCCATCTGTCCGCCTCCGGCCACAAAAAGGTTGCCGCGATCCTGAAATGCGACGAAACCCGGGGCATTGCCCGGCTGCACAGTCTCACCCACGCCCTTGCCCAGGCAGGGGTCGGTTTTCTCCCGGAAAACTGCCTGTTCTGCACCGAGCAGGAGCGGCTGCGGCTTCTGGACGGCGACGACGCACTGCTGCGGCGCTTCCTCCGGAGCTACCGGGGCAGCTGTACCGCCGTCATCTGCCACAGCGACGAAATCGCCCACCGGCTGCTGCGCGTTCTTCGGGCGGAGCAGCAGGGAATCGCCGTCGTCAGCTACGACGACAGCTACCTGGCAAGGGAGTCCGCCATCACCTCCCTGGGCCCCTCCCAGGAGGCCGTCGGCACCGCCGCCGTAGACCTGCTGACCCGGATGATCGAGGGCAGGGACGCCGCTTCCGTCGCTCTGCCCCGGCAGCTCCACGTCCGCAAAAGCGGATAGCGGCGCGCAGGAAACGCATCGCCGGGCTGAGCGCGGGATGAAAACGTTTTGCATGATGGGATGCGTGGTATTGCCCGGACGACATACCGGCTTGTCCAAAAAGCGATAGGGCAACACCGCATAATGGAGCAAGGAGATTCGGCAAGAGATTTTGCCCCAAGCGAAAGTATGAAAAATGCGGGAATACTTTGTGTATTTCCCATTTTTCATACTGCACGATTGGGGTAAAAGATCTGCCGAAGCCCGCAGCATCCACCTAAGCGGTGTTGCCATAGGAAAAAACAGAAGAGAAAAACAACCGTATGGGTGTGCAGTAACCCCATACGGTTGTTTTGGAATATGCGGTCGCCAGGGCACTTCTCGATCCCAGGCGATTTGCTGTCGTGGGTTGTACCGCACCTCTGCCGTGGTGCAGTGGAGGCGCTCAGCGCCTGCCTTCCCATTCGCTTCTGAGGATCGCGTAGGTGGCCATGTCGCAGATGCCCTGGTTGTTGCGGTCGGCGGCGCGGCTGGTGCCTTCGTACTGCATGCCGCATTTTTTCATCACATCGCCGGAATGGGGGTTGTTGGTATCGTGCCGGGCTTCCACGCGGTTCATGCCCACCTCCCGGAAGAGGAAATCCGCCACCGCCTGCAGCGCTTCGGTCATGATGCCCCTGTGCCACCAATTTTTGCCGATGCAATAGCCGATCTCCGCCTTGCCCACCGCGTCGCTGCACCCCACCACGCCGATGGAGCCGATGGGCTGGTGAAGCTCCCGGAGCTCGATCATCCAATTGTAGTTGTCGGGCTTCCCGTAGTTTTCCTGCAGGATGCCGATCCACCGGACGGCGGTTTCCACGGTTTCGTAGGTGGGCCAGGTCAGAAATCTGGTGACCTCCGGGTCGGAGGCCCAGTTGTCGAACATGGGCCGGGCATCTGACGGGACGGCTCTGCGCAGGATCAGCCTGGGGGTTTCGATGGTCTGCGTTCCTTTGTGTGTCAGCATACTGTGGTCTCCTTCTCTACGAAATTTCTGGAATTATACAACCGAAAATCGGCTCTGTCAACCACTATTCCCGAAAAAATCCCCCAATCGGAGGCCGATTGGGGGGATGTACTTATTTGACGGTTTTTTCCCGCCATTTCTGGTTGGCGGTGGCGGTGAACTGGTTGCGCAGGGTGATGGAGCCGTCGTCGTTGAGCACGAACCACAGCATATCCGAATCCAGAGGCCGCAGACCGCCCCTTGCCTGGATGTCCAGCACCTCTTTTGCGATCTGGTAGACGCCGTTGGAGTAGGCGCCGTTTTCGTCATAGCCCTGCCACTGGTTGGGACGGGCGATTTCCTCCACCAGGCTCAGCCCGTAGCCGTTGGCCCGATCCTCGGAACGGTTGATGGCCACCCACATGATGATGGTCTTCACATTGTCCGACCGTCCGGCGCCCACGGTGTCGGCCAGTCTGGCCAGCGCCTCGGCCTCGGGGTCAATGGGCTCCTGGGTGGGCTCGGTGGTCTCCGCCGGGGTCGATTCCACCACAGAAATCTCCGGGACGGTCTCCTCCGGCTTTTCCGTGCGGGAGCAGCTGGGAATCAGAACCAGAAGAAACAGTACCACCAGCAGCGGCGACCACAGCCGGATATCGTAGTACCACCGCACATCCTCACCGATCCGGGTCAGGAAAGCGGGAAGCGGAATGGTCTTCTTTTTCTTCCGCCGTCTTCTGATGGGCTCGGTTCTGGGTTCTGCCTGGGGTTCCGCCTGGGGTTCCGCCTGGGACTCGTTTCTGGGATCTTCGTTCATCATCTGATCCATGTCCATGATATCATCTCCTTCTGTTTTTGGGGGGTTGAAGCGCCGTGGGCATTTCCGGAAGGATGGGAAACGGGAGCCTGCCCCGGGAGCGCTCAGCAGACAATTTCTGCGCGCTTCAGACCGTTTTGTCTATCCCATTATAGCGCGCCCCCGGCGAATAACCCGTCGAAATCACGCCGACGGTGCAATTTCCTGGGCGGCACCGGATAGATTGCGGCTATCTTAACATATACAATCGAAAATGTCAACTTTTTTGCTTTTTTACTGCCATAATTGCAACTTTTTATGTAATTATGTAAACGAACCACGCCCCGAAACGAACCGGGCAGAGGAAAAAGGCTCTCAGCAATGCAGTCCGTCGACGCGCCCTTGTCCGCCGCGACTGGCGGTTGATTTTCCCCCCGGATTCGGGTATAATCAACATATCATGCGGGAGACTGCCCTTTTGGCGTTTCCCGAACCGGGAGGAAATACCATGTATGATTATCTGATCGTGGGCGCCGGACTGTTCGGCGCCGTGTTTGCCCGGGAGGCTGCGGACCGGGGCAAAACCGTGCTGGTCATTGACCGCCGTCCCAACATCGGCGGCAATGTCTATACCAAAAACGTGGAGGGCATCCATGTCCACGAATACGGCGCCCATATCTTCCATACCAATAACAAGCAGGTTTGGGATTATGTCAACAAATTCGCGGAGTTCAACCGCTTCACCAACAGCCCCGTGGCCAACTACAAGGGCGAGCTCTATTCCCTGCCCTTCAATATGTACACCTTCAACCGGATGTGGGGCGTGGTGACCCCGGAGGAGGCCATGGAACGCATCGCCTCCCAGCGGGCGGAAATCCAGGGAGAACCCAAAAATCTGGAGGAGCAGGCCATCAGCCTGGTGGGCCGGGACATTTTCGAGAAGCTGGTGAAGGGCTACACCGAAAAGCAGTGGGGCCGGGACTGCCGGGACCTGCCTGCCTTCATCATCAAGCGGCTGCCCGTGCGGCTGACCTTCGACAACAACTATTTCAACGCCCTCTATCAGGGCATCCCCATGGGCGGCTATACCAAGCTGGTGGCAAATATGCTTCAGGGCGTCGAGGTTCGGCTGAACGAGGACTATCTGGCGCGCAAAGCCGACTGGGACGCCATGGCAAAGACCGTGGTCTACACCGGCCCCATCGACGCCTATTTCGGCTACTGCCTGGGCTGCCTGCAGTACCGCTCGGTGCGGTTTGAGACCGAGCTGCTGGACAAGCCCAATTTCCAGGGCAACGCCGCCGTGAACTACACCGACCGGGAGACCCCCTGGACCCGGATCATCGAGCACAAATGGTTCCAGTTCGGCCTGGATGACCAGGGACACGAAATTCCCAAAACCGTCATCAGCCGGGAATACAGCAGCGAATGGAAGCCCGGCGACGAGCCCTACTACCCCGTCAACGACGCCGTCAACGGGGCGCTCTACGCCAAATACCGGGCCCTGGCCGATGGGGAAAGCCATGTGATCTTCGGCGGACGGCTGGGCGAATACAAATACTATGATATGGATCAGGTCATCGCCGCCGCGCTGGCCTGCGCGCAGAAAAACCTGTAACCATGCAGGAGCTGGTGTCGATCATCACCCCCGCCTGCAACAGCGGGAAGTATCTGGAGGCCACCATCCGCTCGGTGCAGAGCCAGACCTGGGAAAACTGGGAAATGCTCATCGTGGACGACGCTTCCACCGACGATACCGCCGCCATTGCCCTGGCGTTTTCCGCTGAAGACCCCAGAATCCGGGTGATCCGGCTGGCGGGAAACGGCGGCGCGGCGGTGGCAAGGAACCGGGCGCTGGAGGCGTGTTCCGGCAGGTTCGTGGCCTATCTGGATGCGGACGATCTCTGGAAGCCGGAAAAGCTGCAAAAGCAGGTGGCGTTCATGCTCCAGAATCACGCGGCCTTCAGCTGTACCTCCTACGAGGTCATCGCCGACGACGGCACGCCGCTGAACAAGGTCATCCATATGCTGCCCCGGCTGGATTACAGGGGCTTTCTGACCCACAATCTGCTCCAGACCGCCGGGATCATGGTGGATGCATCCAAAGTGCGCCGGGAGGACATGGTCATGCCGGATTTTCGCCGGAGGCAGGATGCCGCCACCTGGCTGCAGATTCTGAAGGCGGGGCACGTCTGCTATGGTATGCCGGAGGTGCTGGCCTGCTACCGGCGGTCCACCGCTTCCCTGTCCAGCAACAAGTGCAAGGCCGCCATGGGCGTGTGGACGCTGTACCGGAAGGTGGAGAAGCTGCCGCTGATCTTCAGCTGCTACTGCTTTGCCAGGTATGCCATGCTTGCCGTGTGGAAGCGCATCTATCCCCGCAGGAGAGGATAAACCATGAAGAACATTCTGCATGTCATCGGCTACCTGGGCCGGGGCGGGGACACCGCCGTGGTGCTGCAGGTGCTGGCGCGGATGGATCGGCAGCAATACCACTTCGATTTTGTCACCCACGAGGGACGGACGCGGCAGGAAACAGTGTCCTTCCTCCGGGAACAGGGCTGCCGGGTCTACATACTCCCCGGGGATGTCCGGGCGCTGGGGCCTGTCCGGTATCTGCGTGATTTCGGGGAGCTTTTGAAAAATGCGCCGGTTTCCTATGACGCTGTCCACGTCCACACCGGGATGCAGTCCGGGGTGGCGCTGCTGGCGGCAAAGCGGGTGGGGATTCGAGTACGGATCTGCCACAGCCATGTCACCGCCGTCCAGCGCAAGGCCCCGGCGGTGCAGAAGCTCCTGGGCGCCCCGGTGTTCCGCTTCCTCATCCGCACCTGCGCCACGGAAAGCGTCGGCTGCAGCCGGGCGGCGGGGGAATTCCTCTTTGGGAATCGGCCCTTTGCCGTGCTCTATAACGGCGTGGATACGGAAGCCTTTCGGAACGTGACAAAGGAACAGACCGATGCTGTCCGAAAAAGCCTCCGGGCAGGCGACGGGGATATCGTCATCGGCATGGCGGCAAGAATGACCCCCATGAAAAACCATGCCCTTGCCCTGTCTCTTTCGGAAGCCCTCCGGGATCTGCCAAACCTGCGCTTTGTCTTTCTGGGCGACGGCGAGCTGCTGCCCCAACTGAAAGAACAGGCAAAGGGAGATCTCCGAATCTTCTTCCCGGGGCAGCGCACGGATGTGGCTGCGTGGATGAAAGCCTTTGACTGCCTGCTGCTGCCATCGCTCCCCGGGGAGGGCTTACCCGTGGCAGTGCTGGAGGGGCAGGCGGCGGGGTGCCTGTGCCTGATTTCCGACAACGTGACGGAGGAAGCCGATGCCGGGCTGGGTCTTGTGCGGCGGCTGCCGCTGGAGATCCCTGAGTGGAGCAATGCCATCCGGCATTTTCCCGGGAAACCCACCGGGGCAGACTGGGCGCGCCAAATGGAGCAGCGGGGCTTCGGCGTCCGGCAGATGACGGAAAGCTGGCTGGCGCTGTACTGATAGAGGATACAACTATGGAAGAACAACCCCTTGTGACGGCCATCGTCACCACCTGCCGAAGGCCCATTTCCGTGGTTCGCCGGGCGCTGGAGAGCGTTGCGGAGCAGACCTGGAGGAATCTGGAGATTTTCCTCGTCAACGACGCCCCGGAGGACAGAACCCTGGCCGGGGAGCTGGAAACACTCTGCGCGGAATTTGAACAGATAACCTATCTGGAAATGCCCCGCAATTCCGGCGCCAATGCCGCAAGAAATTTCGGCGCGAAACAGGCTAAGGGAGAATTTCTGGCCTTTCTGGATGACGACGACCAGTGGGCACCCAATAAGCTGGCGCTGCAGCTGACCGCGATTACCCCGGAGGCGGCCCTGGTCTACGGCAATACCCGAATTCTTATGGAGCAAACCGGGAAAACCCGGCTTCGCTTCCCAAATCCCATGCCGGAGGGAAACCTCTACCCGGAGCTGTTCCGGCGCAATCTCATTGGCTCCTCCTCCTTCCCACTGATCCGCAGGAGTGTGTTTCAGGCGGTGGGAGGCTTTGATGAGAGCGTCCCGGCGCTGCAGGATCTGGAGCTGTGGCTGCGGATCGCCAGGGAGCACCCGGTGCGCTATGTCCCGGAAGTGCTGGGAACCTACCATTTCCACCGGGGAGACCGGATTTCCGCCCACCCGGAGAACCGAATCGCGGGTTTTGAGAAGATATTTGCGCAGCACCGGGAATTTCTGGATGCCCACAAAACCGCAAAGGCGGATTTTGCCATTCTGGGCGTCACGCTGTATGTCAATGCCCGGGATTTCCGGGCGGCGTGGCGGCTTTGGTATCAGGCCGTGCGGTTACGCCCGAAAGCCCTCCGGGTCAATGGCTATACATTTACAAAAATCATCCTTCGGTTTTTTATCCCTGCTGGGATCGTCTGAACATGAGAAGTGCATATCGGTTTGGCCCAGCATTGCGGCAAATTGTAATTTGGCGGGGCACATACGAAGTATCTCATTTGATCAACCGATCAATATCGATGCCGAAGGCAATATCGACTTTCCCGTGGGAAAGATATCGATATATCAAAACGATATTTGCTTCGCAATCGATATGTGCATGGCACTCGATATGCGCTGCGGCGCAAGAAAGTTTTGCCCCGCCAAATTCCAATTTGCAGGGATGCTGCATGAAACGCTAAATACAAAATGAGAAAGGAGAAAGCAGATGGCCATCTATTTTCTGTCCACCCTGCTCATTCTGGGCTTTGGCGCCTGTTTCGATGTGAATAAGAGCCGCCGCAGGCAGGCCATGTATCTGGCTGTCTCCTTTGGAATTCTGATCCTCATTGCCGCCCTGCGCAGCCGGGAGGTGGGCACGGATCTGGCCATCCACTATGCCCGGCGGTACGAGCAGGTGGCCCGGTGCAGCTGGGCGGAGATTCCCGCCTTTTCCGGCAGCACCACCTACGAAATCGGCTACTGCTATTTCACCAAGCTGCTGAGCGTCATCAACCCCAGCGTGCAGTTTTATATCGCCGTCACCAGCGCCATCATCTACGGCGCCATCGGCTTTTTTCTCTATCGGAACTCCGTGGATGTGGAGATGAGCACGCTGCTGCTGATCCTGTCGGGAACGTATTATGTCTACCTGACCATCATCCGTCAGGCCCTGGCGGTGGCTGTCCTTCTGCTTGCCTACTGCGTGCTCACCAGCCGGAAGCCCAGGCTCCTGCGGTATCTGGTGTTCACGGGAATGGTGCTGCTGGCGGCGTCGTTCCATGTGGCGTCGGTGGTGTGCCTGGTGTTTCTGGTGTTTGACCGGCTGGAATTCAAGAAACGGGACATTTTGCTGGGCGTGGCTGCCATGATCCTCTTCACCGCGGCCTACCAGACCTTTGTCATCCTGGGCATGAAGCTCTTCGGTCTGACGGAGGACTATTCCGGCTACCTGACCAAGGCCGTGGAGAACGAGGGACACATCAACCGGCAGAGCATCTACATGGTGCTGCTGGTGCTGGTGGGCTTCGGGCTGGCCTGCTATTATATGGTGCTCCGGCCCCGGAACCGGATGCTGCGCCTGTGCACGCCCAGCCAGGCGGCCATTCTCAAAAAGCAGGACAGTATGCTGCTGTTCGCGTCTCTGATGGCCTCCATCACAAGGCTGATGGTGTTTTCCATGAATGCCGTCAACCGTCTGTCCTATTATTTTGTACCCTTTCTCTTCCTGCTGTATCCGCGCACCGTGCAGGAGGTCAGCGGCAAGCGCTCCCGCAGGCTGCTGCGGGTGCTGATCGGGGTCTTCATGGGCATTTACTTTGTGTGGATGACGCTGCGGTTCGAGCAGAAATTCCACCGCACCGTGCCCTATCGGTTCTTCTGGCAGTGAGGTGGGGATCATGCAGAAAACCTATGTGATTTTCACCGGCACCATTGCAGGAATGGGCGGCGCGCAGCTCTATGTCAGCAACAAGGCAAGCTATCTGGAAAGCCGGGGGTGGCAGGTGCGCATTTTTTCCGACCGGGATGCGCCGATCCTGATTCCGGTTCTGGAAGCCCACCGGGACGGCATTTTCCCGGAGCTGCACTGCTGGCCCCAGCTGCTGCGCCGCAGGGATGTGGAACGGACGCTGGAAACGCTTCTCGGGTACATCGGAAGCGATCCCGGGGAAATTCTGGTGGAATCCAACACCCCCCATATGAGCGCTTGGGCAGAGCTGACAGCCCAAAAGCGGAACGCGAAGCATTTTCTCTTTCTGCTGGACGAGCAGTACCCCATGGACCCGGGCTTCCGTCCCTATTTTCAGGAGAAGTTCCGGCGAAAGGAGCTGGCGGTGATCAACCAGCGGGCGCTGGGCCTGCTCTTTCCCGGTCAGGAGATTCCCGATCCGCAGCGGTATCTTCTCTCTGCGGCAGGCCACAACGCCGTGGCGGATGTCCGTGACCCCCGGCTGGAGGCGATCCCCTTTGAAGTCCACGACGACACCGTCTGCTGCCTGGGCAGACTGAATAAAAATTACATCCCCGCCGCGGTGGAGGCCATGGAGCAGTACGCCGCACGCCACCCGGAGCGAACCCTGGGCTGCCTGTTCATCGGCGGCGAGCCGGAGGACGCTCCCCGGGACACTGCCGGGTGGATTCGGCAGCGGCTGGAAAAATATCCCAATGTGCGGCTGTATCTTCCCGGATTCGTCTATCCCATCCCGGAGAGCCTGTTTGAGAAGCTGGATCTGGGCATCGCCTCCGCCGGAAGCGCCCGGATTCTGGCCCATGCCGGGGTTCCCACGGTGTCCATGGACGCCTCCGACGGCCAGCCCATCGGCATCCTGGGCTACACCACCGGCCAGACCCTTTGCCGGGACGGGGAAGCACGGCGCACCCTGACGGAGCTGATGGAGCAGATCCTGCTGAAGGGCGCGCTGAAAGCCATGCCCTGCGCCCCGGTTTCCATGCCCGGCTGTGCCGAAGCTTACGAAAAGCATGAGGCATTCCTGGCTGCCATGCCGGAGGATAACCGCTTTTTCGATGTGCTGTCCCTGCGCCCGACCCGGAGGAAAAACCGGATAAAGCGTGGGCTGCTGGGCCTTTTTGGCCTGCGGGGATATCTGCTCTGGAGGAAAACCGCGGGAAAACGGAGAATCCATTCGGATAAACCGGCGGTACCCCGCAAAGAATAAAACGCATACCGGGTTTGCGCATCCTATGGAAAATTGGAATTTGGCACACTGGCGCTTACAGCGCCCTTGGCTCTCCCTTTGGGAGAGCTGTCAGCCGAACA
>CALYTP010000064.1:0-10164 GCA_945486915.1 uncultured Clostridia bacterium | reverse complement strand
CGATGTTGCTGCGGATATCGCCGGAGAACAGGAACACATCCTGCAGCATCTGGCCGAAGTGGCGGCGCAGGGAGGCGATTTTGATCTTTTTGATATCGATGCCGTCGATGAGGATCTGGCCCTTCTGGATGTCGTAGTTCCGGCAGATCAGGGACAGGATCGTGGTCTTGCCGGAGCCGGTGGAGCCCACAAAGGCCACGGTCTGTCTGGGTTCCACATGGAAGGAAACGCCCTTCAGCACCCATTCATCGGGCTTGTAGGCAAACCACACATCCTTGAATTCGATCTCGCCCCGGATTTCCTCCAACTCGATGGCATCCGGCTCGTCCACCACATCGGGAACCATGTCCAGAATGGTGAAGATCTTCTCCGCCGAGGCAAAGGACTGCTGGAGCATATCAAACTGCTCCGCCAGCGCCTGGATGGGGTTGAAGAACTTGGAGATGTACATATAGAAGGCAACCACGATCTCGCTGGTGATGGTCTGGCCCAGGAAGGTGGTGTCCCGGATGTAGCCCTTGCAGCCGATGTAGAACAGGAACAGGTTGCTGGTGACAAAGAGCATATACACCATGGGGCGGAAAATGCCGAAGACCAGCATCCGGTTGAACTTGGCCCGCCGGAGCTTGCCGCTCTTTTCCAGGAATTCCTCCATTTTCTGATCCTCCCGGTTGAAGATCTGGGTGATCTTCATGCCGGAGAGGTTTTCGGACAGGAAGGTATTCAGGTCGGTTCTGGTGTTGTTGACGCCCCGGTGAACCTCCCGGGAGAACTTCTGAAAAATCAGGGTGAAGACCACCAGGAAGGGCACGAAGCACAGCACCATCAGCGTCAGGGCGTAGTTGAGCATCAGCATGGCTCCCAGCACGCCGAAGACCACCATGGTGTTTTTCAGCAATGTCACCAGAATGTTGGTGAAGAGGTAGCTGATGGAGTTGGGGTCGTTGCTGACCCGGGTGACCAGCTTGCCCACGGGAATCTGGTTCAGCTGCTCATGGGACAGGCTTTCGATTCTTGTGAAGGTGTCCAGACGGATCTGGGTCAGGATCTTCTGGCCCACGGTCTGCAGGATCATGGCCTGGAAATAGGTACAGACCATGGAGACCACCAGAATGCCCGCGTACAAAATAACCATGGCATAGAGCCGGGACAGCTCAAAGCTGCCGGTTTTGATGAGCCCCTGGATTCTGGAAATCAGCAGCGGGGACACCACGTCATAGACGATGGACACCGCCATGATGACAAACACCAGGATAAATTCCTTCGTATAGGGTCTGGCATAGCGCAGCAGCCGGCGGATCAGCTCACCGTCGGTCATGCGGCGCTCGGAAGTGGGCTTTTTGATATGGTGCTTCAGGATAAAATAGGCCACGATAAACACCACGGTGAACACACCGATGACGGCGCAGGCAATGAGCAGAGGCAGATATTCACGCATTATGGGCGCCTCCTTCCTCCTCCAGCCGCTGCAGGTCCACCATCTTGCGGTAGGCCGCATTTTCGGCGTAGAGCGCTTCGTGGGTGTCAAAGCCCGCCAGCCTGCCGTCGTCGATGAACAGCACCTTATCCATCTGCTCGATGGTGGAGATCCGGTGGGCAATGAGAATGGTGGTCTTGCCCTGTCGGGTGGTGCGCAGATTCTGCAGGATGGCCCGCTCGGTCTTGGTGTCCACGGCGGAGACGGAGTCATCCAGGATCAGGATGGGGGCATCCTTCATCAGCGCCCGGGCAATGGAAATTCTCTGCTTCTGACCGCCGGAGACGGTAACGCCCCGCTCGCCCAGAACAGTCTGATAGCCCAGCTGGAACTCGGAGATGTTTCCGTCCACATCCGCCAGCGCCGCCGCATGGCGCACGGCGCTGGCGTCGATGTGGTCCGCGCCGAAGGCGATGTTCTTCTCAATGGTGTCGGAGAACAGGAAGTTATCCTGGGGCACATAGGCGCAGCCCTGGCGGACGGAGCGGATGGTCAGATCGTTCACATCCTGCCCGTCCAGGAACACGGTGCCGTCGGGAACATTGTAAGTACGCAGGATCAGGTCCACCAGGGTGGTCTTGCCGCCGCCGGTCTTGCCCACAAGGCCGATGTTCTCTCCGGCGCGGATGTGGAAGGAGATATGCTCCAGCGCATCGAATTCGCCGTCGGGATAGCGGAAGGACAGATCCTTAAATTCGATGTCACCCTTCACCTGCTCCAGATCCCTGGCGCCCTTCCGATCCTTCACGGTGATTTCGGCATCCAGCAGCTCGCTGATGCGCTTCAGGGAGGCCTTGCCCCGGGAGGTCATGTCGATGAGCTCAGACACGGCCATGATGGGCCAGACAATGGCGGTGAAATAGCCGATGAACTCCATGAGCTGTCCGGCATTGAAGGAGCCGCGGTACACCAGATAGCCGCCGTAGCCCAGGATGACGCAGATGACGCTCTCCACAAAGGAGCCCACCATGATGCGCATCAGGACGGAGATTTTGGTGTAATCGATATTGGCATCCTCATTTTCCTTGTTCAGCTTCCTGAATGCCATCAGTTCTTTTGCCTCCTTGACGAAGGCCTTGATGACGGCGATGCCGGAGAAGCTCTCCTGGGAGAAATCCGACAGGTTGGAGAAGCACTCCTGGCGGTAGTCCCATTTCTCGGTCATCCGCTTGCCCACAATGGCGGCGCAGCCGAAGAGCAGCGCCATGGGGATCATGGAGAGGACGGTGAGCATATGGTCCATGTTCCACATCTTCAGAAAAGACATGGTGCCCAGAATCAGAGCGTCGAAGAACTGCATGAAGCCCCAGCCGTAGCACTCCTGCACAGTGTCCAGATCATTGGTGAACAGGCTCATCAGGTTGCCCACCTTATTCACCTGGTAGTACTCCCGGCTCAGATGGCGGCAGTGGCTGAACATCCTGTCCCGCAGATCGGTCTCCACCCGGACGGCGGCGCCGAAAATGGTCACGCGCCACAGAAAGCGGCAGAACACAATGGCCACCACCACGACAACCATGGGCATACAGATCCGATCCAGCAGGAAATCCATGTCGAAGGCAATCTGCGCGCCATCCAGAACCACATAGCCCTGGTTCATGCCGTTGATGACCATCTGATACAGCTCAGGAATCTTCAGCTGCAGATAGTCCACGGAAGCCAGCGCCAGCAGTCCCAGCAGAAGCAGCGAGGCGTACTTCAGATAATAGCGGTTGATATGCTTGCCGAATATCATTGTTTTCCCTTCCTCCTTCTTAAAAATTCCAAAAAGACAGACTGTTTTCCATTATAGCAGGTTTTTTTAATTATGCAACGGCTTTTGCGCAATTTGATCCAACACCGGGTTGAATCGGAAACGGCCCGATCCGGCCACTGCAAATCCGATTTTTTTGTTTGGGGGCTTCCCTTTTTTGCGCAGGCATTGTATAATAATTCCACAAGTAAAAAAGGAGGATATCATCCATGAAATACGGCTTTGGCGTCGATCTGGGCGGAACCACCGTCAAGATCGCTTTCTTTGAGGAATCCGGCAAAATGGTCTCCAAATGGGAGATCCCCACCGTCACCACCAACGGCGGCAGCCAGATCCTCCCCGACATCGCGGCTTCCATCCGGGAGTATCTGGAGCAGAACAACGTCGCCCAGACCGATCTGCTGGGCATCGGCATCGGCGTTCCCGGCCCCGTCAACTCCAAGGGCATCGTCAACCGCTGCGTCAACCTGGGCTGGGGCGTGTTTGACATCAACGAGGAGCTGTCCCGGCTCACCGGGCTGCCTGTGAAGGCAGGCAACGACGCCAATGTTGCCGCCCTGGGTGAATTCTGGAAGGGCGGCGGCAAGGATTTCAACAACATGGTCTTTGTCACCCTGGGTACCGGCGTCGGCGGCGGCATCGTCATCGAGGGCCAGCTGCTCCACGGCGCCCACGGCTCCGGCGCCGAGATCGGCCACATGGTCCTCAATCGGGATGAAACCGCTGTCTGCGGCTGCGGCAAGCGCGGCTGCGTGGAGCAGTACTGCTCCGCCTCCGGCATCGTCCGCATGGCCAAGCTGGAGCTGGAGACCTCCGAAGAGGATTCCACCCTGCGCGCTCAGGAGAAGTTCACCTGCAAGGATGTCTTCGATGCCGCAAGAGACGGCGACAAGCTGGCCCTGACGGTGCTGGACCGGTTCTATGCCTACATGGGCGAGTTCCTGGCCAACGTCTGCAACGTGGTGAACCCCGAGGTGGTGGTTCTGGGCGGCGGTGTCAGCAAGGCCGGCTCCGTGCTGCTGGACGGCCTGCGTCCCTACTTCCACAAGTACGTCTTCCACGCCGCGTCCAACGTGGAATTCGCCCTGGCTGTCCTGGGCAACGACGCCGGTGCCTACGGCGCCTTCAAGCTGGCCCTGGACGCCTTCGGCAAATAAGTCCATATCCCCCTCAGGAGAGAGCGGCAACGCTCTCTCCTTTTTTTGCATATCCGCTTTGCTCCGCAACAGACAAATTGGAATTTGGCGGGCAGATTTTTGCTCAGGCCACTGTAGGGGAGGCTATTAGCCTCCCGCCAGGTTTCGGTTCCTGAGTGTTCGGTTGAATGGAAAAATGTTGGACATAGGTACGAATTCGCCCAACGTGATTGCTTTTTGAGGGCTTACACTGCGCGGGAGGATGATATCCTCCCCTACATTGGCTGGGTGGTAATTTGCCCCGCCAAATTACAATTTACCGTTATATTTAAGCGATTCTTAATGATGTCAGCAGCCGTCGGTCATTGACAATCCCCCGTTTCACTGTTATACTAACTGTGCTAGTACAGTTAGTACAGCAGACACCAACAAAGGAGGTACATACCTGTGGTGCATCTGGATTATCGGGATGCGCGGCCGATTTATGTGCAGATTATGGATGGGCTGAAGCATCAGATCACAGCCGGGGTATTGCAGCAGGGGGAGAAGCTCCCCAGCGTGCGGGAGCTGGCCATGGAGCTTTCCATCAACCCCAACACCATCCAGCGCTCCTACCGTCAGCTGGAAATGGAGGGGTGGATCGCCACCGTGCCGGGCAAGGGCTGTTTCGTCTGCGGCACGCCCATGGGCGATCCCCGGCAGGAGCTGCAGCTGCTGCGCCAATTTGAGGAAGCCGCGAAAAAGCTGATGCTGCTGGGCTACACCCGGCAGGAGCTGGAAGCGCGGCTGGAACAGGAGGAGAAAGCATGCTTGAAATGAACCATGTCACCAAAACCTTCGGTGACTTCAAAGCCCTGGACGACCTGACGCTGTCCGTCCCCAAGGGAACCGTCTACGGCCTCGTTGGTCCCAACGGCGCAGGCAAGTCCACCGCCATCCGGCATCTGACCGGAATCTACCGGCCCGACTGCGGCACCGTCACCATCGGCGGCCAGCCCGTGGGGGACGACCCCACTGTAAAAGACCGGATCGGCTATATCCCCGACGATGTCTTCTACTTCCCCTCCGCCACCATGGAGGATATGCACCGGTTTTACCGGCAGATGTACAGCCGCTTCGACGAGGAGCTGTACCGGAAGCTGAAGGAAATCTTCCCCCTGCCCTCCGGGACCATCCGGCGGTTCTCCAAGGGCATGCAGAAGCAGGCGGCCTTCCACCTGACATTGTGCACCCGGCCCGATGTGCTGATTCTGGACGAGCCTGTGGACGGCCTGGACCCGGTGATGCGGCGGCAGGTCATGAGCCTGATTCTGGCGGACGTGGCCGAGCGGGGCACCACGGTGCTGATCTCCAGCCACAACCTGCGGGAGCTGGAGGACGTCTGCGACCATGTGGGCATCATGGACCACGGAACAATGCTGCTGCAGAAGAGCCTGGCGGATATGCAGGGCGGCACCGTGAAGCTGCAGATCGTGGGCGACGCCCCCGCCGGGGTGGAGATCCTCCACGAAAGCCGCTCCGGAAGACTCAATACCTTCATCCTGCGGGGCAGCTGCGAGGAGGTCCGGCGAAAAGCGGAGGCGCTGGATGCCCCCTATTTCGACGTGCTGCCCCTGTCTCTGGAAGAGATTTTCATCTACGAACTGGGAGGTGTGAACTATGAAGTCAAAAACATCCTGCTATGAGCCTGCCCTGGGGCGGATGGGGCTGCGGCGGTTTGCCCCGGCATTCGCGCTCTACGCCGTGGCGCTGTTCCTGCTGACCACAAATCTGCTGGGCCGTGAACAGTCCACCGCCTGGATCTATAGGGAAATCACATATTTCTGCTGCACCATGGCACCCATCAATCTGGCCTACGCCGCGGTTCTTGCCCAGCTGCTGCTGGGTGATCTCTACACCACCCGGCTCAGCTTCGGCCTGCGCGCCATGCCCATGACCACCGGCGGCTGGTACGGCACCCAGATCATTCTGGGCATCCTTGGCAGCCTGATTCCCAATGCGCTGAACGCGGGACTGATGCTGCTGTACCTGGAGGAGTACAAAATCGTGGCGTTCTGGTGGCTGCTGTCCTCCCAGCTGCAGTTTCTGTGCTTCTATGGCATTGCGGTGCTGTGCGCCGTCTGCGCGGGCAACCGGATCGGCATGCTGATCCTGGACACCATCGTGAATTTTGCCAACCTGTTTGTCAGCTGGCTGATTTCCCAGCTGTATGTCCCGCTGGTCTACGGACTGCGCGCTTCTGGGCGGGATTCGGGTATGTATTCTCCCCTGTCCCCCATTTACTCCATGACCAGCACCTCCATATTCAATGTGGAGCTCAAATCCGTTCCTGACCTGTCCGTTTCGGAGTATACAGACGGTCCTGTGGCAGCCTATGCAACCACGGAGAAGGTGGATAAGCTGTACCTGACGGACCAGCTCTGGACGCTGCTGATCTGGGCCGCCGTGGGCATCGCCGCCATCTGGCTGGGCAGCAGGCTGCTGCGGAAGGTCAAGGCGGAGAGCTCCGGGGAGCTGCTGGCCTTCCCCCGGCTGGAGCCTGTCATTCTGCTGCTGGTGACGCTGGGCGTGGGCACCGCATTCCACATCGCCTCTGATATCTTTGCCTCGGAAATGACCTATCTGCTGCTGGCGGTGGGATTGGTCATCGGCTATTTCGGCTGCCTGATGCTGCTCAAGCGCCAGGTGAATGTGTTTACAAAGAAAGCCTTCGTGCCGCTGCTGGCTATTTTTGCCGCCGTGTTCCTGTCGCTGACCCTGACAGGACTGGATGTGCTGGGCATCCACAACCGGATTCCCGATGCCGACCAGGTGGAAAGCGTGACCCTGGATTCCGCCCCACCCATCACCGACAGGGAACTGATCGAAACCGTCATCGGCATCCACGAAACCGTTCTCCGGGAGGGAGATGAGGCTCTGGAAACCCTGTCCCTGCCGGAACGCATCTTCGCCAACAAGCAGGATGAACGGGTGTTCCCCGCGCCGGAGGATGCCCGCGCGGGAGAAATCACCCTGAACTACACCATGAAAGACGGCTCCACCATGACGCGCAAATTCTTCATGACCAGCGAAAGCGCCGCCGCTCCCGCAGCGCGGCAAATTCTCTCCCGGCCGGAGATCATCTTCCAGGGCGGCATAGTGGACGGCAAGCGGGTCTCCCTGCTGAATGAAGACGGCAGCTTCATCTCACTGCTGGGCTGCCTGAAGTCCATGACCTTCACCTGCTATTGCCCGGAAGATGGGGCTGATGCCATGTATTCCAGAGGCAAGGAAACCACAATCTCCCTGTGGGAAGACCGGGAGGAGCTGCTGAACGCCATGAAGGCAGACTGCGAGGCCGGCACCATGGCCCAGCCCTGGTTCCTGCGCGGCAGCGACGGTTTCAACCACGAAATCGAGCTCTATTACGATTCCAAAGTCTTCGGCGGCAGCGCATGGTTCCACCTGTACGTCGGCCCCGAATGCGAAAACACCTTCCGCTGGCTGGTTGACCACGGCTACCACGAGGCCATGGACAACTGAATGACGAACCCCCCTGCCGGTTCCACACTTCCGGCAGGGGGTTTCCATGTCCGATGCTCCCCTACAGTGGCTGGGCAATCATTTTTCGCTATTGCCAAGTTCCGAATCCTGTGGTATTGTAAGGAAAAACGAGGAAAGGATGATTTCCATGATTACTAAGTGGATTTCCGGAAAGCCTTATCAGCTGGATGCGGTGATTGCCGAGGTGGCTGTTTCCGACACTGCCCAGGGGCTGGAAACTGCGGCAAACGGCACCGGCCTGCGGTTTACCCGGGCACTGGCAGAGGACGACATCGTCTACGGTCTGGGGGAAACCACCCGGGGCATCAACAAGCGAGGCAACCGGATCATCAGCTACAACGTGGATAACCCCCACCATCTGCCGGACACCGTTTCGCTGTACGGCTCCCACAATTTCGTGGTGGTCAGCGGCGCGGAGCACTGGGGCTTCTTCTTCGACACCCCGGCCCGGGTGATTTTTGACATTGATGTAAACGGCAGCGGGCTGCTGCAGGTGCTCTGCGACAGCAATGATCTGACGGTGTACTCCATTTCCGGCGACAGCGCCGGGGACGTGACCCATCAGTTCCTGAAAATCATCGGCCGCAGCTACATTCCGCCCCTCTGGGCCTTCGGCTACGGCCAGAGCCGCTGGGGCTACAAAACCAAGCGGGATTTCCGCAGCGTTGCCGACGGCTATGACAAGGCCGGCATCCCCCTGGACTACATCTGCATGGACATTGACTACATGGACAGGTTCATCGACTTCACCTTCCATCCCAAGCGCTTCCCCGATTTCTCCGCTTTCCGGCAGGAAATGATGGACCGGGGCATCCGGCTGGTGCCCATTGTGGACGCAGGCGTGAAGGTGGAGCCGGGCAACCCGGTCTACGAAGAGGGCGTAGCCAAGAACTTCTTCTGCAAGAACAAGGAGGGCGGCGACTTCCAGGCGGCGGTCTGGCCCGGCATGACCCACTTCACCGACTTCTTCCAGCCTGAGGCCAGAGAATGGTTCGGGCAGAAATACAAATTCTACACCGATCAGGGAGTGGAGGGCTTCTGGAATGACATGAACGAGCCTGCCATCTTCCACAGCGAGTATACCTCCGCCACCCAGAAAAAGGACTTCATCCCCGGCGGCGATGATAATTACCAGCCCGGCATCAATCTGCTGGACTACACCAATTTCTACCACAACATCGACGGCAGGAAGGTGCTCCATCACGATGTCCACAACGCCTACGGCTACCTGATGACCCGAGCCGCCGGTGAGCAGCTGGAGAAGCTGATGGAGCACCGCTACCTGCTGTTCTCCCGCTCCAGCTACATCGGCGCCCACCGCTACGGCGGAATCTGGACCGGCGACAACACCTCCAGCTGGGAAAATCTGCGGATGGCCGTGTGCCAGATGCCGTCGCTGAATATGTGCGGCTTCCTCTACATTGGCACGGACATCGGCGGCTTCGGCGGCAACTCCAACCGGGAGCTGCTGCTGCGCTGGCTGGCCTTCGGCGTGTTCACCCCGCTGATGCGCAACCACGCCTGCAAGGGCACCCGGAAGCAGGAATGCTACCGGTTCCGGGACACCGAGGACTTCCGGGCGGTCATCAGCCTGCGCTACCGGCTGCTGCCCTACCTCTACTCCGAGTACATGAAGGCCGCCACCCGGCAGGAGATGTACTTCAGGCCCCTGGGCTTCGACTTCCCCGAGGATGCCGACGCCCGGAAGGTGGAGGATCAGCTGATGGTGGGCGGCAGCATCATGATCGCCCCGCTGATGGAAAAGGGCAAAAAGGAGCGCAGCGTCTACCTGCCCGAGAACATGACCCAGGTGACCTACGACGGCAAGGCCTTCCGGGTCACGCCCATGAAGCGCGGCTGGATCCTGGTCCACGCGGAGCTGAATGAGGTGGTGTTCTTCATCCGCAAGGGAACCTGCATCCCTGTGGCAAAGGACGCCCGCCGGGTGGAACAGGTGGATCTTTCGAACGTTTCCCTCATCGGCGACGGCAGCCACTACGAGCAGTACCTGGACGACGGTCAGACCAAGGACTACGGAGAGGCGCACATCCGGATTCTGTAAAGCAATACCCGCGATCTCTTCTGCGGCACGAAGAGATCGCGGGTTTTTTATGCAATGGTACCATGTTCCATCATTTCCAATCCACGATAGTAGGGAAGTCCAGGCATTATTTTTTGTGAATATCGGTTTGACTCAGCGTTTCGACAAATTGTAATTTGGCGGTGTGCACCAAAGGCTCCCTCTGCGAGGGAGC
>CALYTP010000063.1:0-10222 GCA_945486915.1 uncultured Clostridia bacterium | reverse complement strand
TTTTTCTGACCAACTTGCTGCTTGACTTTCCATAGTTGGTCTACAGTGGCCTGAGGAAAAATCTGCTCTACAAATTACCATTGTCTGTCTTGCTGAGTCATGCTGAAAAGCATACTGTATTATTGTATCACATCCATTAAGCTTTTTCCACATTTTTGCAATAAAAAAAGAGGGCAAAGCCCTCTCTTTTTATTTCGTTGAGAATCAGACGTTCTCCTTGATCTTTGCAGCCTTGCCGAAGCGGCCACGCAGATAGTACAGCTTTGCACGACGAACCTTGCCCTTGCGGACGGTTTCGATCATGGCAACGTTGGGAGAATGCAGGGGGAAGACCTTCTCGCAGCCGACACCGTAGGAAATACGGCGAACGGTGATGGTCTCGCCGATGCCGCCATGCTTACGGGCAATGACAGTACCCTCGAAAACCTGGATACGCTCACGGGAACCTTCCTTGATACGAACGTGCACACGAACGGTGTCGCCCACCCGGACTTCGGGCAGCTCTTCCTTCATGTACTGGCTGTTCAGAGCCTTAACAAGATCCATTTCTTTTGTCCTCCTTAAATATTAGGCGTTCATGCGCACTTATCTCGTGGCAGAGGACTCACCTTGATTTCAGACCGACTTATATTAGCATACGGTTTCACAAAAATCAAGTGCTTTTTTACATTTTTTCCTCTTATTTTTGTGGCTTATGACCCGGATGAACCATAATGGCGCACGCCCAGCCTCCAGACGTGGAAGCACGGGATCAGGAACCACACAGACAGCAGCGGGAAGAAGGCATATAACCCGCTTCCCTTCCCCATCAGATACCGCAGGGGCCAATACTGCACCATGGCAACGGGCATAATGGCGGTGGTAAAGAAGAGGATGCCCTTGCCGTAGATGTCAAAGGGGTATTTGCCGTAGGTACGCAGGCCGTCGGTGAAAATATTCATGACCTCCAGCCCTTCCATGGTGAAAAAGCACAGCGAGGCATACACCAGGAACGTACCGAAAAAGAGCAGGCTTCCGCACAGGATCATGGACAGCAGAACCATCCCTTTGGGGAAGGTCCAGACAAATCCGCCGGTCCGGGCACCGTAGAGGGTGACCAGCAAGCCCAGCAGAATGTTGGGCAGGGATGCCGCCCGCAGATCCTGGCAGATCACCTGAAAGACCAGTCCCCTGGGGCGAACCAGCAGGCGGTCGAAGGCGCCCTGGCGGACGATTCTTCCAAAGGCGTCAAAGCCCCGGGCAAAGCACTCCGCCAGGTTGAAGGCCGTCATCACCACGCCGAAGCCCAGCAGCACTTCCCCCGCCGTATAGTCCCCGATGGCACCGAACCGCCACATCATAACACCGATGCCCAGCAGGCTGCTGACGGTATACAGGAGTCTGCCCGCGCAGGAGAGGAAGAAGGATGCCGGGTAGGCCATTTCGCTTTTCAGGTGCATGGCAACAAATTTCCAATACAGCTTCATACCGTCAACCTCCCGCAATGACCGTCCGACGCAGGCCGCGCTGCATCAGTGCATAGCCCAGAGCCGTCATAAACAGGCACCAGAACAGCTGCAGACCCATGGTGCGGAAGATCTGCGTCCCGGCAATGTCCCCGCCGAAAATCCGCAGAGGAACATTCTGCAAAGACCCGAAGGGACTCAGCTCCGCAATGCGCCGCAGCACCGGCGGGAAAAAGGGCAGCGGCAGCAGGTCGCCGGAGAAGATTTCGGACAGCGCCGGCACAAAGGTCACGATCCCCCGGTAATCCGTCACATAAAAGGTGACGGTATAGCACAGCATGCAGATGGCGACCACCAGCCAGAGCATCAGCAGCAAAGAGAGCAGAAACAGCAGGAAAACCGGAAAGGAAATGGTCAGCCGCAGACCATAGGGTGCCGGAAGCAGGATGCCCACAATCAGCACAGGTACGAGCCTGGGCAGGGTTTTGCTCAGACGTCCGGCAAAGCCTCTGGCGCTCCACATGGCGTACAGATCCGCAGGACGAATCAGCTCATAAGCCACCGCCCCGGACCGGACGGACTCGAACAGCTCCTGCTCCCAGCCGTAAAGATTCCAGATGCACAGCGTCCCCTGCTGAATCCAGATATAGGAGCTGAGCGCCTGCATTTCCATGGGGAGCTTCTCCGGTGCGTACAGATAAAAGGCCCGGAACATCATAATTTCCATCAGTCCCCAGAACAGCTGGGTGAAGAAGCCTGCGAAGGCGGCGGTGCGGTACTGCAGCCCCGCCACGAAGCGGATTCTGAAAAAAGAGAGGTATTGTCTCATCGCGCACCCCTCAGATCCCGAAACGGCGGTAGAGGTCGGCAACGGATTCCTCCGTGGACAGGTTCTCCCCTGCCATGGCCCGGATCTCCTCGATGGAGCCGTCCAGCAGCAGCTGCCCCTTGCCGATGAGCAGCACCCGGCTGCACAGGGCGTCGATATCCTGCATGTCGTGGGTGGTGAGGATCACGGTGATGCCCCGCTCCCGGTTTTCCGACCGGATGAACTCCCGCACCCGCAGCTTGGACACTGCATCCAGGCCGATGGTTGGTTCATCCAGAAAGAGAATGTCCGGGTCGTGGAGCAGCGCGGCAGCAATCTCGCAGCGCATTCGCTGTCCCAGGGAGAGGGTTCTTGCCGGGGCTGTGAGAAATTCGGAAAGCTCCAGCTTTTCCGCCAGTCGCTTCAGATTTCTCTCAAAGGCCTCGTCGGGTACCCGGTAGATGTCCTTCAGCAGCCGGAAGGAGTCGATGACCGGAACATCCCACCACAGCTGTGTCCGCTGTCCGAAGACAACCCCCAGCCTTGCCACATATTCCTTCCGGTTCTCCCAGGGCACCATGCCGTTTACGGTGCACTGGCCGCAGTCCGGCCGGAGAATGCCGGAGAGGATTTTGATGGTGGTGCTTTTGCCCGCGCCGTTGGGTCCGATGTAGCCCACGATCTGACCGTCCGGTATGGTGAAGGTCATGTTTTTCAGTGCGGGGACTTCGGTGTACTTCCGGGAGAACAGGGCCTTCACCGCATTGCCGATTCCCGCCTCCCGCTTTCTCACGCGATAGGTTTTGCTGATTCCTTTCATGATAATCATCGATTTTTACGCTCCTCAATCATATCTCCACAGCGTTCAGGGCAGAGGACGGCATTGGGCACCTTCTTGCTCTTAAAGCACATGGGAAATATTCTGTCAGGAACTCGACACCGCCGGTCACGAGCCAAAACGGTGTCTGACAAAATACTCTCTTTCCCGATGACGAAAAGGAATTAAATTATAGCTTTTTCCCGTCAAAAAGTCAAGGGCAACACCGCTTAGGTGGGAGCTGCGGGCTTCGGCGGATCTTTTGCCCCATTATGCGGTGTTGCCCAAGAAAAAAGAGGACGGCCCAAAGGCCGTCCTCCTGAGAGTTATGGATTACTGGTTGTCAGCGTGAACCGCATTGGCAGCGGTACGGCCGGAGACAAAGATCTCAACGATGGCGTTGCCGCCCAGGCGGTTGCCGCCGTGGATGCCGCCGGTGACTTCGCCGGCAGCGTACAGGCCCTTGATGATCTGGCCGTCAGCAGTCAGGACATGACGCTCCGTATCGATGCACAGACCGCCCATGGTGTGGTGGGTGGAAGGAGCCATGATACGCACGCGCAGAAGCTCACCGTCCAGCTTGTAGGTATCGGCAATGTAGTTGCCCTTTTCGTCAACCTCTGCCGTGCCGATCAGCTTGGTGGGGTTCTCCTTCTGAACCTCGGGGGGTTCCACACCGGCCATGACAGCTCTGTCGTAGGCGTCCAGGGTCTCATAGATGACCTGGGGATCCGCCTCCATGCCGAAGGTGTCCAGGATGGTCTGCAGCTCGGCAGCGTTGGTGCAGAAGTACACGCGGTTGTCGATCTGGGTCTTGCCGGTGGTGGCGCCAGCCTCAACGCCGGGAGCCACATAGGTATCGTAGGGATAGGGGAAGCCAACGACGGTCTCTGCATTGGAGATCTCCAGGAATACGCCCTGGGTACCGTTGACCTCGATGCCGTTGCGCAGCTCGCCAAGGCTCAGCACGTCACGCTCGGCAGCCTCGTTGACGAAGCGCTTGCCGGTGGTGGGGTTGATGTAGCATGCGTAGTTGCCGGCGCCGAAGGACAGGTTGCCGTTATCGATCCAGGCAATGGGCATCAGCTGAGTCCAGCCTTCACCGGTGGTGCCTGCGCCAATCGCCTCGCCCATGGCAATGCCGTCACCGACCTGAGAGCTGCGGTTGGTGGTCTTGGTGGAAGCGGTGATGTATTCAGCGTCCCAATACTTGTTGGTCTCCATGACCTTGGCGATATTGGCAGCGTAGCCGCCGGTGGCCAGGATGACGCCCTTTCTGGCATGGGCAATCACGGGAGTGCCGTCGAACATGGTGGCGGTGACGCCGGTGACAACGCCGTCCTCCACGATCAGGTTCTCAGCAGAGGTACGGGTCATGATCTTGTTGCTGGCGGCAGTTGCGGAGGTCTCCAGCACAGTCTTGCTGGTGGTTGCGAAGTAGGTGCCGTACTGGGCGGGGATATCCATCTTGCCGTCGCCGTCCATGTCGCCGCCGGAGAAGGAGTTCTCACGCCACCACAGAGCACCGATCAGCGTGGACTGTGCGGCATCGTTGAACAGAGCGCCCTGGTCAGCCAGCCATTCCTTCAGGCCCTGGCCGTCCTGGATGAACTGCTTGACCAGATCGGGATCGCCGAAGATCCACTCGTTCTTGTCGCTGCTCTGACGCAGGCCGCCGTAGTAGGTCTGGAAGATGTGCAGGTTGACGGTGGAGAACAGGGTCAGCTCGCTCTCGGCCAGGCCGCTGTCCAGCTTGGGCTGCGCCCAATCCAGATATGCCTTGATCTCAGCCTTCAGCTCCTGCAGGGTGGGCAGGTACTCGGCATGGACGCCGTGCTTGCTCAGCTCGTCGATGTAGCCGGGAACATACTCGTGTGTCTTATAGTACTCGGCGTCGAAGGGTTCCTCGGACCAGTTGGCAATGATCTTCAGGGTTTCAATGGAGCCGTTGCCGGCCTTGACCTTGTCGTAGGTCTGGCCATTGTAGGCATATACGCCGGTGGTGGCGTCGGGATCGGCAGGATCCCAGCACAGGTAAGGCATGACAGACTGGAAGGCGCCGCCGGAAACCAGGGTATTGCCGCCGATTTCGGCATTCTTCTCGATGACCAGGACGGTATCGCCGTTCTGTGCAGCCTGGGCGGCAGCACCCATACCGGCGCCGCCTGCGCCGACGATGACAACGTCGTAGGTCTCCTCGATGGTTTCGCCTGCCTCGTGGACAACGGTGTTCTTCTTAAAGGCAGCCATGTTGGTGCAGCCGGCCTGCTCGGCGGCGTCATTGACGGCTTCCTTCAGGGCGCGGCTGGAGAAGGTTGCGCCGGAAACGGCGTCCACACCGGTGCCGTTGGCAGCGATGATGTCGGGGATCATGATGTCAAAGGCAGGAGAGCCCACATGGGCAGTCTCGCCGGAGACCGCAACCGCCACATCGGTAACGGCGGTCTCGGAGAAGGTCACGGTGATCTCCACGGGGCCGTTATAGCCCTCAGCGACACCGGTGTAGGTACCGGCGGTGAAGGCCAGCTCGGAAGCCTCAGTGGTTTCGCCTCTGGCAGCGGCGATGGCAGCCTCAGCAGCCTTGCGGGCAGCATCGGAGGTCAGCGTTGCGCCGGAGACGCCGTCGATTTCGGCGCTCTGGACTTCCAGGATCTGAGCCGCCAGGGTCTCCAGTGCGGCTCCGCCAATGGTGGGGGTTTCGCTGTCGCCGGTGACGGTTACAGCGGTAATGCCGGAAGCGTCGGTGGTGATTTCCACAACCACTGCGCCTCCAAAGCCCTGTTCCTCACCGGTGTAGGTGCCGGGAACAAAGGCTTCCTCTGCGCCGGCCACGCCCTGAGGCAGCAGGAATGCGCCGACCATGGCGAAAACCAGCAGCAAAGAAATGAATGCTTTTGTGTTTTTCAAGGTTATTCCTCCTTATAAATAAATTTGTATCTATTATATCTCCCCGCACAGACAATGTCAAGGAGCGTATGCGATTTTCCGGAAACACTCAAAATAGATTATGTGCTTATTGGGTTAACGCAGCAAATTGTAATTTGGTGAAAACATTTGCCCAGTCATTGTAGGGGAGGATATCATCCTCCCGCGCAGTGGGGCTTCCCAATCCTGTACTTTGTTGGGCGAATTCGTACAAAACTGGACAATGAACCATTCAACCAAACACGCAGTTATCCCACGTGGCGGGAGGCTAATAGCCTCCCCTACATTGGCTGGGTGGTAATTTGCACCGATAAATTACAATTTGTCGCAATGCTGGGTCAAACCGGTATGCACAAAAGCTTAAAAGACAGGTGCTGTCTCATGGCATGAGACAGCACCTGCTTTGTATCATGGATCGTTATGCCGCAATCAGCGTGCTTCGACGTACTTATGCAGCGTCCTGCGGACAGCGCCGGGACCGGCGTACAGTTCTTTGACCATGCCTTCGATCTGGTCGCCCAGGCCCATGGCATAGATGTCCACGCCAAACACATCGGTGCGGGCATACAGCTTCTTCAGGCAGCTGAAATCCTGCTCGCCTTCCTTAACCTCCAGGCCGGCAACGATGGGCTGCAGCTCGGAAAGCAGCGGATCGGGAGAGGGCTCAAAGGCATTGCCTGCATCGTCGATGCCTCTGAGGTAGCGGGCGTAGCCTGCCAGCACCAGGGGGATCAGCACCAGGTTGGACTTGTCCAGGCCCCGGGCCTCGTACTTCTTCAGGGTCTCGCCAAAGCGGATGGCCAGCTTCTGGCTGGTATCCATGGCGATGCGCTGGGGAGCATCGGGCATGAAGGGGTTGGGCAGACGGCGATTCAGAACGGCGCCAATGAACTCATAGGGGTTCAGGACACCGGGGTCGGTGACCACGGGCATGGCTTCGATATAGCCGATCTTCTGAATGAAGCTGCGGATATCGGGGTCGGCCATCTCGGCGGAGATCAGGGTATAGCCCAGCATACAGCCGTAGATGGACATGGCGGTGTGCAGGGGGTTGAGGCAGGTGGTGACCTTCATGGTCTCCACCATGTCCACAGTCTTCCTGGTGGTGTACATCACGCCGCCCAGCTCCAGAGGAGGACGACCGTTGGTGTAGTGATCCTCGATGACCAGGTACTCGGTCTCCTCGGCGTTGACGAAGGGTGCGGTGAAGGTGTGCTTCTCGGTCTGCAGGGTGTAGTTATCCTCGAAGCCGTCCTCCGCCAGCATGGCCTGGACCTTCTCGTGGGGACGGGGGGTGATCTTATCGATCATGGACCAGGGGAAGGTGATCCTGGTCTCATCCAGCAGATACTCCTTGAATTCCGCGGGAACCAGACCGTCGGCGACCCACTTCTCGGCATACTTCAGCACGCCGGCCTTGACCTTGTCGCCGTTGTGGGAGCAGTTGTCCATGGACTGGACGGTCAGGGGCAGCTTGCCGGCCTGGAAGCGCTCGTACAGCAGAACCGCCACCTTACCCATGGCCAGAACGGGAGTCAGTCCCCGCTCCAGATCGGCAGGCGCCACGCCGTAGCCCTTCTCGGTGATGGTGAAGGAAATCATCTGCAGGGAGGGATTCCGGAAAATCTCCTGCAGGCGTGCCCAGTCGGCGAACTGATAGTCGGCCTTCAGGCTCTCGGTGACGGAGGCGATGACCTTCTTCTCGATGGTGCCGGTGGACTTCAGGGACACCAGCAGGGACAGGTTGTCGTAGGGCTGGTAGGCCTTGTCGATGATCTCATAGTCGAAGCTCTCGGCCACGATGACGCCCCGGTCATACTTGCCGGAGTTCAGAGCCTCATTCAGAATGGCAGCGGGGAAGGCGCGGAAAATATTGCCTGCACCGAAGTGCACCCAGGTGGGTTCCGCATGGGTCTTGGCCCGGACGGCTTCGATATCAAATTTGGGCAGCTGATAGCCCTTTTCCTCCCACTCGGGGCCTGCGCCCTTCATAATATCAGTCAGTTTCATTGTGTATGCCTCCCAGCCTTACTTCTTCTCGGAGTCCAGACGGTCCAGCAGATCCCACACGCCCAGCATATACTGGATGCCCAGGGCGCGGTCGTACTTGCCGTAGCCGGGACGGCAGACGCCGGGGCCTTCCTCCCACAGCTGACGGCCGTGGTCGGGACGGATATAGCCTTCCCAGCCGTTGTCGTGGTAGGCACGCAGGATTTCGATGATACCGGTTTCACCGCAGCAGTCACGATGGGCAGCCTCGGAGAAGTCGCCGTTGTCGAAGTGGTGGATGTTGCGGATGTGGGCAAAGGCGATCCGGGCATGGTGCTTGCGGATGATGTCTGCGCAGTTGTTGTTGGGGTTGGCGTTCAGGGAGCCGGTGCACAGGGTCAGGCAGTTGTAGGGGCTGTCCACCGTGGTCAGGAGCTTTGTGCAGGCGGCTTCATCCACCATCAGACGGGGCAGGCCGAAGATATCCCAGGGGGGATCATCCATGTGGATGGCCATTTTCACATCGCACTCCTCGCAGGTGGGCATGATGGCACGCAGGAAATAGAACAGATTCTCCCACAGCTTGTCCTTGGTCACAGGGGCATAGGCCTTGAACAGCTCGTCCAGCTTGGCCATACGCTCAGGCTCCCAGCCGGGGAAGGTCATATTGTACTTCTCGGTGAACTCCAGAATGTAATTGGCCATGGCCTTGTAGTCATTCTGAATCATGTCCTTCTGGTAGAACAGGGCGGTGGAACCGTCGCCGACGGGATGGAACAGGTCGGTACGGGTCCAGTCGAAGACGGGCATGAAGTTGTAGCAGATGACCTTGACGCCGTACTTGGCCAGATTGCGGATGCAGACCTTGTAATTCTCGATGAGGGCATCCCGGCTGGGCAGGCCGATCTTGATGTCGTCGTGGACGTTCACGGACTCGACAACTTCCGCATCAAAGCCGTAGCTGTGGATCAGGTCGACTTCCTTCTTGATTTCTTCCTCTGTCCAGATCTCGCCGGGCATCTTGCTGTGCAGTGCCCAGACGATGCTGGTCACGCCGGGAATCTGCTTGATGTCGCCGAGGCTGACGGGGTCATTGCCCTCGCCATACCAGCGCCATCCCATTTTCATAGGCATATGGAAAACCTCCGTTTTCTGTAAAAATTCCACATTATCCCCTATTGGGACACTATGTTCCGTCTTATTTTATCACATTGTCTTTCATCTGGCAATTCCAAATATGAAGAATTGTGAAAATTGTGCAAAAAACCTGATCAGCTCTTTTCGGCGGCCATGTGTCAACGGCGCAATTGCTGGGTATACTTTTGAAAAAGCCGTAAATTCGCCTTTACGGCAAATTTTTCCATGGGAGGATTTTTATGACAGACAAGCAATACAGCAAGCTGGTTAAGGAAAAAATGCCCAAATCGCCCCTGGCCCGGGACTGCGGCTGGGCATTTGTGTTCGGCGGGGCAATTTGTATGCTGGGGCAGTTTATCATGAACCGGTATGCCGCCATGGGGCTGGACGACAAAGATGCCGCCACCTGCACATCCATCACGCTGGTGGCGCTTTCCGCCCTTCTGACGGGGCTGAGCGTCTATGACGACCTGGCCAAATACGGCGGCGCCGGAACGCTGGTGCCCATCACAGGCTTTGCCAACGCGGTGGCGGCTCCGGCCGTGGAATTCAAGACGGAGGGCTTTGTGCTGGGTGTGGGGGCCAAAATGTTCACCATTGCCGGGCCTGTGATTGTGTACGGACTGGCCGCCAGCGTGGTGTACGGCCTGATTTACTGGGTTTACCTGATGCTGTAACAGGTGATCCATTTCCCTCGGGATTCCCTGCATAAATCGGGCATTACGAAGCAAACTATGTCTGAACCTACGAAGAAGGAGGTAAAGGTTATGAGCTGCCATGCCAACAAGTGCGTGGAGTGCACCGTTCATCAGTGCGCCAACCACTGCGAAACCGAGAACTACTGCTCTCTGGATCGGATCCAGGTCGGCACCCATGAGGCCAATCCCACCGTGGATCAGTGCACCGACTGCATGTCCTTCCGCAGAAAGTAAAAAAATGCGGCAGCGATGGCTGCCGCATTTTTCTTGACGGGGGAGCAAAAAAGGGGTATGATATCCATATGCTTCCTGTTTCATATTGTGCAAACCGGTTTTCTCCGGCATACCAATTGTAATTTGGTGAAAACATTTGCCCAGCTATTGTAGGGGAGGATATCATCCT
>CALYTP010000062.1:0-10358 GCA_945486915.1 uncultured Clostridia bacterium | reverse complement strand
TACCACACTTTTGCTACTGACTATATTATACAAGGGGAGGATAGTATCCTCCCGCCAGGTGACGATTTTTGCGTGTTTCGGTGAATGGTATCCGGTGGGATATGGTGCGGATTCGCCAAACATTTCCAATCAAATTGGGTCATACTGCGCGGGAGGATGATATCCTCCCCTACAGTAGTTGGGCGCTTGCCGGAATGTGGTCCCGTTCAACCCGCTGCGAAGGATGGATTTTCTATGGACATTCCGGTGTTTCTGTGATAAAATAACCGGATAATAGACAAAGTATGGCCAATGCTACATTCAGAAAAGGAGAAGAATACAATGTCTGCATTTTCCGGCGCTACTCTGATGATTACCGGCGGTACCGGTTCCTTCGGCAATACCGTCCTGAAGCATTTTCTTGACACCGACATCGGCCAGATCCGCATTTTCTCCCGGGATGAAAAGAAGCAGGATGACATGCGTCATCTGCTCCAGGCAACCCATCCGGAAAGTGCGGGGAAGGTGAAATTCTATGTGGGCGATGTCCGCGATCCCCAGTCCATCCGCGATGCCATGCCCGGGGTGGATTATATCTTCCATGCCGCCGCCCTGAAGCAGGTGCCCTCCTGCGAGTTTTTCCCCATGCAGGCGGTGAAGACCAACATCGAAGGCACGGACAATATGCTCCACGCCGCCATTGAGGCGAAGGTCAAGCGGGTGGTGTGCCTTTCCACCGACAAGGCCGCCTACCCCATCAATGCCATGGGCATCTCCAAGGCCATGATGGAGCATGTGATCTATGCCAACGCCCGGGTGGCTGCGGAGCGGGGCGATACCACCATCTGCTGCACCCGCTACGGCAACGTCATGTGCAGCCGCGGCTCCGTCATCCCCCTGTTCATCGACCAGATCCATGCGGGCAATCCCATCACCATCACCAACCCCGACATGACCCGGTTCCTGATGAATCTGGACGAGGCGGTGGATCTGGTGAAGTTTGCCTTCGAGCATGCCAATCCCGGCGACCTGTTCATCCAGAAGGCCGACGCCTCAACCATCGGCGATCTGGCCAAGGCGGTTCAGGAGCTCTTCGGCGACACCGGCACCAACATCATCGGCACCCGTCACGGTGAGAAGCTGTACGAGACCCTGATGACCCGGGAGGAGCGCCTGCGCAGCGAGGACATGGGCAACTACTACCGGGTGGCTGCCGACAGCCGGGACCTGAACTACGACAAGTTCTTCGTCCAGGGCCAGGTCATGACCCAGGCCGAGGAATCCTACACCAGCCACAACACCCACCGGCTGGACGTGGAGGGAACCAAGAAAAAGATCCTGACCACCGACTATGTCCGGGAAGAGCTGGCGGGCATCCGCCATATCTGATCCCGGCAGGAGGAAACCATGAACATTCTTGTGACCGGCGCCGGGGGCTTCGTGGGGAAGAACCTGGTGTGCAATCTGGCAAACATCCGGGACGGGAAGAATCGCACCCGCCCCAAGCTCAAAATTGACGAGATCATGGAATATGATCTGGAAAACACCCCCCAGGAGCTGGATGCGTTCTGTGCCCGGGCGGACTTCGTCTTCAACCTTGCCGGGGTAAACCGGCCAAAGGACCCGGAGGAATTCCGCAAAGGAAACTTCGGCTTTGCATCCACATTGCTGGACACCCTGAAAAAGCACCGCAACACCTGCCCCGTCATGCTGTCCTCCTCCATCCAGGCGACCCTTTCCGGGCGCTTCGGCACCAGCGAGTACGGCCTGAGCAAGAAGGAAGGGGAGGAGCTGTTCTTTGCCTACGGGGAAGAAACCGGAGCCAAGGTGCTGGTGTACCGCTTCCCGAACCTGGTGGGCAAGTGGGTGCGTCCCAACTACAATTCCGCCGTGGGCACCTTCTGCCACAACATCGCCAACGACCTGCCCATCACCGTCAACGACCCCAGCGTGGAGCTGGAAATGCTGTTCATTGACGATCTGGTGGAGGAACTGTTTGATGCCCTGGAGGGACACGAGCACCACTGTGAGTTCGACGGCGTGGAAACCGTCCTCCGGGAGGATGGCCGCTACTGCGCCGCTCCCGTGACCCACAAGGCGACCTTGGGCTATATCGTGGAGTGCCTGCATTCCTTCCATGACCAGCCCAAAACGCTGATGATGCCCGGCATTCCCTCCGGCAGCTTTGAAAAGAAGCTCTATTCCATGTACCTGAGCTACCTGCCACGGGAGAAGGCCATCTTCGATCTGAAAATGAATACGGATGACCGGGGCAGCTTCACCGAGCTGATGAAAACCGCCGATCACGGACAGTTCTCGGTGAACATCTCCAAGCCCGGCGTCACCAAGGGTCAGCACTGGCACAACAGCAAGTGGGAATTCTTCATCGTGGTGGCGGGGCACGGCCTCATTCAGCAGCGGAAAATCGGTACGGAAGAGGTGCTGAATTTTGAAGTCAGCGGGGAAGCCATCCAGGCGGTGCATATGCTGCCCGGCTATACCCACAACATCATCAACCTCTCCGACACGGAGAATCTGGTGACGGTGATGTGGGCAAACGAGCCCTTTGACCCCAACCGCCCGGACACCTTCTTTGAGCCGGTATAGGAGGAAAGAGAATGGATTACAGCAACGTGACCTGGAAGGAAAACGGCAGACTGAAGCTGCTGATTATTGTGGGCACCCGGCCGGAGATCATCCGTCTGGCCGCCGTGATCACCAAATGCCGGAAGTACTTCGACACCATCCTGGCCCACACCGGGCAGAACTATGACTACAACCTCAACGGGGTGTTCTTCCGCGATCTGGAGCTGGAGGACCCGGAGGTCTATCTCAATGCCGTGGGCGCCGACCTGGGCGAGACCATGGGCAACATCATTTCGGAAAGCTACAAGCTGATGGTGCAAATCAAACCCGATGCCGTTTTGGTGCTGGGCGACACCAACTCCTGCCTCAGCGTCATCGGCGCCAAGCGGCTGCACATCCCCATCTTCCACATGGAGGCGGGCAACCGCTGCAAGGATGAGTGCCTGCCCGAGGAGACCAACCGGCGCATCGTGGATATCATTTCCGATGTGAACATGGCCTATTCCGAGCACGCCAGACGCTACCTTGCCGACACCGGACTGCCCAAAGAGCGCACCTACGTCACCGGCTCGCCCATGGCGGAGGTGCTGCACAAGAACCTTCCCAAAATCGAAGCCTCCGATGTCCATGCCCGGCTGGGGCTGACCAAGGGCAAATACATCCTGCTCTCAGCCCACCGGGAGGAGAACATCGACACGCAGAAGAATTTCCTGTCCCTCTTCCATGCCATCAATAAAATGGCCCAGAAGTACGACATGCCCATCCTCTATTCCTGCCATCCCCGCTCCCGCAAGCGCATCGAGGCCACGGGCTTCCGGCTGGACCCCCGGGTCATTCAGAACGAGCCCCTGGGCTTCCACGACTACAACTGCCTGCAGATGAATGCCTTCTGCGTGGTGTCCGACTCCGGCACGCTGCCGGAGGAGTCCAGCTTTTTCACCTCCGTGGGCCATCCCTTCCCGGCGGTGTGCATCCGCACCTCCACCGAGCGGCCGGAGGCGCTGGACAAGGCCTGCTTCATCCTGTCCGGCATCGACGAAAAGGGTCTGCTGCAGGCGGTGGAAACAGCCGTGGAAATGAACCGCAGCGGGGATCTGGGAATTCCCGTGCCCGACTATACCGACGAAAACGTGTCCGACAAGGTGGTCAAGATCATCCAGTCCTACACCGGCGTGGTCAACAAAATGGTGTGGCGGAAGGATGTCTGACAGTATGAATCGAATCCTTTCCCTGGTGCTGCTGCTTGCGGCGGTGCTGTGGCTGCTGCCTGTTGGGGCATCGGCGCAGGAGGAGCGCTTCCTTCTGACCTTTGCCGGAGACTGCACCTTCGGCACCGACCAGTCTATCTACGGTCAGGAGGGGAGCTTTGTCCAGCTGGTGGGGGAGGATACCGACTATCCCTTCCGGAATGTGGAGCGCTTCTTCCTGGAGGACGATTTCACCATGGTCAACCTGGAGGGGGTTCTGCTGGATGAAGGCTACTCCGGCAAAACCGGATTTGCCTTCCGGGGGCCGACGGATTATGTGCGCATATTGTCGGAGCATGGGGTGCAGGCCGTCACCATCGCCAACAACCACACCATGGATTTTGGCATCAAGGGCTATGAATCCACGAAAGAGGCGCTGACCCGGGCGGAGGTTTCCTTTGCCGAGGAGGGGGCACCCACGGTTTTCACCACAGACCGGGGACTGAAAATCGGCCTGCTGGCCGCCAGCCTGACCGTCGGGATGCAGGACAAGTATGCCAAGGAACTACTGGAAAAGCTGGAAGATCAGATTGCCCTTCTCCGGGAGCAGGGCGCGGAGCTCATTGTCTATGCCCTGCACTGGGGAGGAGAGGGGTATTATCACCCCATAGCCGATCAGGTGACCTTTGCCCATCAGCTGATCGACGCCGGTGTGGACATCCTCTATGGCACCCATCCGCATGTGCTGCAGAGCGTCGAGGAATATCACGGCGGCATCATCTATTACAGTCTGGGCAACTTCAGCTTCGGCGGCAACCATTGGCCTGCGGATTGCGATTCCGCTGTTTTGCAGCAGGAGGTCATCCGCAGCGGCGACGGCTCGGTGCGCCTGGGACAGCTGCATATCATCCCGGTCAGTATTACCAGCACCGGTACCAGCCAGAACAATTTCCAGCCAACCCCCTATGAACCGGGGACGGAAGGCTGTGACCGGGTGCTTTCCAAGCTGGACGGCTCCTGGCCGCAGGTGCGAACCGGCTGAATTTGCCGGCTTTCTCCCGGGAAACCGAAAAAAAAGATTGACCTGCCGACACTTTTCGGTTATAATAGCGGAGTATGACTGTTATTGGTCATTTAAAATGTGTTGCTGCGGCCCTTAGGGCTGTCGAGCATATGAACATTCTGATTCGAGGAGGTGTAATGAGTATGAAGCGTACCTACCAGCCCACCAAGCGTCACCGTTCCAAGGTGCACGGTTTCCGTCAGAGAATGGCTACTTCCAACGGCCGCAAGGTTCTTGCCCGCCGCCGTGCCAAGGGCCGCAAGGTCCTGTCCGCTTAATGAGCATTGGACGCCCCGAATTGGGAATGTTGCTCTGAGCGAAATGGGAGCGAAAGCGGGGCGAATGGTTATTCGCCCCGCTCCCTTTTTTATGTTGGGAGTATCGATATGAAGTTTTCCACCAGTTTGAAGCTCAATCACATCTTTCGCAGGCTGTACCACACCAACGGCTTTGCGGATTCCTGCCTGGTGCTGTATGCCCGGAAGAACCGCTCGGAGATGAACCGGGTGGGCATCACCGTCAGCAAGAAGCTGGGACATGCCGTGGTGCGCAACCGTACCCGGCGGCGTCTGCGGGAGGTCTACCGGCTGAACGAAGACAGGTTCCAGCCCGGCTGGGACATCGTGGTGGTTGCCCGGGTCCGCGCCGTCAACGCGCCCTTCCACAAGCTGACTGCCAGCTTCCTGACCCTTGCGGCCAAGGCCGGAATTTTGATCGAGGATGCCCAATGAAAAAGGTGCTGCTGCTTCTCATCCGCTTCTATCAGAAATACATTTCCCCCGCCTTTCCGGCCAGATGCCGGTTCCGGCCGACCTGCTCGGCCTATGCTTATGAAGCAATCTGTAAATACGGGGCCCTCCGTGGCGGCTGGCTGGCGCTGAAGCGCTTTCTGAAATGCCATCCTTTTTACCACGGAGACATCTATGACCCCGTCCCATGACTTCCAAAAATAAGGAGGAAAGTCCATGTTCTTAGCATTCTCCCTTGCGGATATCATCCACATCCCCTTTGGCTATCTGCTGGAGTGGCTGTATCAGCTTTTCAACAGCTATGGTGTTGCCCTGATTCTGTTCTCCATTATTGTTCAGCTGGTCTTGCTGCCCATGACCGCCAAGTCCAAGAAGAGCATGATGAAGATGTCCCGCCTGCAGCCTGAGATGCAGGATATCCAGCGCCGCTACGCGGATGATCCCCAGCGCCAGAATCAGGCCATTCAGGACCTGTATAAGACCGAAGGCGTTTCCATGGGCGGCGGCTGCCTGTGGAGCTTCCTGCCCATGCTGATCATTCTGCCCCTGTATACCGTGGTGCGCCAGCCCATTGTGTATATGCTCCACGAGAGCCTGGAGGTGGCCGAGCAGATCATTGCCGTGCTGCAGAGCGCCGCTCCCGAGGCCTTCAGCGCCAACTCCTTCTACCATCAGATCACCGCTGCCCAGCTCCTGTCCCAGCCCGAATACGCCGAGCTGGTCAAGGCCGCCATCCCCACCGTCAGCGAGGCCGCCCTGCAGGGCATCAACTTCACCTTCCTGGGCATCAACCTGGGCATGGTTCCCGAGTTCAATGTGTTCGCCGCCAGCTTCTGGGTCTGGCCCAAGATCGGCGCCTTCCTGGTGGCCCTGCTGTCCGCAGGCAACCAGGCGGTCACCATGTGGATCTCCCAGAAGATGAACGACTCCGTGGTCACCAACAAGGACGGCATCCAGGACAAGGAAACCGCCCAGAATTCCCAGGCTGCCCAGACCAACAAGGTCATGATGTACACCATGCCGCTGATGATGCTGTGGATCGGCTTCACCGTTCCCGCGTCACTGTCCCTGTACTGGTTTGTGGGCGGCGTGGTCAGAACCGTGGAGGATGTCATCCTGACCAAGAAGTACCGCAAGCTCTATGACGCCGAGGACGCCGAGCGCCTGAAGCGCCGCATGGAGCTGGATAAGATCGAAGCCGAGAAGGAACGCGTCCGTGCCGAGCGCCGGGCCGCCAATCCCAACGGCATCACCGAAAATACCAGCAAGAAGAAAATGCAGAAGAAGCAGCGCGAGCAGGAAGAGGCCGAGCGTGCTGCTGCCAGAAGCGAATACGCTGCCAGAAAGGGCATCGCCGTGGAAGAAGAGGAGACCCCCGACTGCATGTCCGGCATTCCCAGCCGTCCTTACTGCAAGGGCCGCAACTACGACCCCAACCGCTACGCTTCTGAGACTACGGAGGAATAAGCTATGGAAAAGACACTCATTGCCAGCGGCAATACCATTGATGAGGCGATTGATTCCGCACTGGCGCAGCTGGGACTGGACCGGGACAATGTTTCCGTTCAGGTGCTCCAGCAGGCCAAGGCCGGCTTCCTGGGAATCGGCAGGCAGCAGGCCAAGGTTCAGGTGACCTACGAGGCACCCGATCCCGTGCCCGAGGCACCCAAGGTGGCTCTGTCCTCCGCCTCCCGTTCCAAGCCCAAGCCCGCCAAAAAGCCTGAGGTTCCCAAGGCTGAGCCCAAGCCCGAAGCACCCAAGCCTGAAGCACCCAAGCCCGAAGCTCCCAAGCCCGAAGCTCCCAAGGCGGAGAAGAAGCCTGAGGCTCCGAAGCCTGAGAAGAAGGAACGTCCTGCCCGGGAACCCCGGGAGAAGAAGCCCCAGGCGCCCAAGGCTCCCGCTGAGCCCAGGGTCTATGCCCCCGCCGAGCCCGGCAGCGTGGAAGAGAAGATTGAGGTCTTCCTGAAGGGCCTTATGGAGCATATGGGCTCCAAGGCAGTGCCCCACTGCTGGAAGGAAGAGGGCAATACCTACCAGGTGGAGCTGGTGGGTGAGGATCTGGGCTACCTGATCGGCCGCAGGGGCGATACCCTGGATGCCATTCAGCATCTGGCCAACTACTCCATCAACCGCGGTGTGGAGGGCCACATCCGCATCAATGTGGATGCCGAAAGCTACCGCGAGAAGCGGGAGGAAAGCCTGCGCCGCTACGCCGTCAAGAAGGCGCAGCAGGTTCTGAAGATGCGCCGCCGCACCACGCTGGAGCCCATGAACGCCTATGAGCGCCATGTGATCCACGCCGCCCTGCAGGATATGGAGAACATCACCACCCATTCCACCGGCGTCGAGCCCAACCGCTGCGTCGTCATCGAATACGTTCGCTGAAGAATTCCATAAGAAAACCGCCTGTGCGCAATGGAACGCACAGGCGGTTTTTTTGAGGGTTACGCGGCGGGGCGCGTGGCGGTTTCGTAATCGGTTTCCCGGGCGATCTGCTCGGCGGTGAGATGGTTGATGGCATCTCCCAGACCGCCGCTGCCGGGGCCGCCCACCACCTCCATGGTCCGGGTGTAGGAGTCGCAGAGCTGCTGATAGGTGGCGTCGTCCACGCCGAACATCTCCTGCCATTGGCTTTCCCTGCTGATGTCCAGGGGCAGGATCTCATAGCGGGTGATGGTGGCGCTGTCGCGCACCACCGTGTTGCCGTTAACGTCAATGGCCCGCACCCAGGTGGGGGTCACGGAGACACTCTCCAGATACACCGCACCGTCGGAGTATTTGGAGAAGGTAACATAAAACAGCATACCGTCCTCGGTGTGGGCGGTGGAGATGCTGGTGATCTTGCCCAACCGCTGGTTGGATACGGCGTTGCCCATGGAGTAGATGATGACGGTTTTGTGGTTGGGGTCAACGGTGCTGGTGAGCAGGGCGCCGGGCTGCACCACATGGGGATGGCCGCCGATGATGACATCCACGCCCAGGTCGCAGAGCTTCTGGGCGATGGCCTGCTGGGTGGCGTTGGGGGTGAGCTTGTATTCCTGCCCCCAGTGGAGGTAGACGATGGTGGCCTCCGCGCCGTCCTCCTTCATCATGGCCAGCTGGGTTTCCAGCTCCCGGTAGAAGGGCTCTGGGTCGGACTGGCGGAAGCAGTTGATGATGTCATAGCCGTTGCTGCCCATGGGGTTGTAGTTCAGCGCCGGAGGGGTGGAGCCGCTCTGGGAATCCTCGTAGGTGTAGGCGATCATGCCGATTTTGATGCCGTTGATGTCCTGGACGGTGTACTTTGGCTCGTCGCCGGAGAGCATGGTGCCCAGATTCACCAGACCCTTTTCCCGGACCACCTGGATGGTGCGCTCAAAGCCCGCCTGCTGGCTGTCGTAGCTGTGGTTGTTGGCGGTGAGGAGCATGTCAAAGCCGGCATCCTTTGCCGCGTCCACGATGGCATCGGGGCAGTTGAACATGGGGTTTCCCTGATAGGGCTTGGCGGTGCCGGCCAGGGTGGTTTCCAGATTGGCCACGCTGAAGTCGGCCATGGCGGTGTACTCCGACAGATAGGGGAAGATGTAGCTGAAGTCATAGGTGCCGTCGCTCTGCTGGGCATCCTTGATGAGTTGGCCGTGCATCAGCAGGTCGCCGGTGGACAGAATGGTGGCCCTGGAAACCAGCTGGATGGGCGGCTCGGTGGGCGGTTCGGTGGGGGCGGTGGTTTCCGTGGTTTCGGTGGGCGGCTGGGTGGTGGGATTGGTTTCGACGGCGTGGGTGATGGCGGGCTGGGTTTCCGCCGGGGCGGTGTCGAAGGGGAACTGGAAGCACATCCAGAGCAGCACACCGATGGCTGCGATCAGAATCAGAATCAGCGCAATCAGAACATTGCGAAGCGCATTGCTGCGGCGTCTCTTTTTTGCCATGAAGGGTCCTCCTGTTGTGGGAACGTTTGTTTTATCTGTTCATCATAATATAGGAAAGGGAAAGTGTCAAAGGATTTTTGCGTTTTGGCAGATTCTTCAGAAAATCCTAAGAAACGCTGCTGCCCACGTGTTCACAATTTGTTCATACATATTCTCCCTCTGCGTGGTATCATGAAAAACAGAAATTTGCGAAAAAACAGGAGGTTTGACATATGACAAGACGGGAATTTGAGGTCACCGATCCCGAGGTGATCCGGGACATTCTGGACAGCAGCAGCTATCTGCATCTGGGACTGGTGGATGAGGGGATGCCCTATGTGGTGCCCATGAACTATGGCTACACACTGGAGGAGGGCAAACTGGTGCTGTATCTGCACAGCGCCACCAAGGGATATAAGCTGGATGTGATCCGGAAGAACCCGGTGTGCTGCTTTGAAATGGACTGTCACGTGGCGCCCTTCGAGGGAAAGATCGCCTGCCAGAACGGCATCACCTACCATTCCCTCATGGGCCGGGGCAAGGCAGTGATGGTGGAGGACGTGGAGGAGAAGATCCGCGCCATGTCCCTGCTGATGAAGACCCAGACCGGCAAGGACTACGAATTCAATGAGCGCCTGGTGTCCATCGTCAGCGTCATCCGCATCGATGTCAGCGAGTATACCGCCAAGCACCGTCCCCTCCCCTCCGAAATGCCCTGATTTTCATAGACGCAAACCCGGTGCCTTTTTCGCAAGGTACCGGGTTTTCCATTGCCGCAAGGGGAGGATATCATCCTCCCGCCACGCAGGTTGTCTGCGTGTTTGGTTGAATGGTACCATCCAAAGGAAAGGGCCAAAGGCTCCCTCTGGGAGGGAGCTGTCAGCCAAAGGCTGACTGAGGGAGAGAG
>CALYTP010000061.1:0-10430 GCA_945486915.1 uncultured Clostridia bacterium | reverse complement strand
CTCTCAGTCAGCCTGTTCGGCTGACAGCTCTCCCAAAGGGAGAGCCAAGGTCGCTGTAAGCGCCAGAGCGCCAAATTCCTGTTTTATGTGTTACAACCGAATACAAGCCAATGGCCGAGCGTCCTCATTACATAGGGTCATCCAGCCAAACCACCATGCTTTTCCGCTGGAAAGCCATCAACATATTCTATAAAACCGACACATTCGGCTGCAAAAGCTGACTATCGAAAATCAGTGCCCCGGTATAGAATAGTGCCATCAAACAAACACAAACGGAGGACATCCATTATGAAACAAAACAATCAGGTTATCTGGGGCATCATTCTTGTGGTGGTGGGTCTGGTGCTGGGGCTCAACACCTGCGGCCTTGCCAACATCCATCTGTTCTTCAACGGCTGGTGGACCCTGTTCATCATCGTCCCCAGTCTCATCGGCTTCCTCTCCGGCAAGGACAGGGGCAGCAACCTCATCGGCCTGGGCATCGGCTGCTTCCTGCTGCTGTGCTGCCGGGGGATTCTGAACTTCTCCATTCTGTGGAAGCTGGTTTTCCCGGCTCTGGTGGTTCTCTTCGGCATGAAAATGATCCTGGGAAACGCGCTGGACCGGAACAGCGCGGAGGTCATCCGGCGCATTGAGGGCAGCGGCGTGCCCATCCGCTACGGCACGGCGGTGTTCTCCGGGGAGGATCTGGATTTCAGTGGTGAGGTCTTTCAGGGGGCGGAGCTGAACGCCGTCTTCGGGGCGGTGGAATGCGATCTGCGAAACGCCGTCATCGACGACGACTGTGTCATCCAGGCCACCTCCGTCTTCGGCGGCATCACCATCCATGTGCCCAGAGGGATCAACGTCAGAGTCACCTCCAATTCCATCTTCGGCGGCGTTTCCAACGAGACGGATAAGCTTCAGGATGAAACGACCCCCACCCTCTACATCAGGGGCACCTGCCTGTTCGGAGGTGTGGAAATCCAATGACACCCTTCCAGAAGCTGGTCAAATCCTGCGCCATGGCGCTGGCCGTCTTTCTCATCGTCGCCATCATCAGCGGCCTGTGCTCCGTGACGGGCGCCATCACCGGCCTGGCCGACGCCGGCAGCCCGGGAGAAATGAAAGCCTACCCCGTGAAGGAGTCGCCGGATAAGCTTTCCCTGGAGATTGGCGCTGCAGCATTGAAAATCGTCACCGGCGACGATTATTCCGTGGAGAGCAATCACAAAAATCTGACTGTCAGGGAAGAAGACGGCACTCTGAAAATCTCCGAAAAGAAGGTGGCTGTCAGTCTCTCCGGTGAGAGTGTGACGGTGATCCTGACCATTCCCGAAGGCTTCGTCTTTGCCGATGCCTCCCTGGAAACCGGGGCCGGGAAGGTGGACATCGACACCCTCAGTGCCGATACCCTGGACCTGGACCTGGGCGCCGGCGCCGTGGACATCGGCAGCCTGAACGCAAAAACCCGGGCAAGGGTCAGCACCGGCACGGGAAAGCTGACCATCCGCAGCGGACAGCTCCGGGATCTGGCCATGGATATGGGCGTGGGAAAACTGGAGTTCGCCGGGCAGCTCACCGGCACAAATGACCTGAATCTGGGCATCGGCGCCGTGGAGCTGAACCTGCTGGGCAGCCCGGAGGACTATCGGATCCGGCTGGACAAGGGCATCGGCAGCGCCACGATGGACGGCAAAGCCCTGTCCGGCGGCAGCACCTTTGGCAGCGGCCAGCACAGTATCGACATCGACGGTGGCATCGGCTCCATCCGCATCCAATTCGTTTCCTGAAAATAATACTATTCTTCGATTAAAACCTCACAATCTTTCCGGTCTGATTTGTGTAAAACTGCGTTGTCGTCTTTGCTTGGCGTCAGCCAAGCTGCATCCTCCGCCTTGTTTTACGCAAATCATCCTCGGAAATCTTTGTGATCTTTTAATCAAAGACTAGTATAAGAAAGGACATACCGGAAAGACAAAATCCGGTATGTCCTTTTTCTGTTTGGGGATTACTGCCTGGGGCTGCTGTCGCGGATCTGCAGCAGCTTCATCTTCAGGTCGTTCTCCATCTTTGCCATCTCGGCTTCGGCGTTCAGGCGTTGGGCGCGGCCGTCGCTCTGGATCTTCATCACATCGTCCAGGGTCTGAATCAGCTCGGCGTTGGTCTTCTTCAGCGTCTCGATGTCCACAATGCCCCGCTCGGCTTCCTTGGCGGTCTCCACGGAGGCAATGTGCAGCTTCCTGGCATTGGCCTGGAGCAGCGCATTGGTCACATCGTTGACCTGGCGCTGGGCCTTGGCGGCCTCGGTGGAATGGGCAATGCCCAGGGAGATGACCATCTGGTTTTTCCACAGGGGGATGGTATTGACCAGGGTGGTCTGGATTTTCTCCACCATCACATTGTCGTTGTTCTGGATCATGCGGATCTGGGGCGCCGTCTGGATGGAGATGGCCCGGGTCAGCTCCAGATCATAGATCTTCTTCTCGAAGCGCTCGCACTTGTCAGCCAGATCCTTGGCTGCCTGGACATCTTCGGCAAGGCCGGTGCGTCTTGCGGTTTCCTCCATCTGGGCCAGCTTTCCGTTGCGGACCTCATCCAGCTTCTGGCGGCCCGCCATGATATACATGGTCAGCTCCTTGAAGTAGGCCAGGTTCTGCTGGTACATCTGATCCAGCACGGCGGAGTCCTTCAGCAGCCGCACCTGATGCTGGGTCAGGGCGTCGCAGATCTTGTTGACGCTGACCTCGGCCTTGTCATAGCGCGCCTTCATCAGCTCCAGCTTGCCGGTCTGCTTCTTGAAGAAGCTCAAAAAGCCCTTCTCCTCCTCGGCGTCAAATCCCTTCAGCTCTCCCACCACGCTGACGATCAGATCGCCCACCTCGCCCAGATCCTGGGCGCGGACATTGGCCAGGGCGCTGTCGGAGAAATCGGCCATCTTCTTCTGGGTGCCTGCGCCGTACTGCAGGATCTGCGCGGTGTTCTCCACATCGATGGTTGCGGCAAAGGCGGTCACCATCTCCTGCTCCTCTGGGGTCAGAATGGGCTCGGGGATCTTCTGCTCGGCGACCTCGGTCTGCACCGGAGCGGCAATGGCGGTTTCGGTGTCCAGGTTGGGCTCCAATGTCAGGGAGGGGGTCTCAACGACGGTTTTTTCTTTGAATTCTGCTTCCATACGGCATCTTCCTTTCCTGTCAGGGTTTCTTTCGTAACGTATCAAAATCGCTGCCCGTCAGGCCTTCCTGGGCAAGCAGTGTCTGCAAAACGGAGATATCGCTGGACACATCCAGAGCGGTGTCCTTGAAGATGGAGTCCAGCAGCTTTTCAAAGGCATTGTTCAGGGTATCCAGGGTGGCCTCGATCTCCTTCTTGGAGTTCATGATGGTCTCTCCCTGGATGGGCTGGGCGTCCATGTCGGCGTAGGCATTGAGCAGCTTCACCGTCATGGGCAGGTAATAGTCCATCAGCTTTTTCAGATCCGGCACGATCTCGGGATGGGACTTGGCCCGGTCAAAGATCTTGGCAATGATGGTCTCCATCCGGGTGATTTTTTCGGAAATCTCCACCCCGGGGATGGCATCGTTGCATTTGCGGATCTGCACCAGATAGGCATTGCCCTTATCCAGAACCTCCTGCACCTGGGCGCTGAGCTTGCGCGCATCCGCCTCATCCTGGCGGCGCTTTTCGTCCACCACTTCCTGCTGCTTCTGTACAGCCTGCTGGCGCTTGGTCTGCAGATAATGGGTGAAGGTATCATCGCTGGTGATGAGGCTGGTGCCCTCCTCGTCCAGATGGCCCTCCAGGAACAGGCCGTCATCGATCATGCCCTTGAGTTCCTTTTTCACGAACTTCTCGGGCTTTCCCACCGCCCGGGCCAGCCGCGCCAGCTCGCAGTGGGTCTTCTGGCCCAGGGCTCTGACGTATTTGCCAAAGCGGTTGACCTTGCCGATGGTGCGGATGCCGTTGGACAGAAGCCATACGCCGCCGCCCAGCACCGCCGCCGCGAATGCGCCGGGAATGGCGATCACAGCAGGTGCCCCGCCGACGACTGCGGAAACAATTCCCGACGCCAGCAGACCGCCGGAGCCGAAGAAGGTCATCAGGCCGCCGAAAACCGTCTTCACAATTCCGCCTGCCAGCTTGCCGGAGGTATTCTGGTACAGCACCGGCAGATTGGACTGCTGCGGTGCTCCCCGCTGGGTGCCCAGCTTGCTGGAATAGATGTTTACATTGGGCTGGTAACGGTAATTTGTCCGGCGTGTTTGCTGCCTGGGCTGCTGCCGGGCGCCGCGCTCCTCCACCACATCGGGCTTGGAGGCTGCTGCACTTTTTTTCGCCGCTTCGTCCACCGCACGGCGGACTGCTTCGCTGCCGGTATCCACCGCCGAGCTCACCACCTGGCGAATGGTCTGGTTCATTTTCTGGAAATTCTGCGAGCTGATGGCCTGGTCGATGATGGCCTCGATGGCATCGCCGAGGGCATCAAAATCCGAACGATTCTGGGGCAACCGAATCCCTCCCCACAATGATAATTGGGTTGTGTTTATCGGCTGACGCAGCATAATTGCAATCCGGCTGGCAGTACCAGCGGACAAGAGTAAGTGTCATGCCAATAAGCATATTTTGTTTATTATAACGTTTTCATTTGCAAAATACAAGACTGAACAGAGAAAGAATCCGGAAAATCCGCAAAAAATGGGCCCCTGGCACATTCCCGATGGCATCCGTTTCCGCTGCATTCCCATGGAAAACCGGCAAAAACTGCAAACCGCCATTTTTACCTTGAATCGCCCGCTATTATGCGCTATAATGACAGAAAACTGTTTTGGGAAAGGTGGGGCGCGAAGAAAAATGTATCGTCGCAGAACCTCCGGCTGGGTAAAGCATTTTGATTTCCTTCTGATCGATTTTATCTGTCTTCAACTGAGTTACTGCATTGCCTATTTTCTCCGGTTTGGCTGGGCGAATCCCTATGAGAACCAGGACTATTCGGCTCTGCTTCTGTTTCTGATCCTGATGGAGTTTTTGACCATTCTGCTGGGCAACGCCATGCACAACATCACGACGCGCGGCTACTGGCAGGAGGCCAAAGCCTGTATCAGCAATGGTTTCTTCTTCCTTCTGACGGGAAGCCTGTATATGTTCAGCACAAAGCAGAGCAACGAATACTCCCGGATCGTGGTCTTCCTGACGTGCATTGTGTACATCGTCCTGAGCTACATTGGCCGATGTCTCTGGAAGCCCGTCGTGCGCAAATACGGCACCCAGCGGAACAGGGACTCCATGCTGGTGGTGGCCAATGCGGACAAAATGCTGGGCGTTCTGGCCATGCTGAAAAAGCATCCCATGGATCTTCCCACCATCAGCGGCCTGGTGGTGCTGGATGGGGAGCCGGGGATGGAGGGGTTCCCCTACCCCGTGGTGGCAAACCAGCAGACCATGACCGCCTATATCACCCGGAACTGGGTGGATGAGCTGCTGGTGGAATTCGGAAATTTCTTCAGCCGGGACGACTATCATGCGCTTCTGAAGGAGCTGAATCTCATCGCCGGCTCCGGTGTGGCCGTGCACAAGATCATCCAATCCGAGCAGGAACAGACCGGCCGGGAACAGATCGTGGAGAACATCGGCGGTTACACCGTTCTGACGGATTCCATCCGGATCGTCTCCATGCGGCAGGCGTTTCTGAAGCGGTGTCTGGACATTGCCGGCGGCATTGTGGGCTGTATCCTCACGGGACTGATCCTCCTGGTCGTGGGTCCGATGATCTACATCAAGTCCCCCGGTCCCATCATCTTCCGGCAGACCCGGATCGGCAGGAACGGAAAGCCCTTCACCATGTATAAGATCCGCAGCATGTGCATGGACGCGGAGGAAAAAAAGAAAGAGCTGGTATCGGCCAACCGCGTTGCCGACGGCATGATGTTCAAGCTGGACGAGGACCCCCGGATCATCGGCTCCAGGTTTCTGCCCGACGGCACCTACAAGAAGGGCATCGGCAACTACATCCGGGATTTCAGCATCGACGAAACTCCCCAGTTCCTCAATGTGCTCAAGGGCGACATGTCTCTGGTGGGCACCCGGCCTCCCACGCTGGATGAATGGGAGAAGTACACCCCCTATCACCGTGCCAGAATGACCTTCCGTCCCGGCATCACCGGCATGTGGCAGGTCTCCGGCCGCAGTGACATCACGGATTTCGACGAAGTCATCCGGCTGGATATGCAGTACATCAGCAGCTGGTCCGCAGGCAAGGACTTTCGCATCCTGCTGAAGACCATTCAGAAGGTCTTCAAGCGGGACGGCGCCCGATAACAAAAACCACCTCTGTACGCAGAATACAGAGGTGGTTATTTCTATGACATGGGTCAGTCATTGGGCGTCTTCATCCGAATACTTCACCACAAGGACATCGTCGATGGCGGCGATGGACCCCGGCTCCGGCCAACAGGGCATCTGCTGGTAGGCTTCCGTTTCGGCCAGGCGCTCCTTCTCCTCCTGGGTGGTGTCCTCGTAGGAGATGCCGCAGTAGTCCCGGAGCATCGCCTGGGTCACGTTCTCTCCCATGGAGGTGTCCTGCTTGCGGAGGATCCAGTTGTCCGTCACCCCGGTGATATCCGGCGGGAGGTTCGATGAAAAGGCTTCAGCACCGGGCAAACAGCCGAAGGCGGCAATTTTCGTGCAGTCCTTCGCCTCCGGCAGCTGCTCGATGCGGTCCGCCATCCGCACAGCCACGCCATAGGAGCGCTCATAGGCCATATACAGCTTCTGATAGCTGATGTTGGCAATGAGGGTAAAATTGTAAATCGTCAAAGCGGTCAGGACAAGCACCATCCACTGCTGCGCCGTGCTGCTTCCCGTGCGCTCCCGGGGCATCCGGTCGTAGCAGATCAGCGGGATAAGATAGATCAGGCACAGACTCATGGTCATGACATTGTGATAACTCATATCGGCACTGATCAGATACAGACCAAAGGCTGCAAAGGGAACCGCCGCCACGCAGCACAGCAGGGCAAGCATCCTCCACGGTTCCTTTGCCGTCTTCTGCCTGCGGACGATGCCGACGAACAGCCACCCGATCAGCAGAAACAGCGCCAGATTCAAAACGATATACAGGTTTACGCCCTGGGAGAGATCAAAGAAGAACCGCACAAAATGCCCCGCGATCCTCCGCAGGGATTTCAGCAGGTCGATCCGTTCCAGGGAAAAGGCGCTGTCGATGCTCTGGTACTGGGAAAGCTCCACCCCGGAGAACACCGTGATCAGCTTCAGGGCGCCCCAGTAACCCACGGCGCCGACGATGCCGCTTCCCAGGAAACGCGCCAGAAGGGCGAAGAACTCCCTGGGGCTGACCTTCTGAAACACCAGGCGGTCCACAAGAATGAGCAGCATCAGCACCATGGCGAAGGTCACATAGGCCTGGTAAACGCCCATGCCGAAGGCGATGAGCACCCCCGCCGGGAGCAGGTACCTCCGGCTCCGGGTCACCAGAATCGTCGCAATGCACACGCACAGCAGCGCCAGAAAGTAGCCGTCCGCCGTGTACATATAGGCAAAGGTGGAGGTGACGGTGGGGAAGGTCGCCATCAGGCCGCCGATGAGCACCAGCGGGATGGTCTTCTTCACCTCAAACAGCGAAACCACGCAGACGGAGGACGCTGCGATGTACAGAAGCGACAGAAGCCCGTTGATCCAGGGCAGGTCGTAATAGGAGCTTACGGAGCAGGCCTCCATCAAAAAGCAGCGCCCCAGCTCGGTTTTGTTCTGATCCGTGTACAGGTTCAGCAGGGAGTCCCAGTTGGGAATAAAGTTGGTGAGCTTAAAAATATGGGCCAACAGGCCGAAAACCACGGCAGACGCAAAGCAGATCACCCACTGTCTGGGGATCCTGCGGCGAAGGTCTGTCAAAACCTCTTCAGGATGCAAGTTCATTCCCCTTTCCAAACAAAAACCGCAAAAGCAGCACCGCATAACGGAGCAAGGCGCTCCCATTGTGCGGTGTTTCCTGATTTTGCCAGCGGAGTTATTATAGCTCAGGCCGGGAACGATTGCAAGTCCCATTATCCTTCCCGCCGCCTGTTCACGGATTGGTTTTCCTGAAGAATTACCGTTTTTGGCATCTGCAGCGGATGCAGCTGTTGCAAAAGCAGCCGGAGCCTGATAAAATAGAGCTGTGCCAAAGCAGATATCCCCCGAAAAACTGCTTTCCAAAAAACAGAAGGAGGCTGCCCTATGAACCAGGTCCTGCGGGCGGACGCGGACGCCATCGTATCTGCCAGCATCCGGGCGGTGCTGCCCGACGAGGCGGTGCGACGCGCCCTTGCACAGTTTACCCCCGGCAGTGGCCGCACGCTTCTGATCGCCGCCGGAAAAGCCGCCTGGCAGATGGCCAAGGCCGCGGTGGATACCCTGGGCGGCGTGGACGCCGGTATCGTCATCACGAAATACGCTCATGGGAAAGGCCCGATCCCCGGCGTCCGCTGCTATGAAGCGGGGCACCCGGTGCCGGACGAAGCCGGCTTTTTCGCCACCGGACAGGCACTGGCCCTGGTGCAAAACACAGGACCGGAGGATACGGTGCTGTTTCTGTTGTCCGGTGGCGGCAGCGCTCTGTTTGAAAAGCCTTTGATCCCGGGAGAAGAGCTGCAGGATGTCACCCGTCAGCTTCTGGCCTGCGGGGCGGACATCGTGGAGATAAACACCATCCGCAAGCGTCTTTCCGCGGTGAAGGGCGGGCGGTTTGCCCTGGCCTGCGCCCCCGCCCGGGTGTACGCCATTGTGCTGAGCGACATTCTGGGGGATCCTTTGGATATGATCGCCTCCGGTCCGGCCTATCCGGATTCCTCCACCTGCGCCCAGGCCCTGGGCATTGCGGAGAAATACGGTCTTCGCCTGTCCGGGCAGGCCGGAACCCTCCTGGCCCGGGAGACACCCAAGGCCCTGACCAATGTGCAGACCCGGATCACCGGCAGTGTCCGGCAGCTGTGCGCCGCTGCGGCAAAAGCATGCCGGGCCCGGGGCTATGAGCCGGTGCTGCTGAGCGATCGGCTTTGCTGTGAGGCAAGAGAGGCAGGCAGCTTCCTTGCCAGCATTCTGAAAACCCATGCCGGTGACGGAAGGCCCCTGGCATTTATCGCCGGGGGAGAAACGGTGGTCCATCTGACGGGCCAGGGAAAGGGCGGACGGAATCAGGAGCTTGCCCTTGCCGCCGCCCCCGGTATCGCGGGACTGCGGGGCGCGGCGGTATTCAGCGTCGGCAGCGACGGAACGGACGGCCCAACCGATGCAGCGGGGGGCTATGTGGACGGCGATACCCTGGCCGCCCTGACCGACGCGGGAATGGATGTGTTTTCGGTTCTGCAAGACAATGACGCCTACCACGCCCTGAAAGCCGCAGGCGGTCTGATCGTCACCGGTCCCACCGGAACCAATGTAAATGATGTTGCCGTGGCGCTGCTGCGGCCGTAAGAAAAGGAGCGTTCTGACTATGATTCAATTCGGTCTGCGTCTGCACGACGCCGAAAAGCTGCCCATGGAGCAGCTGCTGCCCCTGATCCGGCAAAAGGGGTTCACCTGTGTCCACCTGGCCCTCAGCAAGGCTCTGAAGGAATACCCCTGCACCCCCGGTGCCCTGACCCCCGGCTATGCCCTGTATCTTCGCCGTCTGTTTGAGAAAAACGGCATGGACATCGCGGTGCTGGGCAACTATCTGAATCTGGCCCACCCGGACGAAGCAGCACTGGCGGCCATTCAGGAGAAATACTATGCCCACATCCGGTTCGCCAGCCTGCTGGGCTGCGGAATGGTGGGGACGGAGACCGGCGCGCCCAACCCGGAGTATCAATTCTGCCCGGAATGCCGCAGCGACAAGGCTTTGTCCACCTTCATTCGGAATCTGAAGCCGGTTGTGCGCTGCGCGGAGCAGTTTGGCGTCATTGTGGCCATCGAGCCAGTGGTCCGCCATATCGTCTGCGATGCCAGACGGGCCCGGATGGTGCTGGATGAGATCGGAAGCCACAACCTGCAGATCCTGTTCGATCCGGTGAACCTGCTGAGCCTGGAAAACGTGGACCGCCGGGACGAGGTCATGGATGAGGCCATCGAGCTGCTGGGCAAGGACATTGCCATGATCCATTTTAAGGATTTTCTGCGCCAGGATGCCGGTGGGCAGCTGAAGGCAACCGGCGCCGGTACAGGCGGTATGGATTACACCCGGATTCTCCGTTTTGCCAAGCGGGAAAAGCCCTTCATCTTTGGCACGCTGGAGAACACCACCCCCGAGAACGCGCAAAGCTGCCTGGAGTATTTACAAAAGCAGTACGACAGCTGCCAGTGATGGTTTCCGGCTGTCAGGAACGCTCCCGGCGTCCATGGCGCTCCACCAGTTTGCCATATCATACTAGGGCGTATCTGAAAACACGAAACGATTGTACTATTTCAACAAAATGCAG
>CALYTP010000060.1:0-10574 GCA_945486915.1 uncultured Clostridia bacterium | reverse complement strand
TCTCTCCTTCAGTCCGCTTCGCGGCCAGCTCCCTCGCAGAGGGAGCCTTTGGTGCACACCGCCAAATTACAATTTTTTGATACGCACCGCAACAGTGGCTGGGCAAAAGAAAAAAGACACGGCGCAAACCGTGTCTTTGTGGTGGACGATAACGGACTCGAACCGCTGACCCTGCGCACGTCAAGCGCATGCTCTACCAGCTGAGCTAATCGTCCATGGTTCGGGCGGGTTTTTGTGGTGGACGATAACGGACTCGAACCGCTGACCCTGCGCACGTCAAGCGCATGCTCTACCAGCTGAGCTAATCGTCCAAATCAAAACCTGCCCGTAACGACAGGTTGTATTATACAGCATTGTCCATTTTTTGTCAAGCATTTTCTTTCTGATTCTTCCCGAAATTGTTGCGGACGCCTCCGCCATGCCCACAAAGCGGAACACCTGCAAATTGGAATTTGGCGGTCAGATTTTTGCTCTGGTCTCTGTAGGGGAGGCTATTAGCCTCCCGCCAGGTTTCGGTTTCCGAGTGTTCGGTTGAATGGAAAAATGTTGGACATAGATACGAATTCGCCCAACGTGATTGCCTTTTGAGGGCTTGCACTGCGCGGGAGGATGATATCCTCCCCTACATTGGCTGGGTGGTAACTCTCACCGCCAAATTACAATTTTATAGGTTGGCGGGTGAAAATATGGCCAAAAATGTTTAAAAAAGTCCTTGACAACGGGGCGTCGGGATGCTAGAATAGTCACGCCGCATTGAAGAGGCTTAAGTTGGTGCGCTTTGGTGTCCCCGCCTCAAGAGCGAGACTACACAAATAAAGTAGGTGAAACAAACATGAAGGCAGTTATCGTAACCGGAGGCAAGCAGTACACCGTGTCCGAGGGTGACGTCCTGTTCGTTGAGAAGCTGGGCGTCGAGGCCGAGGCAGAAGTGAAGTTCGATCAGGTTCTGGCTGTTCTGGATGGCGAGAATTCCAAGATCGGCGCTCCCACTGTTGAGGGTGCCGTTGTCGAGGCCAAGGTCATCAAGAACGGTAAGGGCAAGAAGATCCACGTTCTGAAGTACAAGGCCAAGAAGAACGAGAAGAAGAAGATCGGCCACCGTCAGCCCTACACCAAGGTGGAGATCACCAAGATCGCTCTGTAAGTATGACAAGATGCGAGTTTTTCACCGAAGACGACAGAATCACCGGATTCTCCGTTTCGGGTCACAGCGGCTATGCTGAAGCAGGTGCGGATATCATCTGCGCCGCCATCTCCGCTGTTGTCACCATGGCCGAAGCCACCATCAATGATGTGTGCGGCGCAAAGGCCAAGGTGCGGGTCAAGGAGCAGGATGCACGCATCACCCTGACCCTCCCCGCTTCCTGCGATGAGGAAGAAAGCGTCCAGGCAGTTCTTGCCGGCATGATGCTCACCCTCTGCAGTCTGCGGGATGATTATCCTGATTATATCGAAGTTTTGGAGGTGTAACACCATGCTGAAGATTGGTATTCAGTTCTTCGCTCACCACAAGGGCGGCGGTTCCACCAAGAACGGCCGTGATTCCGAGTCCAAGCGTCTGGGCGTGAAGCGTGCCGACGGTCAGTTCGTTCTGGCCGGCAACATTCTGGTTCGCCAGAGAGGCACCCACATCCATCCCGGCACCAACGTTGGTATCGGCAAGGACGACACCCTGTTCGCACTGATTGACGGTACCGTCAAGTTCGAGCGCATGGGTAAGGATCGCCGGAAGTGCTCCGTTTACGCTGAGCAGTAATTCCGTATAGCCCTCAGAAGGACTGCTGCATGTATTTGCCGCAGTCCTTTTTTAGCATTCTTTCACACTTTGTTTTTCCTTTCTTCCCATTTGGTTCATTCTTTCCGTCTATGATAGTATTTATTTCCATATTTGGGAAAGCGATTTCGGAAAGGATGAACCCCATGGAGCAGCAAAGCAAAAAGCAGATTCCCCAGGTGGAAAGTCGCCTGCGGCACCACATTCTGGAGATGCCCAAGGAAATTCTGAAGGCCAGCGGCATCGTCATCTTCGGCAGGCGGATCAAAAGCCTGGTCTTCACCACCGACCTTGCCATCATCAAAAACTGCGATGCCGACGCGGTGTTCGCGGTCTATCCCTTCACCCCCCAGCAGTCCATCAGCGACGCCATCATCAAGGCCTCCTATATCCCCGTGTTCTGCGGCGTGGGCGGCGGCACCACCCAAGGTTTGCGCACCATCTCCCTGGCCAAGGACGTGGAGAGCCAGGGCGCCATGGGCGTGGTGCTGAACGCCCCCATTTCCGATGGGAACCTGCTGGCTGTGTCCCGGTCGGTGGATATCCCCACCATCATCACCGTGACGGATGAAAAGACCAATGTGGCGTCACGGATCGAGTGCGGGGCATCCATTCTGAATGTGGCCGCTGCGGAAAAGACACCGGAGCTGGTTCGCCGCATCCGCAGTCAATTTCCCGACATCCCCATCATCGCCACCGGCGGCAACAAGCCCCATACCATTCTCGCCACCATCGAGGCCGGTGCCAACGCAATCACCTATACGCCGCCATCCACCCAGGAGATGTTCAAGGCCATGATGAGCCACTACCGGGAGGAGTAACCGAAGGAGCCTGCCTTCCCCCACCGGCGGCATACGCAAAAGGAGAAAAGAAATGTTTGTAGATAAAGTCCGAATCACCGTGGTGGGCGGACGGGGCGGCGACGGCGCCGTGGCCTTCCACCGGGAGAAATATGTGGCCTCCGGCGGCCCCGACGGCGGCGACGGCGGCCATGGCGGCAGCGTCATTCTCCACGTCAACGACAACATGTCCACCCTGCTGGACTTCCGTTATAAGAGAAAATACGTCGCCCAGGCAGGCGTCAACGGCCTGGGCCGCAAGATGAGCGGCAAGCGGGGCGATCCTCTCATCATCGATGTGCCCCGGGGCACCGTGGTACGGGACGCCGAGACCAATCAGATCATCGTGGACATGTCCACCGGCGAAGACTTCGTCATCGCCAGAGGCGGCCGGGGCGGCTGGGGCAATGCCCACTATGCCACCGCAACCCGCCAGGTTCCCCGCTTTGCCAAGGCAGGCCTGAAGGGCCAGGAGCGGGACATCATTCTGGAGCTGAAGCTGCTGGCCGACGTGGGCCTTGTGGGCTTCCCCAACGTGGGTAAATCCACCCTGCTCTCCGTCACCTCCAACGCCCGCCCCAAAATCGCCAACTACCACTTCACCACCCTGTTTCCCAACCTGGGCGTCATCTATGTGGACGAGGGCGTGTCCTTCGTCATGGCCGATATCCCCGGTATCATTGAAGGTGCCGCCGAGGGCGCCGGCCTGGGCCACGACTTCCTGCGGCACATTGACCGCTGCCGCCTTCTGGTGCATGTGGTGGATGTCTCCGGCAGCGAGGGCCGGGACCCGGTGGAGGATTTCAACGCCATCTGCGACGAGCTGGCCAACTACTCCGTGGATCTGAGCAACCGCCCCATGATTGTTGCCGCCAACAAGATTGACCTGCTGCCCCCGGACAGCGACAATCTGCAGCGTCTGCGCGCCTGCGTGGAAGCTGCCGGCTGCGAGCTGTATGAAATTTCCGCAGGCACCACCCAGGGCACCCGGAATCTGATGCGGGTGGTGGCAGAAAAGCTGCGCACTCTGCCCCCTGTCATCATCTATGAGCCGGAGTACGTGGAGCTCATCGCCGAAGCTGGCGACCCCACCGAGCTGACCATCGAGCACCTGGGTTCCACCTGGGTCATCACCGGCACCTGGCTGGAGCGTCTGGTTATGAACATCAATTTTGACGACTACGAGTCCCGGAACTATTTCGACCAGCAGCTGCGCAAATGCGGCCTGTTCACCCGTCTGGAGGAAATGGGCATCCAGGACGGCGACACCGTGGACATTTACGATCTGCAGTTCGACTACCAGCGGTAAAAATTCCGCCACACATCGCAGTAGGGTGTAACACATAAATTGCAATTTGGCGGGCAGATTTTTGCTCTGATCTCTGTAGGGGAGGCTATTAGCCTCCCGCCAGGTTTCGGTTTCCGAGTGTTCGGTTGAATGGAAAAATGTTGGACATAGATACGAATTCGCCCAACGTGATTGCCTTTTGAGGGCTTGCACTGCGCGGGAGGATGATATCCTCCCCTACATTGGCCGGGTGGTAACTCTCATCGCCAAACTACAATTTGTCGCAATGAAGCGTCAAACCGATATGCACAAAGAATGAACCCGGCTGCTCCCTTTTTGGGGGGGCAGCCGGGGTTTTGTTATGTGTTTTTCTCGTATTCTTCCCGGACGATGGCATTCATTTTATCCATCTTCGCTTCCATGTCAGCCACCAGTTTAAACTGGGTTCGGCAGCGGTCCAGATTATGCTCCGGGTAGTGAATTCCGAAATAGTGGTCCCCCGCCAGATAATCCGTCAGGAACCGCACGCCGCATTCCAGCGTCATGGTCAGCGCTCCCAGGGGCAGCACCTGACGCTCCTTTTCCGTAAGCCCCGGGCAGGCGCGCAGGAAGCCCCGGGTGAAGATCCGGAACAGATCCAGGGACATGGTCATTTTGTTCAGGTCCTTCTCGTCCTCCGCCGCCGTGGCCGCGCCGAACCGGATGGAATCGCCGAAGTCATAGGCGCTGAGTCCGGGCATAGTGGTGTCCAGATCGATGACGCACAGCGGGGTGCGGGTATCCCGGCTGAGCATGACGTTGTTCAGCTTGGTGTCGTTGTGGGTCACCCGCAGGGGCAATGCGCCCTCCCGGAGCATCCGCATCAGCTCACCGCCGATTTCCTCATGGGACAGCGCGAAGGCGATCTCCGGCTGAACCTGCGCGGCCCGGCCCACCGCATCCTCCTCCACCGCCTGACGGAACAGTCGGTAGCGGTCGGGGGTGTTGTGAAAATTCTTTATGGTCTCGTGGAGGGTTTCCGCCGGGAAGGTGCCCAGCTGCTGCTGGAAGGTGCCGAAGGCGATGGCGCTCTGGTAAAAATCCTCGGGGCTCTCCGGTGCCTGGAGGCAGATGCTGTTTTCCACGAAATCGTAGACCCGCCAGTCGCTGTTCTCCCCCTGGTGGTGCCAGCTCTCCCCTGCTTTGGTGGAAATCAGGTTCAGAGCGCCGTTGGGATCGTCGGTTTGCTTGCGCAGGTGGGCGGTGACGGCGGCGATGTTCTCCTGCAGTCCGGCCACATCCGGGAAGGCCCGGTTGCTGATCTTCTGGAGGATGTACCGCCGCCCGGACTGGGTGACCACCAGATAGGTTTCGTTGATGTGTCCGCAGCCGTAGCGCTCACAGCTGACAGCCGGAGCATCCAGCCGGAACTGCTCCAGAACGGATTTGTGCAATGCTTCCATTTGACGATCCTCCCAATCAGCCCTTGACGCCGCCGGCGGTGAGGCCGCTGGTCAGGTTCTTTTCGATGGACATGAACAGGATGACCACGGGCATGATGGCAAACAGCGATGCGGCAAACAGATACTGCCACTCGATCATATTGTAGCCGTTGAAGATGTTGATGCCCACGGTCAGCGGCTTCAGGGTATCAGAGGAGATCAGGCACAGGGCCACGGTGTATTCATTCCAGGCGTTGATGAAGATGAAGATCAGGGTGGTGACGATGCCGGGGGCAGCCACGGGAACCAGCACCCGCAGCAGAGCCTGCACCCGGTTGCAGCCGTCGATGGTGGCAGCCTGCTCCATCTCCGGGGAGATGCTCAGGAAGGTGCCCCGGAGCAGCCAGATGGTGAAGGCCTGGTTGAAGGCGGCATTGACAAAGATCAGACCCAGCAGGCTGTTGGTCAGGTTCAGAAACTGCATGACCTTGTAAATACCGATCAGCAGCACCACAGGGGCGAACATCTGGGACACGATGATGAAGCCCAGAAACGCGGTCTGCCCCCTGAACTTCATCCGGGCCAGGGCATAGGCCGCGGGAATGCCGCAGACCATGGCGATGGCGGTGGAGCCAAAGGCGATGATCATGGAATTGACCATATACTTCGCCATGGGCGCCTTCTGCCAGATATCCGCGAAATTGCTCCACATGGCCTTGATGGGCATCAGCTTTCCCTCCATGGAGAAGATCTCCGGGCGGGTCTTCAGGGCGGTGGTGAGCATCACAAAGTAGGGGTACAGGGTCAGCAGGCAGATATCGATGATCACAAAGTACAGCAGGACACGGGAAATGGCCTTTTTGTAATTGATCTGACGATTTTCCACAATCATTCATCCCCTTTCTTCAGCGTGGAGATCATGTAGACGCTGGCGCAGACCAGCAGGATCAGGAAGCCGATGACGCTCACCGCAGCCGCCTCGCCCTGCTTGCCGTTGTAGAACGCCAGCTTGTACAGGTAGGTCACCAGGGTATCGGTGCGGTTGGCGGGGTCGCCCTTGGTGATGGTCCAGACAATGGGGAAGGAATTGAACACGTAGATGATGTTCAGCACCGTGGCCACGGTGAGGCTGGGCTTCACCAGCGGCAGGGTAATGTGGAACAGCTGCTGCCAGTAGTTGCCGCCGTCCACAGTAGCCGCCTCATAATAGGAATTGTCGATGCTCTGAAGACCCGACAGGGCGGTGAAGCAGACGAAGGGAATGGTGACGAAAATGCCGCAGGCGATTTCCCAGGCGAAGTAGGCGCTGGGGCTGGGCGTCCAGTTGATGTTGCTGGAGATGATGCCCAGGGATTTGAGCAGCGTGTTCAGCGCGCCATAGTCCGTGTCGATGATGAACTTCCAGGCGCTGGCCTGGATGACCAGGGTTGTGGCCCAGGGGAACACGATGATGGCTCTGGCGATCTTCCTGCCCCTGAACTTGTTGTTCAGCAGCAGCGCCAGGATGAAGCCCAGCAGCGTGGACAGTCCCACCACCACCACGGTCCATACCAGCGTATTGCTCAGCACCACGCTGAAGGCCTTGCTGCCAAGCACCTTGGAGAAGTTGGCAACGCCGTTGAAGCCCTTCACCAGACCTGCCTTGGTGACCTTGCTGAAGGCCATGTAAAACACGCAGCCGATGGGCACGATGATGAAGACGGACATCAGCAGCACACTGGGCAGGATCCACAGATAGGGCTCCGACCGGTGCAGCAGACTGGATTGTTTCTTGGATTTCACGCAGATACCCCCTTTATCTAATCAGGAATCAGGCATCAGGCATCAGCGTTTTCCGCATCAGAACTTTTCAATCTGATGCCTGGTGCCTGATTCCTCATCGCTTCCGAAAAAAGGCGGCGGGCCGGGCCACGAGGGTCCGGCCCGCCGTTATGGATGAACGATTGGTTATGGAATTAACCGGCGATCTCTTCCTGCAGCTCGTTCAGCAGGTCAGCGACGTTCTCGCCCAGCAGCGCGCGCTGCTCGACATTGATAACGCCCTGCTTCACGTCTGCCCACTCAGCCTTGGCAGTGGGGTAGAACTTGGCGGAGCCAACGATGTCGATCCAGGCGCCCATGGCGGGATCGGCAGCGGCGCAGGCCTCACCACCGGCGGAAGTGGCGGGCAGGAAGCCTTCCATCAGCACCCACTCGGAGTAGGGAACGTCGTCATAGAAAGCGTCCACAACTGCGGTGACGGCAGCCAGCTCTTCTTCGGTGTAGTCGTTGTCGAAGCACATGATGCGGTCCATAACGCCGGCGGAGACGGAAACGCCGGTGTTGTTGGGGATGGCAGCGAAGCCGTAGTTGACACCGGCAGCGCCAGCCTGGCTGGACAGAGCGTTGGGGGCGATCATCATGGCCAGCTTGCCTGCGCAGAACAGATCCTGCAGGTCATAGCGGGTGTTGTTGGAGGGATCGGAGTTGGTCAGGCCGGCATTGACCAGGCCCACGGCGTATTCCACAGCAGCGATGTTCTCTTCGGAGTTCAGGATCCAGTTGCCCTCTTCGTCCACGAAGCCGCCGCCATTGCCCCAGGTGTAGTAAGCAAACGCAGCCTGGCCTTCGTCGGTAGTCATGTCAATGCCCCAGGGGTAGATGTCGGGGTTGTAAGCCTTGATGGCTTCGCAGGCAGCGGTCAGCTCTTCCCAGGTGGTGGGTACTTCCACGCCGGCAGCCTCCAGGATGTCCTTGTTGTAGTACATGGCGCGGGCGGAAGCCAGATCGGGAACGGCCCAGACAACGCCGTCAACCACGGACTGCTCCAGGAAGGCGGGGTACATCTTGGCATAGGTCTCGGGAGAGCACCACTTCTCGGCGGGCAGCAGCAGGCCGTCAGCCTGGTAATCGGCGAAGACGTCGATGTTCAGCAGGTCGGGGGCGTTGCGGTTGGACAGCCGGGTATTCACCACGGTGTAGATATCGTTCCAGGAGACAACATCCACCACCAGGTCGATGTCGGGATGGGACTGTTCAAACTTGACTTCAAAGTCAGCCCACCAGTCGCCGGTCTTGGGGCCGTACTGTGCGGCGATCATGGTGACGGTGGTCTTCTCGCCCTCGGCATAAGCAGCAACGCCGCAAACCGCCAGGGTCATGGCCAGAACCAGGAGCATAGCAATGAACTTCTTCATTTTCCTCATTTTTCGTTCTCCTCCAGTAAAATAATCATGCGGGGAATGGCTTTATCAATTTCTTGAATGGCGTGATTTCCCTCTGCACACTTCTATTATACATAACACATCGTCGTTGTCAACAAATATTTTCCACAGAGTCGCCTGTTTTTGTCATTTCTTTCAACGCCCCCCCGTTCCCGCCTTGACCCTGCTTGTGCTTTTTTTGCCGCAGTGATTCCTGCCGGAACGGGTTTTCCGCGGTCTGTTTTCCATTCTCTGCTGCTGTTTTACCATTTTCTTATCTTTTCCGCCATCGCATTCCCGGACGCCGGTATGGCCTGTCCTCCCGGGCCGCCCACAATGGTGATTGTGCACAAGAATTGGCCTCAATTTTTTGCGCCCGCGTCCCAGAAAGTTATGTCTACAAAGCCGAAAAAACCATTGCCTTTTTCCGGCGTACTGATTATAATGAAACTGGTCCGCCGTTCACATCATCCGGGTATGGGAGGTTTGCTGCAATGATCCAGAATCTGAATCAGATCGCGCTGAAGAATTTCGGCATCGTACACCCCGAGCGGGCGCAGAGCGCCGACCCCTACCCCAGGGATTCCGCGCTGGTGATCCATCCGGCCGGCTCCCGGCTGATGCTCTACCGCACGGTGGAAAATACCTGGATCTCCGGCGCCGGCGGCATGACCGTCCTGTCCATCTGCAATCAGGAGGGGCAGTATCTTCACTATTACCTGGACAAAGCCGTCCAGCTCAACCCCGATGTGCGCTTCGGCCTGAGCACCTTCCAGGGGGAAGCCACGGTGCAGCTCTACAGCCGCATTCCCCCCGAGTCCCTGGGCTTCGGCCCGGACCGGGACACCCAGCTTTCCTCCGGTGTCCGCATCGACCGGGTCTTCACCTTTTTCTATCAGGAAAAGGAGCAGGGTTTCCTCTTCCCCGGGGAATCCCATCCCATGCCGGAGCTGACCTACGTGGATCAGGGCGAGCTGCACTCTGTGGTGGAGGGCCAGGACCTGCTTCTCAAGCAGGGCGACCTGGTGATCTACGGCCCCAATCAGTGGCATATGCAGTACGCCGACATCGGCATCGCGCCCCGGTTCATCACCATCTCCTTCGATATGGACGGCATGGACCTGACGCCGCTGCTGAACCACAAGTTCACCGCCCCCCAGCAGGTGGCAGACCTGCTGCAGAGTATGCTCCGGGAGCAGGAGCGGATGGACAGCTTCTCCACGGACATCATCGTCGCCCAGCTGACCCAGCTGCTGCTGGTCCTTCTGCGGGAGGCCCTGAAGCCCACCGGCAGTAAGCTCAAAAACGCCAACCTGGTGCACAACGAGAACGAGATCATCCGCCAGGCCCAGAAATACATCGCCGCCCACATCCGGGAAAAGCTGTCGGTGCCCATGGTGGCCGCCCAGGTGGACGTGAGCCCCAGCTACCTGACGGTGCTCTTCCACAAAAACCTGCAGATCTCCCCCGGCGAATACATCCGCCGCATCAAGCTCCAGGAGAGCAAGCAGATGATCCGGGAAAACAACATGAACTTCACCCAGATCGCCGCCGTCCTGCAGTATTCCACCGTCCACCATTTCTCCCGGCAGTTCAAGGACAAATTTGGCATCACCCCCACAGAGTACGCAAAATCCGTCCGATAACACGCAAAGAGGTGTCCTCCATGAAAGAAATTCTCAACTCCATTTCCCATAACATCCGGCAGGCCGTCACCGAGCCGGACAAGGTCTGCACCCGCACCAACCGGGAGCTGATCTACGGCGCCGTGGCCTGCACCGCCGTGGGGATGCTTCTGGGCCTGCTGCTCAGCCCCAAAAAGCAGACCACCATCGGCAGCTACAACGGCCACAACAGCTCCGGCTGCCCCGCCCCCGAAGAAGACGACGAAGAAGAATAACAAAGCAAAAGCCATGGCAGGTATCAATCCCGCCATGGCTTATTATTTTGCTGAAAAAAGCATTCATTTGTGGGGCATCCCACATAACAATTGGAATATGTCTGTGCGTTGCATAGAACCGGGTAACGAACAGCGTGCACCAAGGCTCCCTCTGGGAGGGAGCTGTCAGC
>CALYTP010000059.1:0-11062 GCA_945486915.1 uncultured Clostridia bacterium | reverse complement strand
ACACCCAGTCGACCAACGTGGCGGGAGGCTAATAGCCTCCCCTACAGTGGCCTGACCAAAAATCTGCCCGCAAAATTACAATTTCGCAAGGTTGCTGAGCAATGCCGATAAGCACTTTTTTATATGCTTCTGGGTTTTACTTTGCGTTTTTCCCTACAGGGGTGCGGAGTAATTCCATGACGCCGGCGAGTTCCGCCTCGGAGGGACGGGCGTTCAGGATGCGGTGATCCAGGCCGGTTTGTTCCAGAATTCGCAGTTCTCTGCTCCGGCGCTCCTGCAGGCAGGCAAGGTACCCCGCATAGCCGGAAAGGCCCAGCCGCTTGCCGTAGCCCTGGTCCACATGGTAGCCGATCACCGCGTTCAGCCAGCCGTCGCCCCGCTCCTGCAGAACGCCGTCCACGGCTGTCTTCACGTTCTCCTGGTTCAGATAGAGGATCAGCGGATTCATGGGGCGGATGATTTCGGCAACTTCGCGGATATAGGCGCAGGACTCCTCCTCCGTCAGATCGAAGCGCATCATGGTCTCGCACATGGGGTTCTGGAGGAAGATGCAGTTGAAGACATAGGTGGTGTCCTCCTTCGCCGTCTGTACAAACTGCCGCCATTTTTCCAAAATCTTTTCGCGTTCCGTCTCAAAATCCGGGAAATCGTAATTGTCGTAATCCGCCGGATGTCCGGCAGCCCCTTCATCCCAACAGATGACCCGGTTTCCCCGGTCTTCCAGCATGGCGGCAATCCGGGATGCTGCGGTACTCTTTCCGCTGGCTGGAAGCCCCTCCACAATGATAAGTCTTCCGGTGTCCATGATTTTCTCCTTTTCAGCATTTTCCCCTATTTTACCAGCATCCCGATTTGCTGTCAATTCCGCATCACGCAAATGCCGCGCCGGAAACAGAACCGGCGCGGCAGTCATTATAGAACCTGTTTTCTGCGGAACTCCTGATAGCACATGGGAATCAGCAGCGCCGTCAGGGCAAGATACAGCACGGCATCAAAGGGGATCGAGCCAAACACCCGGTTTCCGATGGACACCAGATTGAAATCCTGGAATCTGCCTCCCAGCAGGATCAGCTGGTCGGGGAGCAGGCAGAGAATTCTGTCCACCCAGCTAAGCTCCAGATTTTCCAGAATCGAAGGCAGAAACACCAGAATGAAGGGCACCGTCACCGCAAACACCGCCGACCGGGTTTTTGCGCTGATCCACATGGTCAGCAGGGAGAAGAACAGAATGCCCAGATACCCCTGCGCCAGCACGATGGCATACTGCTGCCAGTTGGTGACGTTGTAGAAGCAGCGCCAGCCGGTGAGATTGCTCTGGATGGGGCAGTTGGCGCCGTCAAAGCCGATGATGCCCAGCAGAACCACCGAGTGAATCAGCATTACGCTCCAATAGGCCACGGTGACCAGCAGCAGCATGGCCTTCATCTTGGTGCTCACCGCCTTTTTCCGTCCGTGGACGGTGGAGAAGAGAATGGAATCGGTGTGCCAGCGGAATTCATCGGCAAAGAATCCGGCGACGATGTAGCCCAGAATCAGCACACACATTGCGATGGGGAGCATGGCGCCTTCGCAGGTCTTCACCCAGCCCAGGCAGTAGTCATAGTACATGGGGGTTTCCAGCGCCTCATACTGCTTGATCAGGAAGGCCTTTTCCGCATCGGAATACTGGTCATTTCCCCGGAGCCACTGCTTCAGAAGCCGGATGCGGTTTTCATCAAATTGGGAGAGCCGGTCTTCCGATACGGTTTCCGCGACATAATAGTCGTAATTCCGGAAGCCGGAAGCGAAGGAAAGGTTCATTAGATCCCGGATATCGGACATTCCCTGCTTCCAGCCGAAGGCGATGTCGTTCTGATGGTAGTCGGAGGACTGGGCTTCCGGGGTGGCTTCGATGCGCTTCAGCTCTGTCAGGACGGAGCGCAGGTGCTCCTCGTCCAAGAAACCTGCCCACGCTTTCTGGGCATCCCGGACCTTTTGAATGGAGGAAATGCCGTACTCCGATTCCCCCTGCCCGTTGACCCAGCAGATATTGCCGATGGTCAGCCAGCAGTTGAGAATCAGAATCGCCGCCAGCAGGAACAGGGCAATCCGGCTGCTGGTCTTGCGCAATACCTTTTTCAGTTCAAATTTCATCATGACTGTCACCTGCTTTCTCGCCAAAGTAAGAGAGGAACAGATCCTCCAGCGTGGCATCCTCCAAAACCGCCTCCGGAGAGGGCTGTAATGCGGACAGCACCCGAAGCTGGGCGCCGCCGGGGACGGAGCGGACATTGGAGACCTTGAAGGACTTCAGGTAATTGCCCGCCGTCTCCCTGGGCACCGTGATGCTCCACACGTCCTCCGGCATCGCCGCAATCAGATCCTCTGCCGTACCGGAGGTGGTGATTTTCCCGTCCTTCATCAGCAGGATCTCATCCGCAATGCTCTCGATGTCGGAAACGATGTGGGTGGACAGCAGCACAATTCGATCCGAGGCCAGCTCGCTGATGAGGTTGCGGAAGCGGATGCGCTCGTTGGGGTCCAGGCCCGCCGTGGGCTCGTCCAGAATCAGAATTTTCGGGTCGTTGAGCATGGCCTGGGCAATCCCCGCCCGGCGCTTCATGCCCCCGGAGAGGGCCTTCATCTTTTTGTTCCTTGCCTTGGTCAGTCCCACCTGATGCAGCAGCGCCTTCACCCGTTCCTTTGCCGCAGCGGGGCGCAGGCCCTTGATGGAGGCGATGTACAGCAGGTAATCCTGCACCGTAAACTCCGGGTATACGCCGAACTCCTGGGGCAGGTAGCCCAGCAGGTTCCGGTAGCTCCGGTCCAGCGCAAAGATATCCCTGCCGTCCAGCGTGATGGCGCCGGAGGTGGGTTTCACCAGGGTGGTCAGCATACGCATCAGGGTGGTCTTGCCTGCGCCGTTGACGCCCAGCAGGCCATAGACACCCCGGCCCAGGGTGTAGCTGACATGATCCACGGCATTGACGCTGCCGAAGGTTTTGGTCAGTTCTGTCAATTTCAGCTCCATATCGGTTGAATCTCCCAGTTTTTCAGATTGTATTGTCCCCGCAGGACGCAGAAGATGAGGCAGCACACCGAGGCGGCCAGCAGCAGCATCCACACCGGGGCAGAAATGGTATGGTAGACGGTTTCATTCAGCACCACCAGCAGCCACAGCCCCGTCCACACCATGCTCAGCAGCATGGGCACCAGCTCCGAGCGCACCCGCCGGCAGTAAAGGCAGCGCAGGCAGATGCAGCAGGTGACGCAGAAGGGCAGCAGGAAGTGGATGCCCAGCTCCAGCAGGTCGATCCGCGCCGTGGTGGCCATCCCCGGCAAGAACACCGACATCAGCAGCAAATCCGCCCCGGCAAAGAGGGTGAGCCGGGCGGCATAGACCTGCCGCAGGGAATAGAAGGTGGTGCCCTCAATTTCCGTGGCGCCGCTGGCCCGGTTTTTCCACAGCTCCGGCAGAATCAGCAGGGCAAACAGCGGCGCAATGGTACCCAGACAGCGGCGCACCGCCAGATCGGTCTGCATCTGCCGCAGCAGCCAGCCCATCAGCGCCAGCAGCAGCCCCTGCAGCGCCCACCAGCGCTTGCGGATATAGCGGCTCTGCTGGAGCAGAAACGCCGGGTACCCGGCGCGCTGCTGCTCCTGCCCCGCCCGGAAAGCCGCCAGGGAAGCCGAAACGGTTCTCTGGATTTTCTCCTCATCCGGGGTAAAGGGAATGTCATATTTCGGTTTCATACTGTTACCGCCTCCCGTAATTGCTCCCGCAGCAGCTCCCTGGCCCTGCGGATGCGATATTTCACCAATGGCAGCCCGATGCCCAGAATCCGGGCGATCTCCGTTTGCTTCCGGTCCTGGAAGAAATAGAGGATCGCCGCCTCCCGGAGCTCCTGGGGAAGGCTTTGCAGCGCCCTTCGGACATCCAATATGGTATCCTCCTGCCCCGGCGGGGCTTCGGGCTCCGATTCCAGCTCCTCCAGCGGCAGCGGCTCTTCCCGGCGGGCATAGTCCCGGCAGACATTGGCGGCAATGGTGTACAGATAGTTCAGGGCCTTTCCGTGGTGCCGGTATTCCGGGAAGCTGCGGAAGAAATGCTCGAATACCACCTGGGTCATGTCCTCGGCGTCGGATTTGTTCCGGCAGTGAAGCAGGCAGTATTTCCCAATGGCGCCATAGTACTTGCGCACGAATTCCTCCGCCGCCCGCTCGCTGCCGTTTCTCATCCGCAGAATCAATCCCAGATCCCCATCCACGTTGGCTCCCTCCCCTCTCAAAAGCGCTTTCATTCAGTATAACGGTTCAGATACACAAAAAGATAGTCCGTTAAAGAATTTTTTGCATATCGGTTTGACTCAGCATTGCGGCAAATTGTAATTTGAAGGGATGTTTTCGTAGGGCGGGGTCATGACCCCGCCGACCCGGTTCCGGTTTTTTGTTTGTACGTTGAATGGAATCATTTCCAAAAACCACGGAAGAATGGCAGAAAAGTCGGCATCGGAATCCATTTATCCAACCTGGCAGGTTTCGTTACCTGATCGGCGGGGTCATGACCCCGCCCTACGAAACAGTACGATAAATTACAATTTTAAAGTGTGACACCCTACTACCGTGGCTTCGCAAATTCATGAAAAAATCCCCGCTGCTTTTGGCAGCGGGGATTGGGTTAATTCTGTGCTCTTTTCTTCATCAGCTCGCGCATACGGGCGGCGTGGTCCAGCTCCCGCTTGCGGATGCGCAGGCTCTTGGGGGTGCATTCCAGCAGCTCGTCGTCGGCCAGGAACTCCAGGCACTGCTCCAGAGACATTTGCTTGGGGGGCGTCAGGCGGATGGCATCATCGGAACCGGCGGCGCGCATATTGGTCAGCTGCTTGCGCTTGCAGACGTTGACGGTCATGTCCTCATTGCGGCTGCAGATGCCGATGACCATGCCCGCGTAGACGGGAACACCGGCGCCGATGAACAGTATGCCCCGCTCCTGGGCAGCGCCCAGACCGTAGGCCACGGCTTCGCCGGTCTCGAAGGCGATGAGGGAGCCGGTGAGGCGGCGCTCGATCTCGCCCTTCATGGGGGCGTAGGAGTCCAGCACGGAGGACATGATGCCCTCGCCCCGGGTATCCGTCAGGAACTCATTGCGGTAGCCGAAGAGGCCCCGGGAGGGAACCAGGAACTCCAGACGGTAGCGGCTGCCCATGGGGGTCATGCTCACCAGGTCGGCCTTCCGGCGTCCCATCTTCTCGATGACGGAGCCCATGCACTCCTCGGGCACGTCGGCGATCATCCGCTCGATGGGCTCGCAGACCTTGCCGTCGATCTCCTTGGTCAGAACGCGGGGGGTGGAGACGGAGAACTCATAGCCCTCCCGGCGCATGGTCTCCATCAGGATGGACAGGTGCATTTCGCCGCGGCCCGCCACGTTGAAGGAATCGGTTCCCTGCTCGGTGACGTGCAGGGATACATCCTTCAGCAGCTCCCGCTCCAGGCGGTCCCGGAGGTTCCGGGAGGTGACGAACTTGCCTTCCTTGCCGGCAAAGGGGGAATCGTTGACGGCGAAGGTCATTTCGATGGTGGGATCGCTGATCTTCACAAAGGGCAGGGGCTCCACAGCATCGGGAGCGCACAGCGTACGGCCGATGGTGATATCCGCCATGCCGGACAGGGCCACGATCTCGCCGGCCTTTGCCTCCTGGATGGGGTTCTTGCCCAGGCCGTCAAACTCGTACAGCGCCACGACCTTGCCCTTGGCTTTGATCTCAGGGTCATGGAAGTCGCAGATGGTGACCTCCTGATTGACCCGGATGGTTCCGCGCTCCACACGGCCCACGGCAATACGGCCCACATAGTCATTGTAGTCGATGGAGGACACCAGCAGCTGCAGGGGGCCATTTTCATCGCCCTGGGGGGCATCGATATACCGAACGATGGTCTCGAACAGCGGGGTCAGGTCGGTGCCCATCTCGTCGGGGCCGTAGGAAGCGGTGCCCTGACGGCCGGAGCAGAAGATGGTGGGGGAATTGAACTGCTCGTCGGTGGCGTCCAGATCCAGCAGCAGCTCCAGAACCTCGTCCATAACCTCGTGGATACGGGCGTCGGGCTTATCCACCTTGTTGACGGCCACGATGACCTTGTGGCCCAGCTCCAGGGCCTTCTGCAGCACGAACCGGGTCTGGGGCATGGGGCCTTCGGCAGCATCCACCAGCAGGATGACGCCGTTGACCATCTTCAGAATGCGCTCCACCTCGCCGCCGAAATCGGCGTGGCCCGGGGTATCGACGATGTTGATTTTATAGTCTTTATAGCGAACGGAGGTGTTCTTGGCAAGAATGGTGATGCCGCGCTCCCGCTCCAGATCGCCGGAGTCCATCACGCGCTCCACCGTGGCCTGATTTTCCCGGTAGATGCCGCCCTGCTTCAGCATTTCATCCACCAGGGTGGTCTTGCCGTGGTCAACGTGGGCAATGATGGCAATATTTCTGATTTTATCCTGAGATGCCATATATTTGATCTCCTTTTTACATCCGATTTTTCTGCTCTCAACTAGTAAATATACCACATTACCAAATATATTGCAACATTTTTGTGAAAAAGTACCTGAAAAATTTTTGATGTCCGATCATCGCCGGAAGCTGCCCCGATGAATAACAAGCCAACCGTTGTCGTAGGGTGTTAGATCTGCAAATTACCACCCAGCCAATGTAGGGGAGGATATCATCCTCCCGCGCAGTGTAAGCCCTCAAAAAGCAATCACGTTGGGCGAATTCGTACCTATGTCCAACATTTTTCCATTCAACCGAACACTCAGGAACCGAAACCTGGCGGGAGGCTAATAGCCTCCCCTACAGAAAGCACAACCCCCTCCGTGGCGGAGGGGGTAATTGCTATGGAATTTACGCCTCAGCGGGAACCAGGTGCAGGATCCGGACGGGGACGCGGGCCACACCGGACGGTGCGGAGAAGTCCAGCTCGAAGGTGGTCTCGCCGTTTTCTGTGACCAGCTCCAGCTCGGTCTCGCCGCCATCTTTGTCCAGCAGCATCAGCTTGCAGCCCTCCAGCACCTCGGCGGGTACTGTGAACTTGGTCAGGCCGGTGCACTGGGTCAGTCTGGCGTCATACTCAAAGCCAACGCTCATGAGCTTCTCGCCGTTTTCCAGCTCGCCGCAGCGCAGCACCATGTCACCCTTGGGGGTCCAGCCGGTGACGGGGGTGGGCTTGGCGTCCTTCACCAGCTCCAGACAGCCGCCGTCACTGAGGGCGCCGCAGACGGGGCAGACGGTGTATTCCACAGCTTCTTCGGCATCGGCAGTCTTCAGCTTGAAGCTCCAGTCCACGCAGGCGGTGGTTCTCGTATGCTCGCAGCCCTCGCGCTTGCAGGGGGCGCTGTTCATACCCTTCCCGGCGGGCTTCCACTCGTCGTACCAGTGGGACAGGGGACCGGAATTGACAACCTTGAGCTTGTCGCCGCAGACGGTGCAGGTGTAAGTGGTATAGCCCTCTGCCGCGCAGGTGGGCTTGGTGATCTTGCCGCTGTCATAGCTGTGCTCCGTTCTGGGCAGGGTTTCCTGGGCAACCAGGACCTGGCCGCAGCCGGGACGGCCGCAGTGCTTACCTTCAGTCAGGCCGGTATTGATGCAGGTGGGGGCAACGGCCTTGTCGATGACGATCTCATGGCCCAGGGGTGCGCCAAACTCCTGGCCGCAGTTGCCGCAGACGGCGCAGGCGGTGCAGGTGGCGTTGGATTTGGCCACATGGTTGGCGGTGTCCCGATAGGTACCGTCGGTGAAATAGGTCAGCTCCCGGTGTCCGTTGTTGCACTCATACACTCTGGCGCACTGGGTTTCGCTGATCTTCTGCCACTCGGTGGTGGCATAGAACGTGGTGAAGGTCATGCCCTCCTTCTGGCATTCTCTGCAGGGCAGAACCTCCAGCGCATCGGCACTGGCAGCTACGCCAAACAATACGGTCGCCAGCAGGCAGACAACAAGCGCTGCCAGCAGACGGCTAACCATTTTTCCTCTCATTTTGTTTCCTCCTTACTGGAACAGGATAAACCTGAAGATATTTCCCGGCACAATGTCTTTCGCCGGTGGAATGCATCGGCAGAAGACCGCACTGGGATTTCAGCCATATGATACCATTTTTCCATGGCATTTTCAACCTTTTCAGGAAAGCTTAATGTTTTCGTAACAATTACCTCGGCTTTTCCCTGCCATGATCGTGGCCGCAAAAAAAACATCCCCCTGCTTTCGCAGGGGGAAGAAAAGCCATTGGAATCCGGAGCTTACACCAGCTCGATGACTGCCATCTCAGCAGCATCGCCGCGGCGTTCGCCGATGCGGGTCACTCTGGTGTAGCCGCCGTTACGGTCAGCATACTTGGGAGCGATCTCCTTAAACAGCTTGTTGGCCACATCCTCCTTGGTGATGAATGCCAGAGCCCGACGGTAAGCGGCCAGATTGCCTTTCTTACCCAGGGTGATCATCTTCTCAACAACGGGCTGCACTTCCTTGGCGCGATAGAAAGTGGTCTCCATCTTGCCATTGGCCAGCAGGTCGGTAACCTGCTGACGCAGCAGGGCCTTTCTCTGAGCGCTGGTCTTACCCAGCTTACGAGTGCCGAACATGAACGTTTCCTCCTTCTTAAAAGGTTAAGTGTTGCTGCCAGTGTCTTCGCTGGCCAGGGACAGGCCCATCATTTCCAGCTTCTTCTGGACTTCGTCCAGGGATTTCTTGCCCATGTTGCGCACGCGCATCATATCCTCGCCGGTCTTGTTGATCAGGTCGGCCACGGTGTTGATGTTGGCGCGCTTCAGGCAGTTGAAGCTGCGGACGGACAGGTCCAGTTCATCGATGGTCATGGACAGCTTGGCGTCGGGCCGGTCCGCGACCTTCTCCACCACGGTGGAGCTGGTTGCAACGGCATCGGACAGGTTGGTGAAAACCGTCAGATGATCGCTCAGGATCTTGGCGCCCAGGGACACGGCGTCCTTGGCGGAGATCGTGGAATCCGTCCAAACCTCGAAAGTCAGCTTGTCGTAGTCGGTCTTGTCGCCGACACGGGTGGGCTCCACCGTGTAATTCACCTTGGTGACAGGGGAATAGATGGAGTCGATGGGGATCACACCGATGACAGTCTGGGGCGTCTTGTTCCGGTCCGCGGAAACATAGCCTCTGCCCTGGGACAGGGTGATCTCCATATTGAAAGTGGCATCCTCGCCCAGGGTGCAGATGTGCAGCTCCGGGTTCAGGATCTCGACCTCGGCATCTGCCTTGATGTCACCGGCTGTGACCTCACAGGGGCCGACGGCATCAATGTGCACGGTCTTGACACCGCTGCAGTGCAGCTTCGGGGTGATCCGCTTGACGTTCAGCACGATCTCGGTGACATCCTCGGTGACGCCGGGGATGGTGGAGAACTCATGCTGCACGCCCTGGATCTTCACGGAAGTGGCTGCATAGCCGGGCAGGCTGGACAGCAGGATTCTGCGCAGAGAGTTGCCCAGAGTCATGCCGTAGCCGCGCTCCAGAGGCTCCACGACATACTTGCCGTAGGAGATGTTCTCGGTGGAATCAAAGCAGCTGATGCGGGGCTTTTCAATTTCTACCATGAATCAAAACCCTCCTTAATGGTGTGGGGAGGAACCTCCCCACCAGATACAATTGCTTACAGACAGGGGGGAGATTATTACTTGGAGTACAGCTCGACGATGAGGTGCACAGCGATATCGAAGTCGATATCGGCCTTGGTGGGCATAGCAATAACCTTACCCTGGAGGGTGTTCTTATCACGATCCAGCCACTTGGGGGCAGCAACGAAAGCGTCGTCTTCCTTCAGCTTCTTGAAGAAGTTGTTGGAGGCGCTCTTCTCGGAAACGGCCACAACATCGCCCACCTTGACCAGGTAGCTGGGGATGTTGACGCGGTTGCCATTGACGGTAAAATGACCATGGTTCACCAGCTGGCGAGCCTGGCGGCGGGAGTTGGCAAAGCCCAGACGATACACGACGTTATCCAGGCGGCGCTCCACGAAGGTCAGCAACTCCTCACCGGTGTTGCCTTCCATGCGGGAAGCCTTGTCGTAGTAATTCCGGAACTGCTTCTCCTGAATGCCGTAAACGAATTTGACCTTCTGCTTCTCGGTCAGCTGAGTAGCATACTCAGACTTCTTAGCTCTTCTCTGGCCGCCGGGGTTCTTGTTGGAAGTCTTAGAATAACCCATTGCGGCAGGAGAAACACCCAGCGTTCTGCAACGCTTCAGCACGGGCTGCATATTCTTAGCCATAACGCAAAATTCCTCCTATACCAAAATCAGACACGACGTCTCTTGGGGGGACGGCAGCCATTGTGGGCAATGGGGGTGACGTCCTTAATCATAACGACTTCCAGGCCGGCAGTCTGCAGGGCGCGGATCGCAGCCTCACGTCCCTGGCCGGGGCCCTTGACATAAACCTCAACGGTCTTCAGGCCGTATTCCATAGCAGCCTTTGCAGCGGTCTCAGCAGCAGTCTGAGCGGCAAAGGGAGTGGACTTACGGGAGCCACGGAAGCCCAGTCCGCCGGAGGATGCCCAGGACAGGGCATTGCCTTCCAGATCGGTGATGGTCACCATGGTGTTGTTGAAAGAGGAGCGGATATGTGCCGCACCCTTCTCAACCACTTTGCGCTCGCGACGGCGCTTGACAACTTTCTTAGCAGCTTTAGCAGCCATTGTACATATCCCTCCTTACTTCTTCTTGTTGGCGATGGTCTTCTTGGGACCCTTACGGGTACGGGCGTTGGTCTTGGTGCGCTGGCCATGGACGGGCAGACCACGGCGATGGCGCAGACCACGATAGCAGCCGATTTCGGACAGCCGCTTGATGTTCATAGCGGTCTCACGGCGCAGGTCGCCCTCGATGATATAGCCATGCTCAATGGCCTCACGGAGCTGAGCCTCCTGGTCGTCAGTCAGGTCCTTGACGCGGATATCGGGGTCGATACCGGTGGTCTTCAGAACCTCGGCTGCACGGGCAGGTCCGATTCCGTAGATATAGGTCAGAGCAACTTCGATCCGCTTGTCGCGGGGAAGATCAATAC
>CALYTP010000058.1:0-11203 GCA_945486915.1 uncultured Clostridia bacterium | reverse complement strand
TAAAGGAGGCGGACTTCGTCATCAACGGACGGGGCGCGTATTCCCGGATGAAGTATGAGTCCGGCGTCCACCGGGTCCAGCGTGTACCGGAGACCGAGTCCGGCGGACGGGTCCATACCTCCACCGCCACGGTGGCAGTGCTGCCGGAGATGGAAGAGGTGGATGTGCAGATCAATCCCGCGGACATCGAGATGCAGGTGTTCCGCTCCTCCGGCGCCGGCGGCCAGCACATCAATAAGACCAGCTCCGCCGTCCGGCTGATCCACAAGCCCTCGGGCATCGTGGTGGCCTGCCAGGAGGAGCGCAGCCAGGTGCAGAATCGGGAGAAGTGCATGCGGATGCTGGCCTCCAAGCTCTATGAGATCGAGCAGGAGCGCGTGAGCAGTGAAGTCACCGGCCTGCGCAGAAGCCAGGTGGGTACCGGTATGCGCAACGAGCGCATCCGCACCTACAATTTCCCCCAGGGCAGAGTCACCGACCACCGGGTCGGCTTGACGCTCTACAAGATCGATGCCGTCATGGACGGGGATCTGGATGAGATCATCAATGCCCTGGCCACCGCCGAACAGGCGGAAAAATTAAAAAACGCAAAGTAAACGCACAAAATTCGTATGACGGGGTCATGACCCCGCCATACGGAGGATGGGAGAAAAATGGAATATATCACCAAATCCCCGGAGGAAACAGAGAATATCGGGGCGGCGCTGGCAAAAAAACTGAAGCCCGGCACGGTGATCGCCTACAGGGGCGATTTGGGCGCCGGAAAGACTGCCTTCACCCGTGGCCTTGCCCGGGGATTGGGGTATCCGGACAGCGTCACCAGCCCCACCTATACCATTGTGAACGAATATCTGGGCGGACGGCTGCCGCTGTTCCATTTTGATATGTACCGCCTGACCTCTTCCGATGACCTCTGGGACATCGGCTGGGAGGACTATCTGGAGCGGGGCGGCGTCTGCGCCGTGGAGTGGAGCGAGAACGTGGGGGAAGCCATGGAGGGCGCCATCACCGTCTCCATTGAGAAGCTGGATGACAGCACCCGCCGCATCACCATAGAAGCGGGGTAGAGCTTCGCTGATCCTGGCCCTGGTGATATGGGACAAGAACGGCGCATTGGCCGAAAAAACGTCGTTTCAGCGCAGCCTTTTTTGCTTTGCTCAAATCTCGGAAGGCATTTCGCACAGGAAGGAGAGGCACCTTTATCCGTGACAGTTCAGGAAAAGAAGAAAGACAAGACCGGAATTACCAGCATGACTCAGGGAAATCCGCTGCGGCTGATTGTCGTGTTCGCCCTTCCTTTGATGGCAGGCAATGTTTTCCAGCAGCTGTATACCGTGGCGGATACGGCGATTGTGGGAAGAGCCATCGGGGTGGAGGCGCTGGCAGCCCTCGGCGCCATCGATTGGCTCAACTGGATGGTTTTGGGCGTGATTCAGGGGATTACCCAGGGGTTTTCCATCCTGATTTCCCAAAAGTACGGGTCCAAAGAATATGAGCAGATGCGTCAGGTCGTGGGCAATTCCTGCACATTTTCCGCGTTCTGCGCGGTTGTATTATGCGTAGCGGCGCAGCTGGCGGTCAAGCCGGCGGTGGCGCTCTTGAAGGCGCCGGAACAGATTACGCCCCTGGCCTGCACATACCTGAGGGTCATCTTCTGGGGCATACCGGTTATGATGACCTATAACATGGCTTCCTCTGTCCTCAGAGCATTGGGGGACAGCAAGACCCCGCTTTATGCCATGATTGCGGCCTCCGCTGCCAATATAGCCCTGGATTTGCTGTTTGTTCTCGTCTTTGAATGGGGGGTTCAGGGTGCTGCGGCGGCAACGGTTCTGGCGCAGGTATTCGCGTCGGCATATTGCATTGCTGCCATCCGAAAAATTACGCTTCTGAAGATGGAGCCCTGCCATTTCAAGCCGAAAAAGCCGGTTGGCCGGAGATTGGTTGAACTTGCGGCGCCGATGGCGTTCCAGAACGGAATCATCGCCGTGGGCGGGATGGCTGTCCAGTCTGTGGTGAACGGCTTCGGCGTGGCGTTCATCGCGGGATTTACCGCGACAAACAAGCTTTACGGTGTTTTGGAAGTGGCGGCAACTTCTTATGGCTACGCGATGGTGACCTACACGGGGCAAAACATGGGCGCCGGGGATAAACAGAGGGTCTCTGCCGGTCTTCGGTCGGGACTGCTCATCGGCATGCTGACATCCTTTGTGATTACTGTGGTGATGCTGGTTTTCGGAAGAAATATTCTTTCGTGCTTCATTTCCTCCGCGGAAGAGGCGGGAGGAGAGGCTTTGGAAATTGCCTTCCGGTACTTGAAAATCATGAGCATCTGTTTGCCGGTGCTGTATGTCCTTCATATTGTCCGAAGCACCATCCAGGGAATGGGGAATACGGTAATTCCCATGATCTCGGGCATTTCGGAATTGGTTATGCGAATAGGATCGGCGGTGCTGTTTCCTGCCATTTTCGGTCAGAATGGCATATTGTTCGCGGAGATTACTGCATGGGCGGGAGCCGATATCGTTTTGGTGCCGGGTTATTTTTATGGTAAAAAGAAAACGAATCAGATATGAAATCCCCGCACCAAGGAAAAGGAGGAAGCAACCTTGCTGATTTTAGCTTTTGAGACCTCCGCGAAAGCGGCCTCGGTGGCGCTGCTGGAGGACGGAAAGCTGCTGGGGGAGAGCTACCAGAATACCGGACTGACCCACAGCCAGACCATCCTGGTCATGGCGGAGGATCTGCTGAAGCAGTGCGGAAAGACCGTGGCGGATCTGACGGCGGTGGCGGTGGCCAACGGCCCCGGCTCCTTCACCGGAATCCGCATCGGCGTGGCGGCCGCCAAGGGCTTTGCCTGGGGCGCGGAGCTGCCCTGCTGCGGCACCAGCACCCTGGAAGCCATGGCGCTGAGTCTGGGCATCTGGCAGGGCTATGTCTGCCCGGTGATGGATGCCCGCAGAAGTCAGGTGTATAACGCTCTGTTCCATGTGGATTGTGGAAAGTACACAAAAATCCGGGAGGATCGGGCCATCTCCCTCCGGGAATTGGAGTCAGATCTCCAAAATTTGCAAGAACCCATTTTCCTGGTTGGAGACGGCAGCATTTTGTGCTATAATACTTTGTCGGAAAACGTTCCCTCTCTGGTGCTGCCCCCGGAGCACAGAATGCACCAGCGTGCCAGCGGCGTGGCGCTGGCAGCCATGCGGATGATCGCGGCAGGGGAGAAGACGGACGGCGCGGAGCTGATCCCCAACTACCTCCGTCTCAGTCAGGCCGAGAGAGAACGCAACGAAAGAATGCAAAACCGGTAAGCCGAATTCAGGTACGGGGAATCCAAGCCCCGGCACCGAAAGCGAGAAACAAGGATAAGGAGAAAGATTACTATGGCAGAAGTACATGTTTTGGACCATCCTCTGATCCAGCATAAGCTGGCAATTCTCCGCAGCAAGGATACCAGTGTCAAGGAATTCCGTGAGTTGGTGGGCGAGATCGCCGGCCTGATGTGCTATGAGGCCACCCGCAACCTGCCTCTGGTGGATGTGGATGTGGAGACCCCCATCACCACCGCCAAGTGCCGGATGCTGGCAGGCAAGAAGCTGGCCATCGTTCCCGTCCTGCGTGCAGGCCTGGGCATGGTGGACAGTATGGTTGCCCTGATCCCCTCTGCAAAGATCGGTCACATCGGCCTGTACCGGGACCCCGAGACCCATAAGCCTGTGGAATACTACTGCAAGCTTCCCGAGGATATCGAAAGCCGTCAGGTCTATGTGGTGGACCCCATGCTGGCCACCGGCGGCAGTGCGGTTGCTGCCATCAATTTCCTGAAGGCCCGGGGCTGCAGAAACATCATCATGATGAACATCATCGGCTGCCCCGAGGGCGTCAAGGCTGTCCAGGCTGCTCACCCTGATGTGGAGATCTACCTGGCTGCCATGGATGAGAAGCTGAACGACCATGCCTACATTGTCCCCGGTCTGGGCGATGCCGGCGACCGTATTTTCGGCACCAAGTAAATACAAACCCCTCCAGAACGCCCGGACAGACGTCCGGGCGTTCCGTCATATCCGGACACCCGTCCCACGGCGGAAGCGGTCAGATTTTAGTTGACAAACCTTTTGGGAATACGCATAATATATTCAGGAGAACTCTTTGAAGAAAGACGAGGATGTACCATGAAAAAACATCTGTTTCTATTACTCACCATTGCCCTGGCGCTGGTGCTGTGTTCCTGCAGCTGCCGCCATGAGGCTGTCATTCTCGAAGCCGTACCGGCGACCTGCGAGCAAACCGGCCTCACCGAGGGCACCCAATGCAGCAAGTGCGGCGAAGTGCTGACCGCCCAGGAGATTGTCCCTGCCCTGGGCCACACCTATACCCTGGATGCCCAGATCGATCCCACCTGCACCCAGCCCGGCGCTGCCCCGGGCTTCAGCTGCAGTGTCTGCGGTGAGGTCTTTGTGCCGCAGGAGGAGATCCCGGCTTTGGGCCACACCGAGGAAACCGACCCTGCGGTGGAGGCCACCTGCACCGAAACCGGCCTCACCGAGGGCAAGCACTGCTCTGTCTGCGGTGAGATTCTGGTGGAGCAGGAAACCGTTCCCGCCAAAGGACATGTACCCTACCGCGTCACCGCCGGGGAATTCCCCCGTGCTGAGCTGACCGTGAAGGACGGGGTGGAATGTTCCGTTTGCGGCGATGTATTCCCCTTCCTGACGGATGAGGCCTCCGAGAATCTGGAGATCACCGAGCAGGAGGACGGCAGCAGACTGGTTCTGGAGGAGGACTCCGTCTGGGGCCTTGCCCGTGAGACAGCTTACGGTCCTGAGGGAAAGCTGGTCAAGGCATGGATTATGGCCGGTGACGAGGCGGTTCTCTGTGCCGACTTTGATACCGATGGCGCACCGAATGAATGTCTTGAGATGCTGTATGAGGATGCCCAGGGCTTGACCGGAATGGCAGGATATAATTCCGAAGGAATGCTGGAGGGTTACGCGCGGTGTGTCTGCACAGAGGATGGAAAGATCAGCCAGCGCACCTATTACGACCCTGACGGCACCGAGTTGAGAACCGAGTACTATGACGATAATGCAGACGGTGAAACCATTCGGATTCGTACCTATTATCCCGACGGCACACGGGAATTCCTGCTGCATCCCGATGTGGACCCCGGTGTGGCGTTTGCTTCCAGCGACTCCAATATCTGGCAGGTGACCCCCGGCGAAATCGGCCTGAAGGCGGAAGACGGTGAGAAGCCGGTATATCTGGGCATTGTTCCCAAGAATGCGGGCACGGCATCCATCAGCATCATGGATTATCTGACCGGCGAGGCTGTGCAGACGCAGGAGGCGGTTCTCGGCGAACCGGCGGTTTTTGAAGCCCTGCCCGACGGTTATTATTACATCCAGGTCACCTGCGAGGGCTATGAGACCTATACCGGCGAAGTGTTTCTGGTTTTGGAGGAGCGCAGTACAGAACCCTGCCTGCCGATTTCTGCGGATCTGAACAATCCCAACGCGGTTTTTGAGGAAGCGGTGAAGATCCGTGTGCTGGACGAAGAAGGCAATGTGAGAAGCCGCCAGAGCATCACCATCGGCGTCACCAGAAACAACTCCGGCCATTTCGCGAAGGCTGTGCTGGAGACCGACCGCGCTGGTTACGTCTGCTTCATTTCCACCAGCGAGGATGAGAATTCCTCCTCCGATACTTACAGCATTGCGTATTTCTCCCTGAAGGAAGGCTGCATCCTGGGCTACTATGACGCGGACGACAACTTTGTCCCCGTGGTGATGGACGGCTCCGGGGAGTGCACCATTCAGTATTAACACCGTATCCCCGCAGGGCTTCCTTTTGCCCTGCGGGGATGATTTTTGGCGTGTCGCTTTACATTTCCATAAAGGAACAGTATAATGGTCAAAAAACGGAATGCCGCAGGGCTTTCCGTGTCATGAGGTGAACCGTCATGGAAATTCGCATTGCTTCCCCTGCCGATGCCGCGCGCCTTCTGGAAATCTATCGCCCTTATGTGGAGCATACTGCGGTGTCCTTTGAGTACGCCGTCCCAAGCCTCCCGGAGTTTGAGGCACGGATCGACCGGACGCTGAAACGCTATCCTTATCTGATCGCCGAGGACGAAGGCGGGATCGTGGGCTATGCCTATGCCGGCGCCTTCAAGGAGCGGGAGGCCTATCAGCATGGGGTGGAGCTGTCCGTCTATGTGGATTGGAACCGCCGCAGAGCCGGAGTGGGCAAGCTCCTGTATGCGGCTCTGGAGGAGTGGCTGGCAAGGCAGAATGTCCATGTGCTCTATGCCTGCATCGCCTGTACAGACCGGGAGGACGATCCGTATCTCAGCCCCGACAGTCCCCGTTTCCATGAGGCTTTGGGCTTCCGCTATACGGGAAGGTACGAAAGCTGCGGCTATAAATTCGGCAGATGGTATGACATGGTCTGGATGGAAAAACGGATCCATCCCGCCGTGGCCTATCCCGATGCCTTTGTTCCGTTCCCGGAAATCCGTCCGTGACAAGGAGGATAGAAGATGAAAACCAGTATTTGCTTCGATTGGGAGTTCACCCCGGAGTGGAGCGAGGACTTCCTGAATTTTACGTCCTCTGCCGAACTGGTGGCGCTGCCCCACAATCCTGTGGAGCTTCCGCTGCACTATGCCGACCATGAGGCCTATCAGAGCATCTGCGGTTACCGCAGAAAGCTGAATCTGCCGGAGGGCGCAGAAGGAAAATGCATTCTGCTGCAGTTTGACGGCGCCGCCCACATTGCCACCGTCTATGTCAACGGTCAGGAGGCCGGGAGCCACGCCTGCGGCTATACCGCCTTCACCGTGGATATCACGAAATTCGTCCAGCCCGGGGAAAACACCGTTGCCGTCAGGCTGGACACCACCGAGAATCCTTCCGTACCGCCCTTCGGCTTTGTGGTGGACTACCTGACCTACGGCGGCCTGTACCGGGAGGCTTGGCTCATTGAGAAGCCTGCCGCCCATATCCGGGATGTCACCGTGGTAACCCCCATGGTGGACAGCATCGCAGTCACCGTGGATGCGGTGAACTTCTCCGGCGAGTACCTGGTTACTGTCCTCAGTGAAGAAGGGGAGAAGATCTGGGAGATCCGCAGCCGGAAGAACCGGGTGGAGGGTCAGCATCTTTCCGCCAGCGCCTGGGGACTGCTCAGCCCCTGCCGGTATGTCTGCCAAGTGAAGTTGATGGACGGAGAGCAGGAGGTGGATGAGGAGAGCGTTCTGTTCGGTTTCCGTACCGCCGAGTTCCGGACCGACGGCTTTTATCTCAATGGGGAAAAATGCTTCCTTCGGGGCCTGAACCGGCACCAGAGCTTCCCCTATATCGGCTACGCAGCCACCGAATCCCTGCAGCGGGAGGATGCCCGCATTCTCAAGGAGGAGCTGCACTGCAATGCGGTGCGCACCAGCCATTACCCCCAGAGTCAGTATTTCATCGACGAGTGCGACCGCCTGGGCCTGCTGGTGTTCATGGAGATCCCCGGCTGGCAGCATATCGGCGACAGCGCCTGGAAGGAGCAGGCCTGCCGGAATGTGGAGGAGATGGTGCAGCAGTACCGCAACCATCCCAGCATCATCCTCTGGGGCGTCCGCATCAACGAAAGCCAGGACGACGATGCCTTCTACCGCCAGACAAACAAGCTGGCCCACAAGCTGGACCCCTCCCGGGCAACCTCCGGCGTCCGCTGCATGGAAAAGAGCCGCCTGCTGGAGGATGTGTATGCCTTCAATGATTTTTCCCATATGGGCACCAATGATGGCTGCCGTCCCAAGTCCGAGATTACGCCCAACCGGCAACGCGCCTTCCTGATTTCCGAGCACAATGGTCATATGTTCCCCACCAAATCCTTTGACCCCTGGCAGAAGCGGCAGGAGCAGGCCATGCGGCATCTGCGGGTGTTGAACGCGGCCTACGCCAGCGGGGAGCACGCGGGCTGCTTCGGCTGGTGTATGTTCGATTACCAGACCCATAAGGACTTCGGCTCCGGCGACCGGATCTGCTACCACGGCGTCATGGATGCCTTCCGGAATCCGAAGATTGCTGCCGCAGCCTACGCCAGCCAGGGGGAAGGGGAGACTGTGATGGAGGTTGCATCCTCCATGGACATCGGCGATTACCCCGGCGGTCAGATCGGCAGTCCTCTGGTCTTCTCCAACGCGGAGGAGGTGTCCCTCTATAAAAACGATGTCTTCGTGACCAAGCTGCACAGGGTGGAGGAAACCGCGCTGCCCCATCCGCCCTTCGTTATGGATGATACCATCGGTACGCTGCTGGAAAGCCAGGAGGGCTTCGACAGCAAGAAAGCCGGAAGAATCCGCGGCTGCCTGCACGACGCCGCTAAGTACGGCTTCGACGATATGCCCCTGGGCAGTAAGCTGAAGCTGCGCTGGTGCATGCTGCGCTACCGGATGCGGCTGCGGGATATGGTGAATCTTTTCGGAAAATATGTGAGCAACTGGGGCGGTGAGGCAACCCGGTGGCGGTTTGATGCCATTGTCCAGGGCAAGTGCGTCAAGTCCGTCACAAAAACCCCATCCACCAGACTGCATCTTGAGGTCATTCCCAGCAGCACCAATCTGAAAAACGGTGATACCTATGATATGGCTGCCATCCGGGTGCGGATCGTGGATGAGTGGGGCAATGTGGCGCCCTATGCCCAGCTGCCCGTCACCTTCCTGCCGGAAGGCCCGGTGGCTCTCTGCGGCCCGGATACCGCAACCGCGGAGGGCGGTATGTGCGGCACCTACCTGCGTACCACGTCAGATGCCGGTGAGGCTTTCCTCATGGTCAAAGCCCACGACCTGGAGCCTGTTGTCATCACATTCCATGTCGAATAAAACCCAATGAACCCAAAACGCACCGCCGAAGCGGTGCGTTTTTGCGTGATAAAGGGACATTGGGAGGAGCGGGGAGAGGTGATTGTAACTATTTGTAACCCGGGAAAAGTCGATTGGGAGGAGAAAATGAGAATCCGGCGAAGGGTTACAAAAACCTTAAGAATTGGAAAATCAGGCAGAAAAACGTAATTTTACAGTTGAAAAAAGCAGGAAAATAAGGTATAATCAGATCGTTAAGAAAGATATCGTCAACGGGCTGTAATTAAAGTGTAATTTATTTTGTAATTTTTTGTTAATTCCCTATTGACGAATCGGGAAAAAGCATATATAATACGTCATATAAATCAGAGCGCCTGAGGATGTACCCATGTGCAGCACCCGGCCTCAAATTTGTAAATTCATTTTAGGAGGAAAATCCCATGAAAACAGTAAGCAAAAAGCTGCTCAGCCTGATGCTGGTGGCAATCCTGCTGGTTTCCGCAATTCCCTTCCAGGCCTTCGCAGATCCTCATGTTGCTGACGATCCCAACCACATGGTTGCCGGTTGGGGCCATGATTCTCTGACCCATTGGCAGGAATGCCCCAAGGCTGACTGCGATCTGGCCGGCACCCGCATCAATGAGGCTCCCCATACCTTCAGCAAGGATACCAAGGTCTGCGTGACCTGCGGCGAGCCCTGCCCCCATACCAACACCATCACCGTCAATGCGGTTGCTGCCACCTGCGTCACCAAGGGCTACTCCGGCGATGTCATCTGCGCCGACTGTGAGACTGTGATCACTGCCGGTACCGAGACCGCTCCCACCGGTGTTCACACCTTCGTAAACCATGTCTGCTCCGTCTGCGGCACCCAGGAGAAGGGTAACGCTGCTCAGCTGACTCTGGACGCCAACGGCGGTACCGTCAACGGCGCTTCCGCAATGGTTGTTGATGTTGTTGAGCTGATGCCCATCAACAATCTGCCCGATGCATTCCGTCAGGGCTACACCTTCGCCGGCTGGTACATTGGCGATACCAAGATCAATGTCGGCTCTACTTACAGCTTCACCGGCAACCAGACCGCCGTTGCCAAGTGGACCGAGAAGACCGAGGTCCTGACCGTCCGCAGAGTGCTCAATGGTGACCTGTCCACCGCCAAGACCCTGCACACCGTCAATGTTCCCGTGGGCACTCCTCTGCTGAACTACCTGAATGCCAACGTCTACTCCATCGTCACCGCGGAGCTGGCTCTGACCCCCGGCTACTCCTGGCAGTACAACTTCTGGAAGGATTACAGCGGCACCCAGCCCCTGACCAGCCAGGCTGACTGCATGAACCAGGCTCAGACCGTTTATGTCAACTTCGTTTCCAACACCTACACTCTGTACTTCAACGCCAACGGCGGTTCTGTGACCCCCACCTCCAAGACTGTTACCTTCGGTTCCAAGGTCGGCACTCTGCCCACCCCCGCCCTGTCCGGCAAGGTCTTCCAGGGCTGGAAGGATGCCAACGGCAATATCTACACCGCTGACACCGTTTATAAGGTCGCAGGCGACACCTCTCTGACTGCCGTGTGGCAGGATGAGGCTCTGGTGATCCTGTACGTCTACATCAATGGCGACTTCTCCTCCTGCAACCGTATGATCGTCATGGACGGCTTCGTGAAGAACAACAACATCAGCCGCGCCGATGTGGTTGCCCAGCTGCAGAAGTACTACACCCCCGCCAGCGGCTACCTGAAGGTTGCCGGTCTGTTCGACGAGTACAGCTGGTCCAGCTACCGCGCCAACACCAACAAGGCCGGTGTGGAGAACATCCAGGTTAGCTCCGCACATCCCCAGAAGATTTACGTCATGGTGAACAATGCCACCACCGGCAGCACTGTCATTCCCACCACCGGTAACACCGTCATTCCCACTGTCACCACCACACCTCAGGGCGCCTACTGGGTTGACCTGGGCAATGGCAATGGCTACTGGGTCTACCCCGCTCCCGGCAACGGCAGCAACAATGGCGGCACCACCAGCAACAACGGCAACCCCAAGACCGGTGATACGGTCATGATCGAGGCCGCCGCCGCAGTCATGGTCCTGGCTGCTGCTGCTCTGGTCACCATCTCTGCCCTGCGCAAGAGAAAGAGCAACTAATCCTTTGATTTGAATCACCCCGATGGAATTCCCATCGGGGTGATTTTTTTAGAAAATAGTGCGGGACAGCCAATGGGAATAGCCTACAATCGGTGTTCAGAAGCACATTTCAAAATTGAAATTTGGCGGTCAGATTTTTGGGAAGGCCACTGTAGGGGAGGCTATCAGCCTCCCGCCACGTTGGTCGACTGGGTGTTCCGAT
>CALYTP010000057.1:0-11451 GCA_945486915.1 uncultured Clostridia bacterium | reverse complement strand
CTATGGGGCAGCCAGCTCTCCCAAAGGGAGAGCCAAGGTCGCTTCGCTCCGTATTATTCCAGCTCCGTGTGTCATTCGCCAAATTACAATTTTCCTGGATACTGCGCTCAGCTGATCCGTCTTTTGGGTCAGTTGAGCGTCAGATGCCCATCACCGCCCAGCTGCCAGGTGTACTGCCCCAGCTGCAGCCGCTGCACCGAGGCCGCCCCGGCAGTCAGGGACGCCGCCTCCGCGGAGGTCACATGCAGCGCGCTGTCGCTGACATAGGCCACCTCGGTGTCGTTGCGGTCATAGAAGGACAGCCGGTCCGCCGTCAGCCGGGCGAATTTGCGGAACCGCACCACCCCGTCCTCCCGCTCCTGCTGGCCGATCTCCACGCCGTACACCGGGCCGTCCTCCTGCTCGTACAGCAGCCCCGTGCGGATGCTGGCGCTGACCTCCAGCAGCGAGGATCGGATTTGCTCCACATCGGTTTCGATCCTCTGCCAGTTGGTAAACTCCTGCCGCAGCTCCTCGGCGCTGGCGGCGATGCGCTGCTCCGTCAGCTGGGTGAAGGTGCCGAACTGGGACTGGGCCACGTATTTGCCGGAGAGCCTTGTCTCCAGCTTCTCGGCAATGCGCTGGGTGATCTCGGCAGAGCGGATAATCAGGGACTTGATGGACGAGAGCGTGGGCGTTTCCTCCTGCCGCGCCGCCGTCCGGGGCGTGGACAGGGCGGTCTGCTGCTCCTGCTCTGCGCCGTCAAAGGCGTACTGCAATTGCGATGCCAGGCTGTACAGATAACTGCGGATCTGCCGCAGCTGCTCCGCCTCGGTGCTGCCGGAAAGCTCCGGCAGCCGGATTTCCACCGGGGTCAAAACACATCACTCCCCTGCTCCATGGTTTTCGTCACGCTGTAAAGCCGCATATCCCCCACGCCCTCCAGCCGAAGATACAGATGGTCGCACCGCCGCACCGGCATGGGCAGCGTCACCGAGCCCAGGGGCCTGCCCCGGAGCTGCGTCACCGGCTGCCAGCAGGCGTCCTCGTCGTATCGGACCCAGACCTTCATCGCCGCGTCCTGTGCCAGCCACAGCCGCAATGTCAGCCGGGCCAGGATTTTGCTGTCCGGGTCGTCCACGCCGATGGAGCCGGTCTGAGCCATCCACCGCACCGCGCCCTCGGTTTCCCCGGAGCCGGACACCGTCAGAATTCTGCCCCCGTCGTCCAGAAAATACAGCTCCTCCCGGCAGGGGCAGAAGGCCTTTACCCGGGTTCCGTCCTCCCGATGCCAGAGATTCCGCGCCGTGTCCCATACGAACAGGTGGTACTCTCCCCCGGCATCGGCCATGGAAAGGTAGTATTTTCCCCGGTAGCTCCCGGCCACGGCGTCGTGGTACTCTCCGGCTCCCAGCTCCCGGCCCGCCTCCACGGGCAGAGAACCGTCATAGGCGCAGATGCCATGGCAGGATTTGTAGTACAGGGTCTCGCCCACGATGGCGAGGCTCCTTCCGCTGCCCATCTGCACCCCCCGGCAGGGGGTGGTCTGCAGCCGGAAGGACGCCGGGGTGCTGCCGTAGATTTTGTGCAGGCAGTTCTCCCGGAAGAACACCGGGTAACCCAGATGCTGAATGGCCCCGGTGAAGGGCCCGTCGGCGCCCAGGCTCACCGCGTAGCTGTCGGTGCTGACCCCGGCAAAGCAGCTCCAGTTTCTGAAATCCCCCAGCTTGCTGGCGTAGATCTCGTTGACCACCTGCCCCGCCCGGTTCCAGCCGTAGCGGCAGCCCCAGAGCCGGTTGCCGCACTCGATGACAAAGTCCATGGCGGGCACCAGGCGGCTCACCGTCACATTCTGCGCCTGCGTCTGCCTTTCCAGCAGCCCCGCAATCAGCAGGAAGTCATCCCCCCGCAGCCGGATGACGGCGTTGTCTCCCAATTCCTCCGGCAGACCGCTTACCGTAACGCCGTCGCCCTCCCGGAAGGCCAAGCCAATGTTGGGCGCTTCCAGCCTGACGTAATGTTCCGCCACCTCCACCCACATTCCGGTTCCGGCGCTCCACTGCTTCAGGCTGCCGGGGGAAGCGGAGTTGTCCAGCCACAGCGCCATGTTGGCAGGCTCCCCGGGCTCCTCCGGCTGGATGTAGGCCGGGGTCATCTCCGAGCCATCGGCCCATGCGGGAATCAGCGTCACGGTTTCCGCCTCAAGCACCGCCTCCAGATTGCCAAAATCAGAGATATCCAGGCTGTTGATGTACTTTTTGTCCGGGAAAATGATGACATAGGCCCCCATGGACACCAGCTGCTTTTCCCCGTCCTCCAGCCCCATTTCGATTTCGTACCCGTTCATCACGAATTTGGAGCCGTCCACATAGCACAGACCGTCCTTGGCAATGAGACCGTTTGCCCGTTCCGGCTCCGCGTAAATGCCCCGGGGCTTTCTGGGGGACAGCAGCGGGTAGGCATCGGAGGAAAGATTTTCCATGTCGGCAAACTCGTCCTGCCCGATCCGGTCGTTTTTGTTCAGCCCCCGGAAAATGGACAGCATCTGCCGGGTGGCCTGGGTTGGCTCCAGCTTGGGAAACCGCATATCAGTCCCTCCTTTCAGAAGAAATTCCGCTGTCCCCGGGGGACATTTCCCCGCCGGACGGCATTGGCGTACTCCTGCCACAGCGATGAGAACATGGCCATGGCGTTGTTGTATTTGGCATATTCCTGCCCGGTGTAGTGGATCTGCGCCTCCAGATACCGCAGGTAAAGCCCATCGTAGGGCTCGGGGACGGAAAGCTCGGTCTGCGGCTCCACCTCCCGGCTTTCGGAGGGAATGCCACAGCGCTCTTTCAGCCGGCAGGCCATTGCCTCCACCTGGGAAAGCCACTTCAGCTTATCCTCCACGGAGTATACATTGTGCTGTTTGTCGTCGATCCACCGGATCGCATCCCAGGCCGTCATGGCTTAGCCCTTCTGCTCCAGCTGCTCCAGGGGTCTGGCAGCCTGGGCCTCAAATTCCAGCGCCTGGGAGAGCATCTTCTCCTGCCGCTGCAGCACCTTGGCCACGTTCCAGGGCACCTCCACCTCCTCGCCCCGCTTGATGAGCCAGGACTTGCCGTTGACGGCCACAAACACATCCTCCTTCTCACTCCGGGTCAGAGGCAGCTTGATTTTTACGGTTTTCTTTTCCATCGTTGATTCTCCTTTTCAATTTGATTTCCAATCTCCTGTAGGGGAGGCTATCAGCCTCCCGCCACCTGATGGTTTTTGCGTGTTTGGTTGAATGGTACCATGCCGGACGCGCTGCGGATTCGCCCAACGTTTCGGGTCAAATCGGCTTTCCCCGCGCGGGAGGATACTATCCTCCCCTACAATAGCCGGGCAAAATATTTGATTACACCCAAAAAAACGCACAATCCTCTGTAGGGGAGGCTACAGATGCCCGCCAGGTTGTTGTTTTTGCGTGTTTCGGTGAATGGTACCAGGTCGGACATGGTGCGGATTCGCCCGACATCGTTTGTTGTCGTTGGATTTCCCTGCGCGGGAGGCTGATAGCCTCCCCTACGTCCCAACCCCTCCGCTTAATTCATTTTGGCGCTCTGGGAGAAGGCGGAGCAGCATTCCACCCGGTACATGTATGCCTGCTGCAGGATCTCGGCGCACTGCAGCGCCTTCCAGCCCACGGTGGAGCGCTGGTTCAGGGGGTCGGCGGTGCCGGCGCTGCCCAGCTGCTTGATGATGGTCTGCAGACCGCCGCCGGTGACCTCGGTGACGCCGTAGGCGCCGTTGGCGATGAACAGGCAGCCGAAGACGGCCAGACCCGCAGGGCAGTCGTTTTCGGTGCCGGTGTACACCGCAGCCTCGGAGGTCTCGATGAAGCGTACCCCGGCGATTCTGCCGATCTCGCCCTCAAACTGGTTCTCGGGCTTGCAGTACTTGTGCATCTCCTCCCAGCGGGGATCCTCCATGATGTCGTAGGCCACGTAGGGGTGCAGGATGCAGATGTAGTCGCCGCCGAACTTGGGGGCGTTGGCCGCCTTCAGCATGGCGGCGATCTTCTTCACCACCTCCACGGTCAGGGTGCAGGTGCCGTCCAGCCCGGAGCGGTCGGTGACCTCGGTGCCGTCGCTCTTGGGGCAGTAGTAGACGTTGGTGCCGGACTGGAGCACATTCCGGGTGATGGTGTCCAGGGTCAGGCCCGCCTGATGGCCCACCGCCCGGGTGGCCTCCAGCACGTTGTTGTCGATGGCCGTCAGATCCAGCACATCGGACAGGCACACATAGTCGCCGTACTGCCGCACCTCTGCCTCCACAGCGGACACGCTCATCTTTCTGCCGTCGGGGGTGACGCCCTCGGTCAGCGGCTGGGTGGCCTTGGGCAGCGCCGCGTACTTGCGGAACTGGATGCGCTTACCGCCGTTTTTGGGGATGGGCCGCTTCTGGCCGAACTGATTGTGAATGAGATTGGGGGTGGCCTCCTGGATCAGCGCCCGGTCGTAGAACGTCCTGTTCTCCGCAGACAGCGCCGCATCGGTGGTCACGTTGACATTTTCCGCAAACAACTGCAAATTCATTTCCATACTTTTTTCTCCTTTTTTGTTGATATTTTTACCCCTCCCGGGGGGATTGATATATTTCGCCGCTCCTCTGTAGGGGAGGCTATCAGCCTCCCGCCAGGTGGGTCAATTGCCTGTTTCGGTGAATGGCACCACGTCAGACGCGGTTCGGATTCGCCCGACATTGTTCGTCATCGATGGATTTCCCCGCGCGGGAGGATGCTATCCTCCCCTACAGTGGCCGGGCAGTCCCGTTACCCGAAGGTGACCCGTTCGCCCCGCTCCACCATGCGGCAGATCCGGTCGTAGTCCTGCCTTGTCAAAGCCGCCACGGTGCCGCCGGCCATCACCGCGCCGCCGCCCCGGATGCCGTTCTCCGCCGGCCGGCCCATCCCGGAGCGCATGGCGTCCGCCATCCGCTGCTCCACGGTTCTTGCGGCATACTCCATGGCCGCAGGCAGAATCTCGCTGCCGTGGAGCACCTGGTAGGCCGTGGGGATGTCCACCCCCGCCCGGATCAGCTTCGCAAAGCCTGGGTTTTTCATCTCCGAAGCCAGATCGAACTCCGGGAACAGCCGCTTCACCTGCTCCGCCTGACGCATCCACCCGGCATAGATCCTGTCCACCTGCGCCCAGTGCCGCCGCACCAGCCCCGCGTCCACCGCAGGGACCTGCGCCGCAGTCTCAGGCGCCTGCACCGTTTCCTCCGGGGCCTGCCGCACCTGTTCCGCTGTCTCCACAGGCGCGGCATCCACGGGAATATCCTCCGCAAACAGCTGCAGCCTCATGCCGATGCCTCCTTTCCTTCTTCCTCCTGCTCCACATGCAAGACCTGCAGCAGCTCGATATTCTCCGGGTATTGCTCCGCCAGTTCGACAATACCGTTCTGAATCGTCCAGTATGCCATCAGCACCGCATCCATCCATTCCTCCTTGGGCTCTGCCGCAATGAAGGCACAGCCCTTGAGCAGATACACCCGCGGTATTTCGGCCAGCATGCCGCTGTACCCCATCCGCTCCACCGCACTGCCCAGAGCGCCTGCCAGGGCAGATACTCCGGCGCACACCAGATCGTGCCCCTCCGGTCCGGCCCCCGCATGACCATCCAGGGTCAAACCCACTTCTTTGTGGTTTTTTTCGTTCTTACAACTCCACAGAGCTGCTGTGATCATTCCATTTCCTCCTTTTTTATACCGGCGATGTGGAATTTGCCACCCGCTGTCTTGCCTTTCTCACTGCGTAATGCTCCTGCTTTTCCCGGGGCATCTGTGCCGCTTTGTGAACCCCGGGCGCGGCGGCTGCCGGGCTGGCGTTCTGAGCGATCTGCTGCATCACCATCTCCTTCCGGTCGAAATCCATCATGTCCAGGCAGATCAGCGCCTGAGACGCCATGGCGGGGTCAAAGAACCCGGCGGAGTAGAACTGCAGCGCCAGCTCGTTCTGGCTCATCCGGGAATAGGCGCTCTGCTTCTGGGCGGTGACGGAGATGTCGAACAGCGGCACCCGCCGTCCCGGCTCCACGCCCATCACCGTCCCCTGCTCCCTGGGCAGCAGCCCCGCGTTGCTGTAATAGACGAACTCGTCGGTGCCCTTCTCCCCCAGAATCCGGAAGCACCGGGGCAGGGTGTAAAACTGGCGGATCAGCTCGATGATCATCAGGCACACCTTGCGGAAGGCCCGGTAGGCGGCCTTGTTGCTGTCCCGGCTGAGCTTGCTGCCGGCCTCCTGCATGGCGGCGATGGCGGAGGCCGCCGTGACGCCCGCGGCGACGCCGCCGGTGGAGATGTCCCGGTTGCCGGTGACCTCCTTCAGCTCGTCCACCTTGCTGTTGAGGACGGACAGGTACACTTCATTCAGCCCCGTGCTCTGGATGGGCAGGATGCTGTCCTGTCCCAGTCCGCCCTCCACATGGACGAAATCCCGGCTCAGGTCGGCGTATTCCTCCTCGTTGACGCTGCCGTCGCTGCGGATGAAGTGCCTTGGCCGGGCGTTCACCAGCAGGTTCATGAGAATGGCCTGATTGCCCCGGTCGATGTACTCCTGGGCGCTTTTTGCCACATCGATGTAGCCGAAGCCGCAGGGGGTTCCGGCGGTGCGGAACAGGGGATCAAAGACGAAGGGGTACAGCCCATGGTCATACCACCCGCGCTCAGCGTACTCCGGCTCGTTTTCCGTGGCAAACAGCACGGTATCGCCCACATATTTGCAGTAGTGCAGCACCACCTTTCCGTTTTGGGCCTTTTTGTAGTACCAGTCCACCACGGCGGTCTTGTCGGTGGTGTCCACCCGGTCGTCGTAGAGGTACTTGCTGCCCACATCCTCCGCAGGAGGGCCGCCCAGCTTCCCCTCCAGCCAGGGGTACATGGCCAGCAGCGCCTCGTTGCTTTGCAGCTGGACATGGAAGACGTTGGCGCTCTCCTGAATGTCGGTGATGCCGCTCTCCCAGAACAGGTTGATGATATCCACCTTCCGGATGGCCACATCCCCCAGCCCGCCGCTTCGCTCCGGGTCCCAGAACACGCCGTAGATGCCGGTGCCGGCCTTCAGCTTGTAGTCATTGACCTCGTCGTAGACCTGCTCGAAATCCCCCTGCTCCAGCACCACCGGCAGGATGGAGTTCAGCAGTTTGGCCTCCGCCCGATCCCCCTCCTCCCTGGGCAGCACATTGGGGCTGGGGAAATTGTCCATGACGTCGGCGTGCTTGTTGGCGATGGCGTTGAACAGCCACCCGGAGGTGGGCTCCACCTGCCCCTTGCCGTGGCCGCGCATACACTCCCAGTGGCGCAGCTTGTACCACTGCTCGTTGTCCACCACCCGGCGCTCCAGGTTGGCCTTGCCCTCCTTGTAGCGGTTGAGGACGGCCTGGGCCCGGCGCACCTCGTTGGGGCCGATGGGCTGTTTTTTTCTGATGATCTTATCCATTGATGATCTCCAATCCCGGCCTTCTTTGGGCCGCTGTGATTTGTTCCCTGGGGATGTCCAGGAAGAGCTTCATGGGGGAATTGTCGTAGCCGTCCCCCGCCGGCCTTACCCGGGGCCGGATGGGCCGGGACATGCAGAAATAGCGCGTTTCGTCGGCCACATGATCCTCCCCGTCGGTGTCCACATCCTCGCAGTTGGTGCCGTCGTACTGCAGCAGCGGCATGGTACGGATGAACGCCCTGCAGTTTTTGAACACATACAGCATGGGGCATCCGTTTTCGTCCATGCTCAGCCGGTAGTGCACCTGCATCCATCCGGGCAGCCGCTTGTGATCGCCCGGCTGGAAATACACCTGATGCCTTGCCGCGGTCTGGGCGATGCTCTCGCCGGTCTCGGCGTCCCAGATGGCGGGGTCGGCAATGCCGGTGATCCGCTTCCCGGAAAGCCACCGGTGCTCGGTTTCGATGGCGCGGATTTTGGTGAACACCTGCTCCGGGGTCCAGCGGACGCCCTCGTTGGGGGTGCCGGTGCAGCCGTAAAGCTCCAGGATCCGGTAGGCCACCCCGTCGTAGTCCACCGCCCACCAGCCGCAGCTGAAGGGCCGGTGGTAGCCCCAGTCGAAGGAGCGGTAGATCTTCCAGTCCCCGGGGATCTCAAACGGCTCGATGACGTGGGTGAACCTGCGATCCAGATAGTGCTCCGGGCGGTCATAAAAGTCCTCGAAAAACTGCCCCTCGTACACATCCCACCGCCCGTAAAGCCACGCCTCCTTCAGTTTGGGCGGCAGCTTTTCCAGCGCCCGCAGATATTCCGGCTGGGAGGCCATCAGGGCCTGATTGTCGGTGCACAGCGCCTGGATGAAGGCGTAGTCCTCGGGGTATTCGTCCTCGCGGAATCGCCGGTCGATGAACAGCCGCTTGAAGTAGCCGTGGCTGGGGCCGCCGGGGTTCAGGGTGTAGTAGGTGCGCTTGGGGAAAGCATTGGTGCCCCGGACGCAGGCGTCGATCTGGATGAGCCAGTTCTCCTGGAACTGCCCCGCCTCGTCGGCAAACCAGACGTCATATTCCGCCCCCTGGTACTGCCCCAGGTCGTCGTCGCCGTCGCAGTAGCCGAAGGTGATGGTGCTGCCCCCCGGGAAATAGAAGATCTTGTCCCCCTTGTTGTAGTCGGCCACCCCGGAAAGCATCGCCTGCAGGGGGGCGATGTGGTTGTTGTACAGCTCCCGGTAGGTGCGTCTGGTGATGAGCACCTTGATCCCCGGATGCTTCAGGCACAGCAGCACCGCCTTCCACCTGACAAACCAGCTTTTCCCGCCGCCCCGGGCGCCGCCGTAGCCCACATACCGGTGCTTTTCCAGGAAGGCCTGCCGCTGCTTGGGGTTGGGCTTGGGCATGGTGAGGATTTTACCCGGCATAGTCGTCCGCCTCCCCTTCCAGCATCACGGTGACGCCGTCGGTGTCGGTTTCCCGGTTCAGCTCCTGCTCCAGGCGGAGGATGCGCGCCTCCCGCTCCCGCAGATCCAGCTCCGGGCTGCGCAGCAGGATTTCCTGCAGATCCTTCAGGACGCCGGTGAGCTGCTTCAGCCCGCCCCGGTCCACCAGACCCTTTTTCCGGGGGTACTTTTCCGTGAACTCAATGGTCTGCTCCCCGTCCTCGGTCTTGATCTTCCGGCGGCAGGTCTGGGTCACGGCGTCCAGCTCCGCCACCGCCTGCTCCAGCCGATCCAGCAGCCGCCCCGCCGCTGCCGCCACCCGGTCTGACGATTCCCGCTGCCACTGCTCCATGGTTTTATCCCTCCAAAAGCTCCGTGTCCACCAGCCGGTAGCGGATGCACCCGGGGCACAGGTACTCGCCCCCGCCCAGACAAAGGCACCGCTCGTCGGCGATGGGCTCGCCGCAGTCAGCGCACCGGGGCCTGCGGGCAAGGGTAGCATCCCAGGCCGCCTCCCTTCGGGCGTCCTGAATCCAACCATCGTCAAACACGGCCCTTGCTCCCCCATACGCTCTCCAGCAGCTCCACCGCCGTGCACACCGGGATGTTCCCCGCCGTGCTGCCGCAGTTTTCCACCCGCTCCACCAGCAGGAAGATGCCCCCCACCAGCCGCACGAACATCCCGGTTTTGGCAATCCCCGCCGGCAGCCGGGTGTACCACAGCTTCCCCCGGTGATCCCTGCCGGAACACAGATCATAGTTTCTTTCCATTTCTCCATCCCTCTTTCCGTCCGTCTAGTTGGACATTATTTGTTGTATTGTTTTTGTACCAATTCCAAAACACCCGCGCGCCCCTGGCTGTAACAATTTTCATTTGTAATTTATTGCACTGGCGCTTACGGCGCCCTTGGCTCTCCCTTTGGGAGAGCTGTCAGCCGAACAGGCTGACTGAGAGGGTACCCCGGTTGAGGGTTGGAAGCGGGTAATTGTGACGCCGGGCCCTCTCAGGTAAGCCCCCATGGGGCAGCCAGCTCTCCCAAAGGGAGAGCCAAGGTCGCTTCGCTCCGCACCAGCGTTACCAGGCGGCGATCAAGGCTCCCCTTGGTGCACGCCCTGCTGCATTGGCCGGGTGGTACATTTCCGGTTACCCTCCGCAAAATGAACGCCTTCACAAAATTTTTCAGGAAAGTGAAATAATAGTTGAAATTTCAAAACCACTATGGTAAAATGATCCCAGGGCGGAGGTTTGCCTGTTCCCACCAGAGTACCCCGCGCCCTGGATTCCATTCCCGGCCGTTCACTTTCCTCGACCGTGTGTTCATTATAGTACATTTGTTCGCACTTGTCAAGGGGGTAGTTTTAAGTTTTTTGAACTTACGGAAAACTTAGTAGAACAGCCGCGAAGACAATAAGAGGTAACCTTATGTTCTACGACCGTTATGTAGCCCTCTGCCAGAAGCACGGTGTGTCCCCCTCCCGGGCGGCGCTGGACGCCGGTCTCAGCAAATCCACCGTGACCAAATGGAAAAACGACCCCAACGCCCTGCCCACCGGCAACGTCATCGACAAGCTCATCCGCTATTTCGGCGTCTCCGTCTCCGACCTGCTGGGGGAGAGCAACCTCTGCGCCGACCCCGAAGCCCGGAAGGTGGAGCCTGTGGAGATCCGAACCACCCTCCCCGGAAAAACCGAGCCCTTCTACGACCGTTTCCTCTATCTCGCCCGCTGCAAGGGGGTGTCCCCCTCCAAAGCCGCCACGGACGCGGGTCTGAGCAAATCCATCGTCACCAAATGGAAGAACGACCCCACCGCCATCCCCACCGGCAGCGTCATCGGCAAGCTGTCCAACTACTTCGCAGTTCCCGTTTCCGAACTGATGGGCGAGGCCCCCGAAGCCCCCGAAGCCCGCCCCGTCACCGATGAGGAGCTGAAATTCGCCCTGTTCGGCGGCAGCGAGGACATCACCGACGAGATGTTTGAGGAGGTGCGCTCCTTTGCGGCCTTCGTCAGGCAGCGGGAGGCGGCAAAGGGCAAATAATCCGCCAATGAAAGGAGCCACCCGCCCATGATCCCCGTACCGGAGCTATATGCCCAGGCAGCACAGCAGAATATCCCCGTTCTCCGGTACCCCATGGCCCGGTGCGGCTCCATGTCCCTGATGATGCCCGACGGCGCCTGCTATATCGGCATGGATGACCGGGTGGCCGACGGCGGCACCCAGGAGCGGGTGCATCTGGGCCACGAATTAGGCCACTGCATCACCGGCAGCTTCTATAATCAATATGCCAAGGCCGACCTGCGCCAGCGCCACGAAAACCGCGCCGACAAATGGGCGGTGCACAGGCTCATCCCCGTGGACGCCCTGGACGACGCCATCGCCGCCGGCCACACCGACCTGTGGGACCTGGCAGACTACTTCGGCGTCACCGAGACCTTTCTCAAAAAAGCCATCTGCCTCTACGTCCACGGCAACCTGGCCACCGAGCTGTACTTCTGACCCGCCCGGTAACGTTTGCACTGGCGCGGCGGAACCCAAGGCTCCCTCTGCGAGGGAGCTGGCCGCGAAGCGGACTGA
>CALYTP010000056.1:0-11783 GCA_945486915.1 uncultured Clostridia bacterium | reverse complement strand
GTTCGGCTGACAGCTCTCCCAAAGGGAGAGCCAAGGGCGCTGTAAGCGCCGGTGCAAGAAATTACAATTTTCCGTGTCAGGCCGGTGAATCCATAAAAAATCATGGCTGCCCGAGGGCAGCCATGTGGGGTGAATTATTTATCGTCGTCCAGGTAGAAATTCAGGTCGCCCAGGTCGCTGAGGTCGTCCCATTCGTCGTCGGCGGGCTTGTCGGCGGGGGCGGTGGGATGTTCGGCGTTGTAATCCTCGGCAAAGATCACATCGTCATCCTCGTCGCCGTCATCTCTGGGGTAGAACTTCAGGATGAGCACGGTGGCCAGGATGCCCAGCAGGGCAATGACGATGATCACCGCCACCACGATGACCAGCAGGGTGTTGCTGCGCTTGGGCGCCACGGTGGGCAGGGTCTCCTCCGGCTCCGTCTGCTCCGTCATTTCGGTGGAGGGTTCCGGCTCCGTGGTGGGGGCGGTGGTGGGTGCGGTGGTGGGCGCGGTGGTCTCCTCCACGGCCTCATAGACAACGGCGGCGCACTGGGTCTTGGTGGCGGCGCTGATCTCATTGCCGGAGGAGGTACGCACGGCACAGTAATAATAGGTGGTGCCGCTGATATAATCCGGGGTGAAGGTGGCACCGGTGGCGCCGAGAATGGCCTTGCCGCCGATGTTGGAGTTGGCGGTATTCCGGTACCACTGGTAGGTCAGCGTGGCGCCGGCATCGGAGGCGGTGGCGCCCACCTTCAGCACGGTGGCTTCCCCCGCCTTCAGGCTGGCGCTTTTGGGCTGCTCCGTGATGGTGGGAGCCTTCAGCTCCTGATTCATCACGTTGATGATGGCGCTGGCGCTCCAGGCGTTGCCGTCCCTGCCGATGAACTCGGCCCGGACCCGCCACTCGTTGAGATCCTTGGGGATGTTGTTCAGACCCAGACGCTCGGTGCCCAGACCGGTGACCACCAGGCCGCCGAACCGGGCGGGGGCATCCTGGGCCAGAATGTCGGTGCCGCCGCCGGGGCTCATCAGGTGCCAGATGATCTTTTCGCAGTAATTGGCTCTGGCCACGAATTCCGCATAGCCGCCTTCGTTGACGGTCTCACCGGTGGGGTCCTTGGTCACCACGGGGATGCCGGAGACGGGCTCCGTGGAAGGGGCGGTGGGGGTGGTGGGGGCGGTGGAGGGAACCGTGGGTTCGGTGGAAGGCGCCGTGGGATCGGTGGACGGGGCCGTGGGCTCCGTAGAAGGCGTGGTCGGTTCCGTGGAAGGTGTGGTCGGTTCCGTGGAAGGCTGGGTCGGCTCCGTGGAGGGCTGGGTCGGCTCCGTTGAAGGTGTGGTCGGCTCCGTGGGCGGCTGGGTGGTCACAGGCTCCGTGGGGGCGGACTCCACAGGGCCGATGGGGTCAGGGTTGATCTCGCCCTCGGCATATGCGGGGGAGAGGGGCACGCAGATCAATGTGCAGGCCAAAAGCAGCACCATCAGCACAGACGCGATTTTTTTCATAGCAGATCCTCCGGAATATCTTTCTGCCGGGAAGCGGCAGGATAGCGTTTTTCTATTTTGTAACCTTTAGGCAACACCGCACAATGGGAGCTGCGGGCTTCGACGGATCTTTTGCCCCATTATGCAGTGTTGCCTTTATTATATTGCCATCCGGGGTTTTCGTCAACTGTCAGGATCAGGGAAAAGGCCCCGGAAATGAAAAATTCATAAAATCATAATCTTTTTTTCCGTCTGCCCCGGCGAAAAACAGAGCAATGCGGCATTCGCCCGTTGCATTTTGCCGGGGCAGGGATTAAAATAGGAGCATAATGTGCAAATCGGTTTGAGAAGGCAAATTGGAATTTGGCGCACCGTTTCGTAGGGCGGGGTCATGACCCCGCCGACCCGGTTCCGATTTTTGATCGATACGTTGAATGGAAATACTTTCAAAAAAACAACGAGAAAATGCCAAGGAAATCGGCATCTAATCCCATTTTTCCAACCTGGCAGGTTTTGTTACCTGATCGGCGGGGTCATGACCCCGCCCTACGAAAACATCCCTTCAAATTTTAATTTCGCAAGGTTGCTGCGCAAAGCCGGTACGCACAATTGATGACAGGAGGTATACGCCATGGCAGAATACGAGCTGGTTCGGGAGATCAAGAATCTCTGCCGGAACAATCAGATGCGGGATGTATTTTTCGAGGAGATCGAATGCGACGACCCCGCCGAATACGTCCGCTCCGTGCTCAAAGGCACGGACATCGAGGTCTCGGCCCAGGGCAGCGGCGACAGCGTCACCGTCCACGCCGTCTGCGACGGGCTGATCCAGAAATTTGTGTTCACAAAGCTGTGAGGCCGCCCATGAAAAAGCGGTTTCTGACCCTTTTGCTGGCCGCGCTGCTGCTCACCGGCTGCGCCGGGGCAGCCATGCCCACGGGGCTGGCCCCGGAGGAGAGCCGGCGGCTGATGATCTACACCTCCCACAAGGAGGAGGTCTACCGGCCCATCATCCGGGAATTTGAGGAGCGCACCGGGATCTGGGTGGAGATCGTCACCGGCGGCACCAGCCAGCTGCTGGAGCGCATCGAGCAGGAGCAGGCCGCGCCCAGAGCCGACATCATGTTCGGCGGCGGCGTGGAGACCCTCAGCGCCCACCGGGAGCTGTTCCGGCAGGCAGACTGCCCCAACGGCGGCGCTTTGCAGGAGGAATTCCGGCAGGGCAATGCCGCGTGGACGCCCTTCTCCGCCCTGCCCGTGGTGCTGATTTACAACACCAAGCTGGTGGACCCCGCCTGCCTTGCCGGGTGGGAGGACCTGCTGCGCCCGGAGTTTGCCGGGAAGATCGCCTTTGCAGACCCCGCCAAATCCGCCTCCTCCTTCACCGCTCTGGTCACCGCCCGCTACGCCTGCGGGGATGAAATTCTGGAAGCCCTGCCCGCGCAGCTGGAAGGACGCCAGCTGGATTCCTCCGGCGATGTGCTCAGCGCCGTGGCCGACGGCACGTATCTCGTGGGCATCACCCTGGAGGAAACCGCCATGCAGCGCATCGCCGCCGGGGACAACCTGGCCATCGTCTATCCAAAGGAGGGCACCAGCTGCGTCCCCGACGGCACCGCCGTGGTTCTGGGGGCGCCCCACGAAGAAAACGCCGTGGCGTTTCTGGACTTCACCCTGAGCGAAGCGGTGCAGCAGCTGCTGGGCAGCCGGTTCTACCGCAGGGCCGTCCGGGCCGGGGTGGATGCCCCGGAAGCGCTGCCGGCCCTGGAGGACATGGCGCTGGTGCGCTACGATGACGCCTGGGCGGCGGAAAACCGGGATGACATTCTGGCCCGGTGGAACGATAAGATGCAGGAGGCGGCAAAATGAAACGAGCTTCCTTCCGCCGCCGCCTGTTCGGGGCCATGCTTCTGGTATCCCTGATCCCGCTGCTGATCTGCACGGGACTGATGGTGCAGATCACCCGGCTGCAGATGGACCGCCGGACCCAGGAGGAGGCCGAACGGCAGTCGGAGATCCTGCTGGAAAGCCTGGACGCCGTCAGCGACGCCCTGGTATCCTCCGGGGAACGGCTGCTGGATTCCGACTCCGTGATCCACGATCTGGCCTCCGGGCAGGGCAGCCGCCTGAAAATGAACACCATGCTCTTCGACGCCACCGACAGCTTCCGCAGCTACGCGGTGTTCGACCTGTACGATGCCGGCGGCATCTGCCGCTACTCCACCCGGGGCAGCGTCTCCGGCGACCTGCCCACCGACTGGGGCGTCCTTTCCGGCGCGGCGGCAAACCCATATGAGCCGGTATTCTATGCCAGCGAGGACCCCTCGGACACCGGCGCGGCGCTGCTGCTGGGGGCGGTGCAGCTGAAGGAGGAGGACGGCTGCACCGGATATCTCGTCATGCGGATGTACTTAGCCGGCTTTCACGCCCTGCTGGACGGCAAATACGGGCAGAACGACGTGATGATCCTCAGCCGCTTTTTCCGTCCGGTTTACAGCTCCGAAAGCTACCTGACCCAGTCCCTGGCTCCGGTGCTCCGGCAGCAGCTTCTGGCCGGAGAGCGGCTGGGGGACGACAGCTATGTCTGCACCGTCCGGCGCCACGAGGCCACCGGGCTGTATCTGGCCCTGCGGCAGCCCGTGCTCTATACCGGGCGGACGGTGCAGCTGCTGACCACCACGGGCATCATCTGCGCCGTCATCAGCGTGGTGATCTCCGTGGCGGTGAGCCTGCCCATCAGCCGTCAGATCTCCAACCCCGTCTCCCGGCTGCAGCAGGCCTTCGACCAGGTGCAGCGCGACGACCTGGAGACCCAGGTGGAGATCCCCGGCACCGACGAGCTGGCGCAGCTGGCCAGCCGGTTCAACCGGATGGTATCCGCCCTGAAGGCCAACCGGCAGGAGCTGCTGCGCAACCAGCAGGAGCTGAACGAGGCCCAGATCCGGATGCTCCAGGCCCAGCTGAATCCCCACTTCCTGTGCAACACCCTGGACACCATGAAATGGATCAGCAAGATCAACAAGGTGCCCCAGGTGGCGCTGATGTCCACGAATTTGGCGGACATTCTGCGGTTTTGTATCTCAGCGGAGGAATTTGTGCCGCTGTACCGGGAGGTGGAGATCCTGGAGCGGTACATCGAGATTCAGAAGATCCGGCTGTCCGACGACTTCAGCTTCACCCTGGCCATCCCGGAGGAGCTGTACGACTGCATGGTGCCCAAGATGATCCTGCAGCCCATTGTGGAAAACGCCATCCTGCACGGCCTGTCCGACGTGGCAGGAGGCGCCATCCGCGTCAGCGCGGAGGAGGATACCGGTCTTCTGCGCATCACCGTCACCGACAACGGCAGGGGCTTCCCGGAGGAAATGGCGGGGCAGCCCTACCGCCGGGACGCGGATTCCGCCAAGGGCCATCTGGGACTATATAATGTGGACACCATTCTGCGCAGAAATTACGGGGAGAGCTGCGGCCTGTTCCTGGGCCGGGGCGAAGGCGGCATCGGTGCATCCGTCACCGCCGTCCTTCCCATACGATACGAGGAGGAAAGCGAATGCTGAAGGTTTTGATCGTGGAGGACGAGGAGATGATCCGCAAGGGCATCGTCCTCACCGTGGACTGGGCAGCCCTGGGCTGCGCCGTGGTGGGGGAAGCCGCCAACGGGCTGGAGGGTCTGGAGGCCGCCCGAAGGCTGGAGCCCACCCTCATCATCACGGATCTGAAAATGCCCCAGATGGACGGCATTGAAATGCTGCGCATCCTCCGCTCCGAGGGCTGCCGCGCCCATGTCATCATTCTCACGGCCTACGACAGCTTCTCCTACGCCCGCAGTGCCCTGCGGCTGGGGGCGGTGGACTATCTGCTCAAGCCCTTCCACGACGGCGATCTGGAAGCCGCCGTCATGCAGCTGCGGGAGCGGATGGATGCCGAGGCCTCCGGCGGCGCCCTCCCCGGCGCGCCCCGGAAGGGGGACAAAAGCAAATACGTTCAGGAGGCCATGGACTACATCAGCCGCCACTACAACGAGCCGGACATCTCCATCGGCACCGTGGCCAAGAGCCTGAACATCAGCGAAGGCTACCTCAGCCACACCTTCAAAAAGGAGACGGACTGCACCCTGCTGAACTACCTGACCCGCTACCGCATCCACAAGGCCATGGAGCGGCTCCAGGATTGCCGGGTGAAGGTCTACGAGGTGGCCGAGCAGGTGGGCTACCGGGACATCGCCTATTTCTCCTCCACCTTCAAGAAATTCACGGGCATGACCCCATCGGAATACCAGCAGACCACAGACAGGAGGCAGATACTATGATTCGTCTCATTGCCAGCGATATTGACGGGACCCTGCTGCTGAACGGGCAGACGGAGATTTCCCGGAGATTTTTCGACGCCGCCAACGCCCTGATGGACCGGGGCGTCGCCGTCTGCGCCGCCAGCGGGCGGCAGTATACCAGCCTGTATAACCTCTTCGCCCCGATATCGGACAGGATGTACTTCCTGTGCGAAAACGGCGCGGTGGTCTTTGGGCCGGGAGGACGGCTGCTGTCCAAAACCGTGATCCCCCGGGACGTATCCCTGGCGCTGTGCCGGGACATTCTGGCAATTCCTAAGTGCGAGGTGCTGATCTCCGGCACCAACATGAGCTATCTGTGCCCCAAAACGGAGGACTACATCGACCACATCCGCTATTTCGTGGGCAACAACACCACCGTTCTGCGCTCCCCGGAGGAAATGCCCGAGGATTTCGTGAAGATTTCCGCCTATTACCGGCCCGGGGCTGCCGCGGTGGAGTCCATTCTGAAGCCCCGTTGGGAGGGGACGTTTCAGGTCGCCATCGCCGGGGAGGCATGGCTGGATTTCACCCTGGCGGACAAGGCCACCGGCATCCGGGCGCTGTGCCGGGCGCTGGACATCGGGCCAGAGGAGGTCATGGCCTTCGGCGACAACTACAACGATGTGCCCATGCTGGACGCCGTGGGGCACCCCCACCTGATGGCCTCCGCCGCGGAAGCCCTGCGCCGGCGCTACCCCAGCCAGTGCAGCCGGGTGGAGGATGTGCTGGAGGGGATGCTCTGAAAATAATGTGCAGGCCATCGTAGGGGAGGCTATCAGCCTCCCGCCAGGTACGATCACTGAGTGTTCCGGTGAATGGAACCACGCCAGGCGTGGTACGGATTCGCCCAATATTTTCTGTCATGTTGGATGGTACCGCGCGGGAGGATGATATCCTCCCCTACGACGGCATGGCGGGAATTTGTTGTGCATACTGCCTGACCCTCCCGGGATGGGAGGGTTTTCCTGTTATCAAACCTTTAATTTTTCATGAAAACCGTGCCAAAAGGGTGGAAAGTTCTTCTCAGCTGTGCTATAATGCGTTTAAGTATACCATATGGAGAGAAAATATATGCTGGAATTGCTATCCCCCGCCGGCTCCATGGAAGCGCTGCGCGCGGCGGTTCAGAACGGCGCCAATGCCGTCTACCTGGGCATCGGCACCTTCAATGCCCGGCAGGGCGCCAAAAACTTCACCCTGGAGACCTTGGGCGAGGCCCTGAAATACTGCCATGTCCGGGGCGTGGCCGTCCACCTGGCCCTGAATACCCTGGTCACTGACCGGGAATATAAGAAAATAGCCGACCTCATCTCCCAGACCGCCCGGATGGGCATCGATGCCTTCATCGTCCAGGATCTGGGGGTGGCCCAGCTGTGCCGTCAGATCGCCCCCGGGGTCAGCATCCACGGCTCCACCCAGATGACCGTCCACAGTCTGCCCGGCGTCCAGCTCTGCGCCGCCATGGGCCTGAACCGGGTGGTGCTCAGCCGGGAGCTGAACCGGGAGGAGATCCGCTATATCTGCACCCATTCACCCATCGAGATCGAGGTGTTTGTCCACGGCGCGCTGTGCATGTGCTATTCCGGCCAGTGCTATCTGTCCGCCATGATCGGCGGCAGGTCCGGCAACCGGGGCCGCTGCGCCCAGCCCTGCCGCCAGAGCTACGGCTACGGCCGCTGGGAGAACCGCTACCCCCTGAGCCTGAAGGACAACTGCCTGGTGCACTACGTCAAAGAGCTGGAGGAAATGGGCGTGGCCTCCGTGAAGCTGGAGGGACGGATGAAGCGGCCGGAGTATGTGGCCACCGTCACCGGCGTCTACCGCAAGGCCATCGACTCAGGCGAAGTCACCAATGAAATGATGGACGCCCTCTACACCTCCTTCAACCGCCAGGGCTTCACCAACGGCTACTACACCAACCGGATCAACGCCAAGATGTTCGGCACCCGCACCGATACCCACGACGATCCCCAGTGGCTCCAGGAAGCGCGGCAGACCTATGAATCCGGCGAATCCGCCCTGGTGGATGTAAAATTCCGGTGCGTGGTCAGCGTGGACGGCACCAGCCTGTCCGTCACCGATCCGGAGGGCCGAACCCTCACCGTCAGCGGCCCCCGGCCGGAGCTGGCAAGAACCGTGCCGCTGAGCGGTCAGGTGCTGAGCCAGTGGATCGCCAAGACCGGCGGCACCCCCTTCCGCTGCGTGGAGGTCCGCACCCATGTGGACCCCGGCCTGACCATTTCCGCCTCCGTCATCAACGGCATGCGCCGGGATCTGCTGAACCAGCTCACCGCCGTCCGGGGCAGAACCGAGGAGCGCACCGTCCGCGCCGCCAAGCCCGTGCCCAACTACAAGGGCAAAACCGAGCTGCCCGGCCTGACCGTTCAAATCACCACCCGGGAGCAGCTGACCCAGCGGCTGGTGAACACCGAGACCGCCATGCTCTATGTGCCCATCCACCTGCTCACCGAGGACCCGGTGCTGGCAAAGACCCTGGGCAAACGGGGCCGGGTGGCCGCCGTGCTGCCCAGAATCGTCCACGACGGCGAGATTCCCAAGCTTCGCAGCAGCATGGAAGACCTGCTGGCCCTGGGCATCAAGGACGTGCTGGTGGGCAATCTGGGGCTCATCATCCCCGCCCGGGAGGCCGGTATGCGCATCCACGGCGACACCGGACTGAACATCTTCAACTCCGCCTCCATGAACCTGCTGCAGCGGCTGGAGCTGGCCTCGGCAGCCCTGAGCTTTGAAATGACCCTGCCCCAGATCCGGGACATCAGCAAGGCGCTGCCCTCGGAGATCATCATCTACGGCCGCCTGCCGCTGATGGTCACCGAGCACTGCCTGATCCGCAACCGCACCGGCGAATGCTCCTGCCATCTGTCCGCCACCAAGCTCACCGACAAAACCGGCGCCGAGTTCCCCGTCATCCGCGACGGCGGCAGCTGCCGCAGCGTCCTGCTCAACGGCAAGAAGCTCAGCTGGCTGGACCGTCAGGATGACCTGCGCAAGCTGGGATTGTGGGCGGTGCGGCTGTACTTCACCACCGAGAACCCCCGGGAAGTGGACCGGGTCATCGGCGAATACATCAATCCCGTCCCCTTCGATCCCGGCTCCTGCACCAGAGGCCTGTATCTGCGGGGCGTGGAATAATCTGCGCGAATCCTGAAAGGACAAACCTGCTATGCAACTCATTCTTGCCTCCGCCTCCCCCCGGCGCAAGGAGCTGATGGAGCTCTTCCACATCCCCTTCGTCATCCGGGCGGCGGACATTGACGAAACCATGGACCCCGGCAAGGCCCCTTACGACGAGGTGGCCCGGGTCAGCCGCTGCAAGGCGCTGGCGGTTCCCCGGGAGCCCGACGACGTGGTGGTGGCCGCGGACACCATCGTGGTCTGTCAGGGCCGGGTGCTGGGCAAGCCCCACAGCCCGGAGGAAGCCGCCGCCATGCTGCGCCTGCTGTCCGGCAGGGAGCACCAGGTGATGACCGGCTGCACCGTGCTCCGGGGCGACAGGGCCGAAACCTTCACCGAGGTCACGGAGCTTACCTTCCGGGAGCTGACCGACGGGGAGATCCGGGAGTATGTGGCCTCCGGCGAGCCCATGGACAAGGCCGGCGCCTACGGCATCCAGGGCGGCGCCGCCCGGTTCTGCCCCGGCATCCGCGGGGACTATTATAATGTAATGGGTCTTCCTGTCTGCCGTCTGGGGCAGGCGCTGAAAAAAATCCTGCCCGAAACTTTGGAGGAAAATCATCCATGAGACAGCTTTTCAACACCAAACTGCGCATTCTGGTGATCATTGCAGTCCTGCTCACCGCCGTGCTCTCGGTCATGTCCGGCCTGACCAACCGAAGCATCCCGGAGCTGGTGGTGCAGGGCATCCTGACCCCCTTCCGGGCAGCCGGCACCGCCCTGACCCGCACCGCCGAGCGGTACTACAGCTATATGTTCCGCTATGAGGCTCTGGAGGCCGAAAACGAGGCGCTGAAGGCCAGCATCGCGGAAATGGAGGACGTCGCCCGTCAGGCCGACGCCACCGCCCGGGAAAACACCCGTCTGCGCAACATCATCGGTCTGACGGAGACCCACGAGGACTACAAGCTGGTGGATGGCTACATCATCGGCTGGAGCTCCACCGACTGGTCCAACACCTTCACCATCAACCGCGGCTCCGACTCCGGCATTGCGGAAAACATGTGCGCCATCACCGACAACGGCGAGGTGGTGGGCCTGGTGACCCAGGTGGGGCCCAATTTCTCCGTCATCAAAACGGTGCTGGACTCCACCCTGGAAATCTCCGCCACCATCTCCACCTCCGGCTACAACGGCATGGTCAGCGGCGGCTATATCAGCGGCAATGAGAAGCTGCTGAGCATGGACTATCTGCCCTCCTCCGCCATCATCCGCAACAAGGATCAGGTGGTGACCTCCGGCTCCACCGTGTACCCCAGAGGATTGATTCTGGGCCACGTGGTGGACGCAGGCTTCAAGGAAACCGGCGTTGCCAAGTACGCCGTGCTGCAGCCCGCAGCAGAGATCAGCTCCCTGGAGCAGGTCTTTATTCTGACGGAATTCACATCGAATTGAGGCATCTTATGGCAAAAGAAACCCGACCCCGTTCCGGCGCAAAAAAGCCATCTGCAAAGGCAGCTTCTTCCGGAAAGAAAACCGCTCCGAAGCAGCCGCCCCGAAAAACCCGCAGGGTGCGTCGCCGGATCGTTTCCGAATTCAAGCCGGACAGCCGGAGCATCAGCCTTTCCAGACTGCTGTACATGACCGATGTGCAGAAATACCGGCTGCTGCGCTGGGGACTGTATATCGCCGTGTGCGTGCTGTGCCTGGTGGTGCAGGACTGCGTCATGAGCCAGGTGTCCATCTTCGGCACCACCACCGACCTGTGTGTGGGGGCCATGCTGATCATCGCGGTGATCGAGGGCAGCGAGGTGGGCAGCGTCTTTATCCTCATCGCCTCGTGCATCTATTATTTCTCCGGCTCCGCCCCGGGACCCTACAGCGTGGGTATGCTGTCCTTGCTGGGTATGCTCGCTTCGCTGTTTCGCCAGCAGTTCTGGCACAGAAGCTCCGGCTCCATCCTCTTCTGCTCCGGCCTGGCCGTGATGCTGTATGAAATCGGCCTGTACATCGTGGGCATGTCCATGGGACTGACCCGCTGGTACCGGTTCCCCAGATTCTTCCTCACAGGCGCCCTGACCGTGGCTGTGATGATCCCGCTATACCGTCTTATCAACCGCATCGGACTCATTGGAGGCAACACATGGAAAGAATGACCCGATTTCGGTCCCTTACCTTTCTGACAATCTTCGGCATCGTGCTGACGCTGTACGCGTTCAAGCTCTTTTCCCTGCAGATCATCGAAACCAAAGGCAACACCGACAACGCAACCACCTACCGTACCATCACCACCGTCCGTGCCGCCCGGGGCGATATCCTGGACCGCAACGGCAACGTGCTGGTGGGCAACCGCGCCAGCTATGATCTGGTGTTTAACCATTACGTTATCAAATCCGCGGATAACCGCAACGAATACCTGTATAACCTGCTGAAAAAGTGCGAAGAATTGGGCGTTTCCCACAACGACCACTTCCCCGTCACCGCCCAGCGCCCCTTCACCTACACCCTGGACAGCTACAACACCTCCTGGCAGCGCTACTTCCAGAACTTCATGGTGGACTGGGGCCTCGACCCCGACGTTACCGCCCCGCTGCTGGTGGAAAAAATGCGTGACCGCTATGACCTGCCCGAGGAATGGACCGACGAGGAGGCCCGGGGCGTCATCGGCCTGCGCTACGAATTCGACCTGCGCGGCGTCACCAACCTGCCCAACTACGTCTTCATCCAGGACGTCTCCAACGACGACCTGTCCGCCATCCTGGAGCTGAACACCCCCGGCCTGATGGTCGAGTCGTCCACCGTCCGGGAATACCACACCACCTACGCCGCCCACATTCTGGGCTACATGG
>CALYTP010000055.1:0-12022 GCA_945486915.1 uncultured Clostridia bacterium | reverse complement strand
TATCGTGGGGTAATCTATATCTTGTGGTATGCTTACTAAAGCCGATAACCTAAAATGGTATTAACCATTTTATCGAGAAATAGTATGATCCGGAAAGGGAACCGGGGTCGGTTCCCTTTCCTTTCTCTTTTATCGGTTGGGCGTTGTGGAAGCGGTCCCGGTCTGAGCGCCGGTTGTTCCTCGGTTGGAGCCGGTGGAGCCGTTGGTGCCGGAGGTCGAGCCGGTCGCGCCGCCATTGCTTCGGGGCATGGCTCTGCCGGTGACGCCGTTGGTATCGTCCTGGGGCAAAGGCGTGTCATCGGTTCCGTTTTGGCCGTTTGCGCCGTTGTTGGGAGCCGTGGTCGTCGGGGTGGTGTCAGGGGCCACGGTTTCGGTCTGGGTGGTGACTGTGGGTACGGTGGTGGCTGCGGTGGTGTTGGTGGTGGATGTTGTGCTGTTTGCGGATCTGTTTCGGCAGCCGGTCAGCAGCATAGCCGCCAGCACCAGGAAAACGGTTGTGAATTTGACATATTTCATTTTTTATGCTCCTTGTTGGTATTGATTCAAATGCAGTATTCCCAAATCCCAGATAATCATACAGAGGCTTTGTTCAAATTCGATAAAAATGCACGGATTTGAAAAAAAGGATTGCTATTTTGAGTGACTGTGTATATAATATCCTCGTAGAAATCCCCGCAACAGAATGAAAAAGGAGTTATTTACATATGAAAAAGCTCTCTGTTAAGAAAGATTCTCAGTGCATGGCATGTCTGGAGTGTGTCCGCGCCTGCTCCCAGGCATTTTACAAGGAGTTCCACCCTGATTACAGCTGCATTCGGATCGTCGCCAAGGGGACCGGTGCAAAGCCCAATGTCTGCATTCAGTGCGGCAAGTGCATGAAGACCTGCGAGCACGATGCCATCACCCAGAACCCCAAGACCGGCGTGTATATGATCAACAAGAAGAACTGCGTTGGCTGCGGCAAGTGCGTCGAGGCCTGTCCCACCAAGGTCATGGTTCTGAAGCCCGAAAATCCCGCCTCCAAGTGCATCGCCTGCGGCATCTGCGCCAAGGCCTGTCCCATGGGGATCCTGGAGATCGTCGAAAAGTAAGCGCCTCCCGCTGCGCATTGCCCTCTGCCGGAAACGGCGGAGGGTTATTTTTTGTAAAACAATTGTAGCATGTGTTTGCATACTGTAATAGAATGTGTTATAATTGTTCCATTCATACACCCGGAGGCGTTTCTATGGGATACAGCGATTTACAGCAGGCAGCAAGTGAACTTTTTCAGGGAATGGAATTCCGGATGGACGAACCAATGGCGAAGCATACCTCCTTTCGCATCGGTGGTCCTGCCGAGGTGATGCTTTTCCCCAAATGCGCGGAGGAGCTGGCCTTCGCCCTGAAACAATCCAAAAAATTGGACACATCCCTTGCTATCCTTGGAGCGGGAACCAACATTCTGGCGCCGGATGACGGTGTGCCGGGAATTGTGATTTGTCTGAAAGACGGCATGGACGGCATGACCAGACTGGACGAGACCCATATCCGGGTGATGTCCGGCGTCACCATGAGCCGCGCCGCGGTATTTGCGGCCAACAACGCTCTTGCCGGGATGGAGTTTGCCCACGGGATCCCGGGCACGGTGGGCGGCGGTGTCTATATGAATGCCGGCGCCTACGGCGGTGAGATCGGGCAGATTTGCGAAAGCGTCCTGGTGATGGATCGGGAGGGGAATATTCGCCGGTGCACCCGGGAGGAAATGGGATTTTCCTATCGCCACAGCGCGCTGGAGGACTCCGGCGAGATCGTGCTTTCCGCCGATTTCGTCCTGACCCCGGATGTGCCCGAGGCCATCAGGGGCAGAATGAAGGAGCTTCTGGCGAAGCGCTCTGCCTCCCAGCCGCTGGATCTGCCCTCTGCCGGGTCCGCCTTCAAGCGGCCTGTGGGCGGCTACGCGGCGGCGCTCATTGACCGGGCGGGGCTCAAGGGCTTCCGGGTGGGCAACGCCGGGATCTCCGCAAAGCATGCCGGATTCGCCGTGAATCTGGGGGGAGCCACCGCCGGGGAAGTGAGGGCGCTTCTTCGGGAGGTCTCGGAAAAAGTATACGAAAACTCAGGCATCCGTCTGGAGCCTGAGATCAGAATCTGGTAACGGAAGGGATGTCCATGCGTTCGTTTTCTGCCGCGGCCAAGGCGGAGATTTGTCAGTCATTTCCCCAGAAGCATTGCTGCCTTGCGGCTGAATGCTTCGGTATTTTGCTGTTCTGCAATACCTTTCGCACCGACAGCATCCGAATCATAACCGAATCCAGGGAATTTGCCGGGATCTTGCCCAGGCTGTTCAAAAAGACCTTCGGCTTCGGCTTCGACAGCCAATCCGGCGAGGGCACCGGGGGAAAATTTGTATTTCAGCTTTCCGACTCCGGCAAGCTGGCTGCCGTCATGGAGGCCTTTGGCTTTGACTGCAGGCAGACCCTCTCCATGCATATCAATCTGCCGTATGTGGAGAACGATTGCTGCAAGCTCGCCTTTCTCAGAGGCGCCTTCCTGGCAGGCGGCAGTGTGACGGACCCGGAGAAGGGCTATCACATGGAGTTTACCACCACCCACCAGAGCGTCGCCAGAGAATTCTATGCCCTGATCCACGAGGCGCTGGGCTTTTCGCCCAAGCTCACCACCAGAAGCGGCGCCCAGGTCGTCTATCTGAAGCAGAGTGAACAGATATCCGATTTCCTTGCCCAGCTGGGGGCGGGGGTGGCGTATATGGGAATTCTGGAGGCACGGCTGGAGCGGGAGCTGAACAACCGGGTCAATCGCCGGTGCAATTGCGACGACGCCAACATCAGCAAGGTGGTGGATGCCTCCCGGGAGCAGATCCGCGCCATCCGGATCCTGAGAGAGAGCGGCAGATTTGATTCTCTCCCGGAGAAAATCAGGCAGGCCGCCGTCCTGCGGGAGGAGAATCCCGAAGCATCCCTTTCCGAGCTGGCGGAGCTGCTGGAGCCGCAGATCTCCAAGCCCGCCATGAGCCATCGCCTGAAGCGGATCACCGAGCTGGCAGCGGAGGTAACGAAATGAGCTTTGTCCACTTACATGTCCATACGGAATACAGCCTTCTGGACGGCGCCTGCCGGATCGACGGCATCATGGACCGGGTCAAGGAGCTGGGGCAGACGGCGGTTGCCATCACGGACCACGGCGTCATGTATGGCTGTATTGATTTCTATAAAGCGGCCAAGGCAGCCGGGGTCAAGCCCATCATCGGCTGCGAGGTCTATGTGGCCAGACGCGGTATGCAGGACCGGGTCCACGGCATTGACAACGACCCATACCACCTGGTGCTGCTGTGCAAAAACCGGACGGGCTATGAGAACCTGTGCTATCTGGTCTCCGAAGCCTTCCTTCATGGGTTTTACGGCAAGCCCAGGGTGGACCTTGACCTGCTGAAAGAGCACCACGAGGGCCTGATCGCCCTGTCTGCCTGTCTGGCCGGTGCCGTCCCCCAGTATCTGATGGAGAACGCCTATGAGGAAGCCAGAAAGTATGCCCTGAACCTGGCCGGGATTTTCGGGGAGGGCAACTTCTATCTGGAGCTGCAGGACCATGGCATCGAAGAGCAGCGGGCGGTGAACCAGGGCGTCCGCAGACTTGCCAGGGAAACCGGCCTGCCGCTGGTGGTGACCAACGACGCCCACTATCTGCGCAGGGAAGACGCCAGAATGCAGGATGTGCTTCTGTGCATTCAGACCGGCAAGACGGTGGACGATGAAAACCGCATGCGCTTCGCCACCGAGGAATTCTACCTGAAAAGCGAGGAGGAGCTGCGGCAGCTGTTCCCCGGCTGTGATGAGGCCTTTGAAAACACGGTCAAAATAGCGCAATGCTGCAATCTGGACTTCGTGTTCCATGAATACCATCTGCCGTCCTTCCCGGTGCCGGAGGGATATACCAATGAAGCGTATTTTCAGAAGCTGTGCGATGACGGCTTCCGGGAGCGCTATCCCCATGCTCCCCAGGAATACAAAGACAGGCTGGCCTATGAGATCGGGGTCATCTCCCGGATGGGGTATGTCAATTACTACCTGATCGTCTGGGATTTCATCCATTATGCCAAGGAAGCCGGCATCCCTGTGGGCCCGGGGCGCGGCTCCGGCGCGGCCTCCATCGTGGCCTACTGCCTGCACATCACGGAAGTGGACCCGATGAAGTATTCCCTGATCTTCGAGCGCTTCCTGAACCCCGAGCGGGTCAGCATGCCCGACTTCGATACCGACTTCTGCCAGGAGCGCCGGGGCGAGGTCATTGACTATGTGTACAGAAAATACGGCGCCGACCATGTGGCGCAGATCGTCACCTTCGGCACCATGGCAGCCCGGGGCGCCATCCGGGATGTGGGACGGGCGCTGAATTTCTCCTACGCGGAAACCGATGTGGTCGCCAAGCTGGTCCCCAATACCCCCCACATCACCCTGAAGGAGGCCATGGAGACCTCCCCCAAGCTCAAGCAGCTCTACGATACCGATGCGCGGATCAAAAACCTCATCGAAACGGCCATGTCACTGGAGGGAATGCCCAGAAATGCCTCCACCCACGCGGCAGGCGTTGTGATCACGGCGGACCCGGTGTGCAGCTATGTGCCCCTTTCCAGAAATGACGACACCATCGTCACCCAGTACACCATGACCACCATCGAGGAGCTGGGCCTTCTGAAAATGGACTTCCTGGGTCTGCGGAACCTGACGGTGATCCACGACGCGGAGGAGGAGATTCGGAAGCTGGTTCCGGATTTTGCGGTGGCAAACATCCCGGATGACGACCCCGAGACCTTTGCCATGCTCACCCAGGGCAAGACCCAGGGCGTGTTCCAGCTGGAATCCGCCGGCATGACCGGCGTGTGCGTGAACATGAAGGCAGGCTCCATCGAGGACATCACCGCCATCGTGGCATTGTACCGTCCCGGCCCCATGGATTCCATCCCCACCTTCATCGCCAATAAGCTGAATCCCGGAAAGATCACCTACAAAACGCCACTGCTGGAGCCCATCCTGAAGGTCACCTACGGCTGCATCGTCTATCAGGAGCAGGTCATTGAGATTTTCCGCTCCCTGGGCGGCTATACCATGGGTCAGGCGGATAATATCCGCAGGGCCATTTCCAAAAAGAAGATGAAGACCATCGAGGCGGAGCGCAAGGCCTTTGTCTACGGCGATCCCCAGCAGAATATCTCCGGCGCCATTGCCAGGGGCGTCAGCGAGGGCGTGGCCCAGTCCATTTACGACGAGATCGTGGACTTCGCCAACTACGCCTTCAACAAGGCCCACGCGGTATGCTACGCGGTGGTTGCCTACCAGACGGCGTATCTCAAATGCCACTATCCCAGGCAGTATATGGCCGCGCTGATGACCTCCGTTCTGAACTCCGCAGAGAAAATCGCGGGTTATATCAGTGAGTGCAGGGAAATGGGCATCGAAACCCTGAAGCCGGACATCAATCACTCCGACGACCACTTCACCGTGGAGGGCGACGCCATCCGGTTCGGCCTGGGCGCGGTCAAGAATGTGGGGCATGGCCTGATCCGTTCCATCGTCAGCAAGCGCAGCGAGGGCGGTCCGTTCACAGGCCTGGAGGAATTCCTGGAGCGGATGGGCGAGGGGGAGCTGAACAAGCGCGCCGTGGAGAATTTCATCAAGTGCGGTGCCATGGACTGCTTCGGCCGTCACCGCAGCGAGCTGCTGGCGGTGTATGACCGGATGATGGACGGCATTGCCGCCTCCAGGAAGAAGAACCTGGAAGGGCAGCTGGGTCTTTTTTCCATGCTTTCCGATGAGGCCGCCCCGTCCGCCATGCAGATCCCCCAAAAGCCGGAATTCTCCCCCGGGGAGCTCATGTCCATGGAAAAGGAGACCACGGGAATCTATCTGTCGGGACATCCCATGGACGATTACCGGGGTTATTTGAAGAACACCTCGGTGGTGCCCATTTTCGCCCTGAAGGGGGAGGACAGCCAGTACAAAGACGAGCAAATCGTGAGCATTGCCGGTATTGTCCAGACCGTCAAGCTCAAAATGACCAGAAACAACACCCAGATGGCCTACGTGACCATCGAGGATGATACGGCCTCCATGGAGCTGATCCTGTTCAGCAATGTGATCGGGGAGTACGGCGGCTATGTCCGGGAAAACGAGGCCGTGGTGGTCACCGGAAAGCTTTCTGCCCGGGATGATAAGGAGCCGCAGATCGTTGTCAACCGGGTCCGTCCCATGTCGGATTATGCCGACCCGGGAGTCAGGAGAATGCTGGAGCAGGACAGGCCCCGGAAGCTGTCCGGGACGCTCTATCTGAGGCTTCCCACGGAGGAAGGGAAGCTCTACCCGAAGATCCGCGCTATCGTGAATATGTTTCCCGGCACGGACCCGGTGGTGCTGTTCTTTGCCGATACCAGACTGCGCCGGGGCGCCAGATGCGGCCTGCAGCAGCTGATGCTGGACGAGCTGAAAAATGTCCTGGGAGAGGGAAATGTTGTGCTGAAATAGCTTTCCTTTTCGGAAATAATATGGTATACTATTGCGTCGAAAGGAGTTGCTGCTTTGAAAAAGAGAATATTGGCTTTTGCGGCGCTTCTTGCCGGCATGCTCCTGCTGGGCGGCTGCGCCGGCCGGACGGTGGATGAGATGTACAGCCTGCCCAGGCGGTCTTCCCAGAACAACGACCTGCGGGAAGTGGTGGAAGCGGCCATGGAGGGCGTTACCTACGCAGCCCCGGTTTCCGGCGAAAACCAGGAGTCGGTGCAGACTGCGGACCTGGACGGCGACGGCGTTGAGGAGTATCTGGTTTTTGCCAGAGGCGAGAAGGACAGCTCCCTGCAGATCCTTTTGTTCAGACAGAACGCGGACAGGAAATACGAGCACTGGGAGACCATCGTCTGCAAGGGCGCCAGCTTTGAGCAGATCCAGTATGCTCCCATCGACGATAAGCCCGGGGACGAGCTGATCGTGGGCACCTGGATCAACGAGCAGGTGACGAGAACCGTATCCCTGTATTCCTTTGCCTCCGGCCAGTCGGAGAAGATCAAGAGCATGGTCTATCAGAAAATGACCATCTGCGATCTGAATCAGGACGGCAGACGGGAGCTGATGGTGATCCAGAACGGCGAATCGGCCCTGGACAACGGCTCGGTCAGGCTTTACAGCTACACCGACGGAAGCGTTCTGGGTTCGGTGGAAGCAAAGCTTTCGGTCTCTCCGGATCAGATCAAACGGATCGTGGTCAACCGGCTCTCCAGCGGGGAAGCTGCGGTCTATGTGGCCAGCTCCTCCAACGAGCAGTCCATCATCACCGACATCTTTGCTCTGCGGTCCGGGGTGTTTACCAACATCGCCCTGTCCGGCGAGGTGGGGACCGGTATGCAGACGCTGCGCAACGATTTCGTCTACGCGGAGGATATGGATTCCGACGGCACGCTGGAGCTTCCCGCTCTGGTGACCATGATGTATAACCAGACGGAGCAGAACATGATCCGCTGGTACAGCGTGGATGCCTATGGGAATGAGACCAACAAGCTGTACACCTTCCATAACCCCTCCGATGGCTGGTACATTGAGATCAACAGCGAATGGATCGATCGGTTTGCCGCGGAAAAGGCGGGAAGCGTGTATACCTTTTACATGTGGAATTACAGCTACGGCTCGGCGGTTCCCGTCTTCAGCGTGTATTGCTTCACGGGGAAGGACCGGGATATGCAGGCCGATGCCCAGAACCGGTTTGCCCTGTACCGCGGCGAGGACGTGGTCTATGCGGCAAAGCTGGAATCCGGTTCGGCAATTTACGGGATTACGGAAAGCTATCTGCAGTCCGCTTTCCACCTGATCCGTCAGGAATGGAAAACGGCAGAATCATAAGAGGTGGAAGTATGAAAAAGGTTTTGATTTTGGAAGACGAAGTGAATATCCGCAGCTTTGTGGTGATCAACCTGAAGCGCGCCGGATACGATGCCATTGAAGCCGGTACCGGCCAGGAGGCTCTGGACCGGCTGGCGGAGAATCCCGACATCGGTGTTGCGATTCTGGATATCATGCTGCCGGATATGGACGGCTTTGAGGTGTGCCGCAGGATCCGCGCCACCAGCAAGCAGATCGGCATCATCATGCTGACGGCCAGAACCCAGGAAATGGACAAGGTGACGGGGCTGATGACCGGTGCGGACGACTATGTGACCAAGCCCTTTTCTCCCGCCGAGCTGACGGCCCGGATCGACGCCCTCTTCCGCCGCATCGGCGGTGACAGCGCGGTCAGCTCCGAGCTGCTGACCCAGGGCCCCTTCGTGATGAACACCCGGAACCATACCCTGGAAAAGAACGGCAACCGCATTCGCCTGACCCAGGTGGAGTACGCCATTCTGAAGCTGTTCATGCAGAATCCCGGCAGAGCCCTGTCCCGGGAGGATATCCTGTCCGCCGTCTGGGGACGGGACTACGAGGGCGAGCTGAAGATCGTGGATGTGAATATCCGCCGCCTGAGGATCAAGATTGAAGACGATACCGCCAACCCCACCTATATCACCACGGTCTGGGGTCTGGGCTATAAATGGGGCGCTTAAAGCGGATGAAGAAGGAGAAAAGGAAGGTCGGCGGATTGCGCAGGCGATGGCTGATCAACACCATCGGTGTAATCTTTGCCCTGGGACTTGTCTGCGTTTCGGCGGTTACGGCCTCCTATGCCGCATATTACTACGGCAATATGCAGTATGATCTGGAAAAGCGCGCCGTCGCCTCCACCAGCTATTTTGCGGAAAACACCAAGCAGGACTACGAGGACTTTTATCGTGCGTGCATCCTCTACGCCCGTACCTACGAGGCCAGGGACCGCATTGAGGTGCAGTTTATAGACAGCAGCGGCGAGCTCATCGCCACCTCCTACGGCCGCTGGGGCGACGAATCCCCGACGACCCCGGAGATCACGGAGGCCATGAGCACCCGTTGGTGCAAGCCCTTTGTGGGCAATGACCCCGTCACGGGGGAGCACATCATGGCCATATCCAGTCCGCTGATCTACAGCAACGGCGAGGTGATCGGCGTATTCCGGTTTGTCACCTCCACGCGCCTGCTGGACCGGCAGATTTTCCTGGTTGCCGTGATCTCCATGCTGGTGCTCTGCGTGATCCTGGTGGTGGTGCTGCTGACCAGCGGGTATTTTATGCGCTCCATCATGCTCCCGGTGGCGGAGATCACGGAGAAAGCCAAGCGGATCGCCAACGGCAGCTACGGCGCCCAGATCCAGACGCCCTATGACGATGAAATCCGGGAGCTGGCGGACACCATCAACGAAATGTCCACAAAAATCAGCCAGAACGAAAAAATGCAGGCGGAGTTCATTTCCCAGCTTTCCCACGAGCTGCGCACACCGCTGACGGTCATCAACGGCTGGAGCGAAACGCTGCTGGCCGACGAAGCCATGGACGATGACACCCGCCAGGGCATGAAGATCATCTCGAGTGAGGCAAAGCGGCTGACGGGCATGGTCACCGAGCTGCTGGACTTCACCCGGATGCAGGACGGGCGCATGACCCTGAATGTGGAGCCCACGGATATCCGGGGCGAGTTTGAGGACACCGTCTATATGTACAGCAGCCGACTGGCCCAGGATGGGATCCGGCTGGATTATCTGGAAAACAACGATGAAATTCCCGAGATCCCCTGCGACGGTCAGAGAATGCGCCAGGTATTCCTGAATGTGCTGGACAATGCCGCCAAGCACGGCAGGGACGGAAAGCGCATTGAGGCCAGCATGTCCCTGGAGGGCGACTATGTGGTGGTCCGCATCCGGGACTTCGGACCCGGCATCCCCGAGGATGAGCTGGGTCTTGTCAAAAAGAAATTCTATAAGGGCAGCTCCAAAGCCCGGGGCACCGGTATCGGTCTTGCCGTCTGCGAGGAGATCATGCAGCTGCACAACGGCAGCCTGACCCTGGAAAACGCAAAGGGCGGCGGAACGCTGGTCACGATTTCCCTGCCTGTGACCCAATAGAGAAAGGAACACTATGGCTACCTCTGAAAAAACACAAGGCGAAAAATTCAAAACCATGATCGGCGGTCAGGCGTTGATCGAGGGCATCATGATGCGCGGCCCGGAGAAGGATGCCGTCGTCGTCACCAACGGAAAGGAGCTGACGGTGGAGGTCCACCCCAGAAAGGTGATCCCCCCGAAATCCATCAAGCGGCTTCCCTTCATCCGGGGCATGGTCAACTTCTTCGATTCGCAGGTCGTCGGCGTGAAGGCGCTGATGCGCTCGGCGGATCTGGCTCCCGAGGAATACCAGGAGGAGCCCTCTAAGCTGGACCTGTGGCTGGAGAAAATGCTGGGAAATGAGACTTTCCAGAAGGCGGTGGTGGGCATCGCCGTGGCCATGGGTATGGGGCTGTCCATTGTGCTGTTTTTCCTGCTGCCCATGGTGATTTCCGGTTTCCTGGACGGAATCATCCATTCAACCATCGGGCTGAACCTGGTGGAAGGCCTGATCCGTATGGTCATTTTTATGGCCTATATGATCCTGATTTCCCGGATGGGGGAGATGAAGCGGGTGTTTGCCTATCACGGCGCAGAGCATAAGACCATCCGCTGCTATGAAGCGGGACTGCCTCTGACGGTGGAAAATGTCCGTAAGCAGACAAGGCTGCATCCGCGCTGCGGCACCAGCTTCCTGCTGGTGGTGATGGTGATCTCCATCCTCATTTTCTCCGTGGCATCCTCCTTCCTGCTGTCGGTTTTCCCGGCACTGGAGGCCATGCGGGGAAGTGCCCTCTATCGGGTCATTATGATCTGCTTCAAGCTGCTGCTTCTGCCCATTGTTGTCAGCATTACCTACGAAATCAACCGCTGGGCAGGCAGGCATGACAACTGGTTCACCAAAATCCTGACGGCTCCCGGTATGTGGATGCAGAATTTCACCACCAACGAACCCGACGACAAAATGATCGAAGTCGGTATTGCCGCTGTGCAGGCGGTGCTTCCCGAGAAGGAGGGGAGCGACCGGTGGTGATCCGTTACGGCGACCTGTATCTTCAGGTTCGCAAGGAACTGCTGGCCACGGAGGATGCCCAGTCGGCGGCCATGATTGCCCGGGATGTGGTCTGCACCATATCCGGAAAATCCCATGCGGAGTTTCTTGCGCAGAAGGATTCTCCCGTGGAGCCGGAGATTGTCGGGCAGATCGAGGAGGCCATCCGCAAAATCATCCGGGGCGAGCCGCTGGCCTATGTGCTGGGGCAGTGGGAGTTTTACGGGCTGCCGCTGTATGTGACCAAGGATGTACTGATTCCCCGGGACGATACCTGCGCGGTTGCGGAGCTGGCCATCAACAAATGCCTGTTTCTTGATAGTGATCCCAGAGTTCTGGATCTGTGCTGCGGCTCAGGCTGCATCGGCATTGCCATTGCCAGCCGGGTAAAGGATGCAAGAGTGACTCTGGCGGATATCTCCAAAGAGGCCCTGGCAGTTGCCAAAAAGAACATTGCCCGGCACAGGCTGGGCGGAAGAATGACCAGCGTGCAGGCCGACGCCAGAATGCCGGCATCCAAGTTCCTGGGGAAGTTCGATCTGATCGTATCCAATCCCCCTTATGTCACCGAAGCGGAGATGAAAGAGCTTCCCCACAGCGTTGCGGATTTTGAACCCCATCTGGCGCTCTATGGAGGGCAGGACGGTCTGGACTTCTACCGGGATATCGTAAAGAATTTCTCCGGCTCCCTGAAGCCGGGAGGGTATCTGTGCTTTGAGTTCGGCATGGATCAGGGCGACGCTGTCTGCCGGATCCTGGAAGAGAACGACTTTGTGGTTTTGGAAAGAAAACCGGATTTTAATGGAAGAGAACGAGCCGTGCTTGCCCAGTACGGCGGGAAAGGATAACGTTTATGGCTACGAAAAAGACAATGTATGAAACCCCCACCCCCGCTTCCGATAAGAAGAAAGCCCTGCAGACCGCCCTGGCGCAGATCGATAAGAGCTTCGGCAAGGGCACCGTCATGCGTCTGGGCGACCGGCCGGA
>CALYTP010000054.1:0-12155 GCA_945486915.1 uncultured Clostridia bacterium | reverse complement strand
TTTCATTATCTTCACTCTACACTCTTCAATCTCCACTCTCACGCAAATTCCAATTGATACATGCAGCCGAAGAAAACCAATTCTTGCATAGGTTTTATTCAGTATACCATAAAACCTGTCCAAAAAACAGTACAGAACAGAAAAATTGCCCGGACGGTTGTCCGGGCAGAAGGGGAAACTCAAACGGGCATTGCAAGGAAGACATTGGGGTAGTTGTCCTTGAGCATGCTGCAGACAACGGCAGCGTATTCAAAGCTGGGCATGATGGCGTAGATGGCAGAACCGGAACCGGTCATCTGCATACCCAGTGCGCCGTAGCTGTTGCAGATGGATTTGATATAGTTCATTTCCAGGTGTTCGCTCACCACAATGGGGTCGAAGACATTGTAAATCAGGTCCGCGATTTTGTTCAGGTCCCCGGCAAGGATGGCGCTCTCCATGGCCATGTTGTCGGGGTGTTTGGCAATGGCGACGGAATCGATCTTTTTGTAAAGCTCGGGGGTGGAGACGGAGAACTCGGGCTTGCAGACCACAAATACGCACTCCGGCAGATCCGGCAGCCTGCGCAGCTTCTCTCCCCTGCCCTCCACCATGGCAGTTCCGCACAGAACGCAGAAGGGAACATCACTGCCCACCTGGGCGCCCAGCTCCGCCAGCGCAAAAACGGACAGTGGCTCCCCATAGTGACGGTTCAGCGCCCGAAGCACCGCTGCCGCATCGGCACTGCCGCCGCCCAGTCCCGCGCCGGAGGGAATGCGCTTGGTGATGCGGATGGCAATGCCATCGGGGTCCTTATTCATGGCGTCGCAATAGACCTGTGCCGCTTTCCAGGCAAGATTCGTTGCATCCGCGGGGATCTCCGGGTTGCTGCATTCCAGCGTCCAGGGCTTCCCGGTGCCGATGTCGATCTCCACATCATCCCGGATGGAGATGGTCTGCATCACGCTCTTCAGATCGTGGTAGCCGTCCTCCCGCTTTCCCAGCACATCCAGGGTCAGATTGATTTTCGCAAAAGCGCCTTCATACAGAGTTGTCATACAGAACTCCTTATTCATCAGAAATGTATCGGGAACAACGGATTCCCGGTTTCCATTATACCGCAAATTGTGCCAAAAGCAATTCCCGTCAGTGATAATTTTTCAGAAATCGGGAATGCTATGGCTATCCTACGACAATGGAGGTCGATAACACATGGATACACTGACGCTGATCCTTTCCATCATCGGATGCGCAAACTGGGGGCTTGTGGGGCTGTTTCAGTTTGACCTGGTGGCCTGGCTCTTCGGCGGCGAGTCTTCCCTGCTCAGCAGAATCATCTATACGCTGGTGGGACTTGCCGGCCTGTGGTGCATTTCTTTCCTGTTCCGCAAACGTGCGTTTACGGATGGCGAATAATCAAGGCGGCAGTTCGAAACGGAACTGCCGCCTTATTTCGTATTGCAGGGAAATCAGAACTTGCAGCGAACGATGCACTGTGCAGTCTGGCCGTTGTATTCGGCGGTGATGATGCAGGTGCCCTTGCCGATGGCGGTGACGTTGCCGTTATACACGGTGGCAACACTGGAATCGCTGGTGGACCACTTCACATCGTCTGCCACGATGCCGCCCTCCAGCTCCAGGGTGATATACACGCCCCGTCTGCCGATGGTGACGTCGGTCTTCTTCAGCTTCAGGACACTGCCCGCAGTGGTGGTGCTGCTGCCCACATTTCCGCCTGCGGTGGTGGGAGTGGTGGCTGTGCCTTCTGCGGCAGAGGTGGTCTCGGTGGCAGCTTCGGTGGTTTCCGTCTGGAAGCTGACAACCGCGGGAGTCTCCAGCCGCTCATTGCCGCAGGTGACAATGATGGTGGTCTCGCCTTCGCCCACAGCGGTGACGCGGCCGTATTCATCGATGGTGACAATGGACTCATCGCCGGAAGTGTAGACAACCTTATCGGTGGTATTCTCGGGCTCTGCCTTGACCATCAGGCGCCAATACTGACCCTTGAAGGTCAGCTTTTCCATGTTGCCCACCAGAGACAGGCTGGTGCAGGGCACGCCGGGCTCGGTCTGTTCCTCAGGCTCGGTGGTGACTTCGGTGGGCGCAGTGGTCACGTCCACCTGGGCGGTGATGGTTTCCTGGGGCTTATTGTTGTCGCTGCCCGCCTGGCGGGGCTTGATGATCTTGGTCCAGCCGATATAGGCGCTGACTGCCAGCAGAGCCAGAATCAGCAGCACCAGAATGATGATCAGGAACGTGTTGGAGCCGGATTCCTCTTCCTCGTCCTCATCGTCATCCTCGTCCTCCACAACAGGCGCCGACTTCTTGGGTGCGGGACGGGTGCGGGCGTTGGCGGCATCATAGTCGAAAGCAGTCTTGGCCTTCGGTGCAGCGCTCGGAATCTTCGGAGCCACGGGCTTCACAGGTGCAGCGCCGGGAACCGGAATATCCGTCTGAAGATCGTCCAGAAAATCGCTGTCAAAATCACCGATATCGGCAGGCAGATCGCCCTTCTGATCCCAGCCGCATACGGGGCAGCTGCCAACAGAGTCGTCATATTGGGTGCCGCAGATATCACAAATAATCTTGCTCATAAAAGAAACCTCCTGACCGGATGCAGACAACATCCCATCCTCTCGACGTATTATAACACAGCTTTTATCAGAAAACAAGAACAAACATATTGCATTTTTTGTAATTTTCGTATATGATATTGTTGATTAAGGAGGCGATTATGTGTCTGAACAAAAATCTGTCTCTCCGCTGCTTGATGGATTTACGGTCGGTTCGCCGGTCAATGAGCACTACGGTATATGCTGTTATCCTGCGGTGAAGGCAAATACCGAGCGGAAATATATCCTGAAAGTCATCTCGATCCCCGCATCCCAGACTCAGCTGGAAGCCCTGCTGATCACCGGAGCATACAAGGATCCGGCGGAGGCCGCCGAATATTTCCGTTCCCTGACGGACGGCGTCATTCAGGAGGTTGCTTTCCTGCGGAAGATGGCCCGGCTGAAGGGATTTCTTCCCTACGAGGGGCTCCAGTTTGAGCCCATGGACAAAAACCTCATCGGCTACAACATCTACCTGCTCAGCGGCTTCCGCCTTTCTCTGGAGCGGTATATGCACCGTCAGAGCATCACCCATCTGGAAGCGGTCAATCTGGGCATTGACCTGTGCGAAGCGCTGGCTGCCTGCCGTAAGGAAGGCATGCTGTATCTCGACCTGAAGCCGTCCAACATCTTCATTTCCACCAAGAAGGAATACAAGATCGGTGACATCGGCTTTGTCCCGCTGTCCTCGCTGAAATACAGCTCCATGCCCGCAAAATACCGCAGCGCCTATTCTCCCCCGGAGCTTCTGGACGATCTGGCTGTGCTGAACAGGACGGTGGATACCTATGCCGTGGGCATGATCCTCTACCAGCTGTTCAACAACGGCATTCTTCCCATGGATGTGAACAGCCCCCTGCCCGCCCCCAAGAACGCCGACGAGGGAATCGCAAAAATCATTCTGAAGGCCTGTGCCCCCGATCCTGAGGACCGCTGGAGCGACCCTGCCGAAATGGGGCAGGCTCTGATTGATTACATGCAGACCGGCACCATCAACGATACCCCCATCATGGCTCCCATCGTCGGCCAGCAGAATTCCGCAGGCTTCGAGACCTCCCGCTTTACTCCCATCGGTGCAGAAGCCGCTGCCGAACCGGCGCCGGAGCAAACCGTCGGGAGCGTTCAGGAGCCGGTTTCCGATGAGGAAGTCAATGCCGGATCTACCCAGCCGGAAGCCCCCGAATCGGAAGCTCCCCCACAGGAAGCCGAAGAACCGCCTGCACCCAGTCAGGACGAAGCCGCTGCAGAGCAGACCGTACCCGAGCAAACATCCTCAGAACCGCCTGCATCGGAGCAACCGCCTGTGGAGCCGCCCGATTCCCAGGAAGCACCCGCTGCGCCTGAAGAAAAAGCCGGCGGTGATCCGCTGTTTATCCCTGCCGAACCCATACCGGAGGATCTCTTCTTCCCACCCAAGGACTCCACGCCGGACGAGCAGATCTTCACTCCCATGGAAGCTACGGCGCAGGACCTTTTCTTCGCCCCCGCCCAGACTTCTGCGGAGGACCCGGCATTCTCCGGCGCAGTCCCCCCCGTGGACGGCCTGATGTTCCCGCCCGAGGAAGCTTCGATTCCCGCTTCCGAAGCTCCGGCAGAAAAGACGCCCACCACAGCAGAGCAGATCGAAGCGGCTGCGGCAGAGGAATTCGCCGCCATGGCCGGGCAGAACAGTCCCGCCGCCATTGACGATGCCCATCTGGACAGCGAGCTGCAGGAGGTTCAGCAGATCCTCAGCAGCGAGGCTGCCGCTCCCAAGCCGCCTGTGCGGAAGCATCCCAATCTCCAGCCTGTGGTCATCGAAGAGCCGTCCAAAAAGAAACGGTCTCCCGTTCCCATTCTGGTGACGCTGCTGGTGATCTGCCTGCTGATTGCCGCCGGTATCTGGGGATACCTGTTCTATCAGACCGAGTATCTGAAGACCGTCCATGACCTCAGCGTCACCGGCGATCTGGATGAGATGACCGTGGTGATCACATCCGAGATCCCGGATAATCTGCTCAACGTCACCTGTACCGACACCTATGGCCACACCCAGCGTACCTATGTCCGGGATGGTAAAGCCACCTTCACCGACCTGTCCCCCGACTCGCTGTACAAGATCCAGGTGGAAGTCAACGGTGTCCACAAGCTGGTGGGCAAGACCTCTGAGATTTTCACCACCGAGTCTGTCACCAATGTGGTCAGCTTCACGGTCTACGCCGGTCAGGAAGACGGCTCTGCCATTCTGAATCTCATCGTGGACGGCCATGAGCCCGATCAGTGGCAGGTCATCTACACCGCCGAGGGCGAACCCGAACTGGGGCACACCTTCTCCGGCCACTCCGCCCAGGTGAACAATCTGGTGCTGGGCAAGAAGTACACCTTCCGTCTGGAGACCGCCAAGCATGAATCCGTCAACGGTCAGACCACTGCGGAGCTCACTGCCTCCCGGTTGATTCTGCCCAACGATTTGCGCATTGTCTCCTGTCAGGACGGTCAGCTGACGGTCCGCTGGAGCAGCGCCGAAGCAGCCCCCAACGGATGGCGCGCCTACTGCTATGGCGATAACTTTGACCAGGTATTCGAGTGCACCGAGACCGAAGCCGTCTTCACCGGAATTGAAGCCGGCAAGGCCTACACCGTGGAAATCAAGGCAAACGGTATGGGTCAGGGCTCCAAGGTCAGCATCACCGCCAATCCCATCACCATCACCGGCCTGAAGGTCGATGTCTCCGATCCTCAGGAGCTGCTGGTCAGCTGGGAATATGACGGACAGGCTCCCGAAGGCGGCTGGGTCCTTCAGTACACGCTGGACGGCGGCAATCTGCCCAGCGCCGTGCGGGCGGACAGCACCAGCGTGTCCATCGGTCCCAGGATCCCCGGCGCGGAGTATCACTTCACCATTCAGGCTGCCGACGACACCACCGTTTTGGACGGTCTGCACGACTTCAGCTGCCCCACCGCCGACAATTTCTTCGATTTCGGTCTGATCAGCACCAGCGTCAGCTCCAAGTTGCTGGTCACGCCAGAGACGGAAAACTGGCTGGCCAGCATGATCGGCGCCAATGATTACACCACCACCTTCACCGTCGGTCAGCCCATCTCCATGGTGCTTCGCAGCCAGATCGGCTTCTATCTGGATCCGGAATCCGTCCATGTGCTGTATGTATTCCGGGATCAGAACGGCAGCGCACTGGCAGAGCTGATCAGCGAGCAGGATATGCTCTGGAATGAGATGTGGGTCGAAGATGATTACCACTATGCCGAACTGGATATCCCCGTCTCCCCCACCCGTGCCGGCAGCTACACGCTGACGATGTATATCAACGGCGCATTCTTCACCGAGGCATCTCTCACCGTTTTCTGATTTTCTCCCCCGCTGCATCCCCCGGGTGCAGCGGGGGTTTCCTTATATTACCACATATTTGTTGATTTTTTGTTCACATTTTGTCGAATTATCTTTGTTACAATCAGCAAGAAAAACATCGTGTTGATCGGGAGGCGTCCATGAGAAGACAAAGCCATATTGCCATGGGGCGCTTTCTGCTTCGCACCTATTTGCCGCATCTGCCGAGGCAGTATGCCCGCCTCTTTCTGCTCGGCTGCATTGAGCCGGACGGAAATCCCGCCACCTATCTGAAAGGGTCCATCCGGGCGCAGTGGTTTCAGGGGCACAACTTCAGCAACGCCAGCCCCTTTCTGTTTCGCCTGACGCAGCGGCTGGAACGGAAGACCACCTTTTCCGCCTGGGACTTCTATTCCCTGGGAAAAGTCATCCACTATACCCTGGATGCCTTTACATATCCCCATAATCGCCATTTTGGCAAAGGGCTGAGCCATCACCGGATTTACGAGGTAAAGCTCCAGCTATACTTCCTTTCCCGCCTGTACAGTTTCCGTCCCGACTCAGTCGATGTGCCGGATTCGGCTGCCGGATATCTGCGGAAAATGCACGAAACGTATCTGCTGGAACCGGGCTGCGTGGAAACGGATACAAAATACGCGCTTCGTGTCAGCTGCGATCTGATCCGGAAGCTGACGGAAAATGTCCCCCGGTGCCAGCTTCAAATCGTACCCTTTTCGGAAATAGACGGCGTACTGATCGCCCCATAGAAAAAGCACTGCCCCCGCAAAAGACGGTCTTCGCTGTCTTTCGCGGGGGCAGTGACTGTTCCATTCTGCTTGTCATTTTGGTTATCGTTTTTGCTATCGGTCTTCGTAAGCACATTGGGTGCTGCCGGTACCGTTCCTCCAACGGGCAGTCATCGTACCAAAATCCATTCAACAAAAAGCAGACACACGGAAAAGCTCCATGTGTCTGCCCTATTGATTATCAAAAATCGACATGGCGGAATTCATACTTGTCTTTGATTAAAAGCTCACAAAGATTTCCGAGGATGATTTGCGTAAAACAAGGCGACGTGAAGCTTGGCTGACGCCAAGCAAATCGGGCAACGCAGTTTTACACAAATCAGACCGGAAAGATTGTGCGGTTTTAATCGAAGAATAGTATCAGCCCAGAACCGCGCCGAGAAGCGTGGCGGCTTCCTCAAAGTTTCCCCAGTAGTCCACCACCCAGCCGTTTTCCTGGAATTTCCGCTCCGCGCCCAGCAGGATGCAGACAACTTCTCTGCCGTCCTGCTCTGCGGTGCAGATCAGATCCGCAAGACCCCGGTACCAGGCAAATCCGCCGGTGACCCGTTCATCATAGAATTTTGCCACATTCCGGTTGTCCATCAGGTAATTTCCCGTATAGAATGTACCCGCTTTGCCCTCCGGCCGGGAAAGGGTCATGGTCGTCTTTTGATAGATCGCGGACAGGCAGGGATCCTCCAGCATCCGGTTCACCAGCAGCAGCGTGTCGTAGCCGGTGGTATACTGCTCCTGCGCGAAGCCGTAGAGATCGGTATAAACCGTGTCCATGCAGGCAAATTTCACATATTCATTCATTTTCGCCACCATGGCCTCCTCGCTGCCGGCATCAAACCGAGCAAGGCAGTAAGCTGCATCGTCATAGCCGCACATCAGCATCAGCGTCAGCAGGTCTTCCACCGTCATTTCCCTTGCCAGGCCATCGCCCACACAGCGGTACTCCGGATTGCGCAGGTAGGCGGGAAGGGATGTGGTGTCCACCAGCTCCTCCGGGGCATGGTTCTCCAGCACCACCAGCGCCAGAGCCAGCTTGTTCAGGTCCCCCGGGGCGATCCGCAGGAAACGCTGATAATGATAGAGCAGCTCCCCGGTATCCCGGTCATAGACCAGCGCATTTTTCGCCGTGGCGGGAGCATACTGCGCCAGATCATCCACCACCTGCTTCAGCAGCAGCACCCTGCGGGAGTCGGCACCGCGCAGATAGTAGTTGTCATACCCCAAAGCAATGTACGCAGACGACAGCTCCCCGGTAAGCAGCATGGGCTGCTGGGCGCCGGTTTCCTCGCACAGATACCAGTCTTCCCCACCCTCGGCATCCATGACCGTGACCACGGTACCCGGCTTTGTCAAAAGGGTGGTCTGCTCATATTCCACACCGTTTTCGTCCGAAACCACCTGGGTTTCCACGCCATGGATTTTGCCGATCTCCAAATGCAGACCACCGTTGGTATAGGTAAAGTAACCATCCTTCACCGCAACTTCGGAAATACCCTCCGCCGAAGAGTACACCTCCAGCTTTTCTTCCTCCACAGGATCGGTGAGGAAGCCCACCGCCGCTGCTGCGGTAATCAGCAGAACCAGTCCCGCCACCCAGGCGCTGGCCTTTTTGTAATTCAGCACATTGCGGATTCTCACCTTCACGCTGTTCTCCCCAAAGGCCACCGGGCAAACCAGACCGGAGCCTCTGGGTGCGGCGCAGGACAGCAGCGCATAGGAATAGGCTTTTTTCTCTTCGTCGTGGAGATCGGCGACGGCACGCTCGTCACAGGCCATTTCCAGATCCCGGCAGAACAGCAGATACGCAGCCCAGACCAGGGGATTGAACCAGTACACCGCCGCCAGGAGGAACCCCAGCGGTTTCCACCAGTTGTCGTGATGACGCAGATGCGCACGCTCATGCCTCAGCACATAGGATTGGTCCTCCGGTTTCACATCGGACGGAAGATAGATCCTGGGCTTTCGGATCCCCAGCACAAACGGCGTTGGGATCCCGTCGCACAGGTAGAGGTCATCCTCCAGGGGCATGGATACCCGGACCAGCCGGAAAAGCCGGAAATAACGAATGGCGGCGTACAGCAGCAGCCCCACCACGCCCGCCAGCCAGACCACCGAGAGCACAGCCAGAACCACCTGCATGGGATTGATGCTGGCCGTCACGATGGGGGCGAAATTCTCCGCAATCACCGGATTGACCGCTCTGTCGATCACCGGGATTCCGCTGTCGATGGCCGGGGCGGGAGAAAGGGCAATGTCCGCGGGGATGGGCTTGCTTTTGGGGATCAGACTCAGAGCGCTTTCCAGAGAAACCGGCAGTGCCAGACGAATTCCAACCAAAGCCCACAGCCAGAGAAACAGATTTTTGGGGATTTTCCGCAATATTAGCCGCAGCGCCAGAACCGCAAGAATCAGGTAACCGGCTGTGATGCTCATATTGGCAAGCTGCACAAACACATCACTCATGATTTCTCCCTCCGTATTCCTCAATCATCTGCCGGATCTCGGAAATATCGTTGTCGGACAAACCGCCGTTTTCCGCAAAGGCCGCAATAAAGGCAGGCAGAGAACCGGAAAAAGTGTCGTCCACAAACCGTTTGCTCTGCCGGGACTGGAATTCCTTGTGAGAGAGCAGGGATGTGACAACCCCATTCGCATTCTGAAACAGTCCTTTTTCGCAGAGCTTTTTCAGCACCGTATAGGTGGTGGATTTTTTCCACTCCAATTTCCTGGCGCACAGCTTCACCAGATCGCCGGAGCTGACGGGCTCATTTTCCCAGATCAGCTCCGCAAACCGGGTCTCCACAACGCCAAGTCTCAAATCATCCATAACAGGACCTCCTTTTTTATTGGTCTATATCAATAGACCTTTTTCTATAGTCTATCATTGATAGACTGTTTTGTCAAGCGTTTTTTTAGGGCAACACCGCATAATGGGGCAAAAGATCCGCCGAAGCCTGCAGCTCCCATTGTGCGTGTTGCCTTAGGAAAAGAACAATCCTCGAATGAATTCTTCAGAACACAAGAACACAAATTGAGATGGGCATCCGGCAAAAACTGCCAGATGCCCATCTCAATTCATGTATCAGCATTAAAATCATCCGTCTGATCATCAGAACTCAGCGTTCATGAAACTCCCATGATACCAAATACCAGCACGGCGACTCCATAGTAGGTGAGAATCACCGACAGCAGTCGTTCTTTGGTGTTCCTGGATTTACAGACTCCCAGATAGACTCCCAGAATCGTCAAAATGGAACCAGCGCTGATACCCACCAATTTACACCAGGCATTCGTGTCAATCAGCGAGGAAACCAGGGGGTAAACACCCAGCAGGATATAGTGACCCAGCCAGTTGCAGGCGAAGGAGAGCAAAGTGCACTGAACACCCCATCCCAGCGCATCGTGTCGGAGAACGTAATATAGAAGCATCCCGAAGAGGATGGCAATGGGCAGAACAGTAATGCTCTCAAGCTGTACAAAATGAACTCCGTCCACCGCAAAATGCCACAAGTCTTCTCCGATGCTCTGCCAGAGAAAGATTCCGGCGAACATCGCACACCAGAAGGAGGGAAAGATTTTTCCCTGTTTGCCGATGCCCTGGGAAACGGCTGTCAGAATAGCAAAGGCGCAAAAGGAGAGCACAGCGAAAACCAGTCTTCCGATCGTGGGGGAACTCATTTCTTCCCCGACCATCTCCTCCGGTCCGAGCATAGCACCAAGGGAGATGACGCTTCTGTGCAGGAACATGCAGATCACAAGCACGACAAACATTCCCAGAAAGGGCAGCGCATATTCTCTGATGATTTCTTTTCTTTTCAGCATTGTTTCCTCCATGATATCGTCGAAATAAAAAGCAAAGCTACAGATGCAAGTCACTTTGCAACAACCTTATATCATATTTCAAATAATTTATCAAGATATGTGCAATCATAATTTCTTCATAACGCCGTACCAATCCTTTCCGGCATCGGACATATTCCGGATTGATCCACATTCCTTCGGGATGCGTCTCAAATCGGAGGGACTCTCCCAGGGGCTAAAAACAGTCCACAGGACTGTTTTTACGGCAGCTAACGCTGCCGCCGCCCTTTCGAGTCCCCTCTCTCGCGCAAAAAAGGAGCCCCAAAGGGCTCCTTTTTGGTGCGAGTATTCTTTTTGGACTTTTTGAAAAAGTGCGGCATTCCAACGTTTTTGGGCTTCGTACAGATTCCAATTTGATCCACATCCCTCCGGGATGCGTCTCAAATCGGAGGGACTCTCCCACGGCCTGCAAAACAGTCCACCGGACTGTTTTGCACCCTCGCTGCGCTCGGGCCGGCCTTTCGAGTCCCCTCTCTTGCATAAAAAAGCTGAGATACCCGAATGGGTATCTCAGTTTTTTGGTGCGAGAGAGGGGACTCGAACCCCCACGGCGTAACCACACGCACCTCAAACGTGCTTGTCTACCATTCCAACACTCTCGCAGTTGCCTGAATATTATAACTGGTCAGGGTGTTTTTGTCAATCCCTTTTTCTCAAAAAGCCTCCTAAATGCTTGGCTTCCGGTTCACAGCAGCCCTTTCCTCTGCCACATGCGCCACAATTCAAAAGCGCCGATCAGTGCGCCCAAACCCCAGCGCAGGAGCCACCGGTCTGGCAGCAGATAAAAGACCGCCACGCAGGCGGAATACGCTGCGGCATACTTCATCCAGGTAAGCATTTTGAAGGGATATTCCTGCTTCCCCATCACCAGCCGGGAATAGACCTCATGCATGGCAAACTGGATGCAGTGGGACAGCAGCGTCGCCACGGCGGCACCCATCATGCCGAATTTCAGGATGAACACATAATTCATTCCCAGATTGATCACCGCGGCCCCAATGGTCGCCGCGGCGACCACACCGGTTTTTTTATGGAAATACTCGAAATTCACCGGGAAGGTGCACAGGAAGTTGACATAATAGCTGCTGACGAAGATGGGCAGCAGCTGCGTACCGGCCCAGAAGCTCTCATCTGCGTAAATCCGGTAGACCTCCCGGCACAGGAGAACAAAGCCCATGGAGAGAACCGTGAACAGCTCCAGAAAATGCTCCGCCTGCCGGGCGGCGTTTTCCCGTCTGCCCTCCTTCATGTCGTCAAAGAAGAAGGGTGTCCAGCTGTTGTTCAGCGCGGTGAAGATGGTGAACATGATCTGCGCCAGGGTAAAGGCCAGACTGTAAATGCCGGAATCCGAAGCACCCACCATCTGCTTGAGCATCAGAATATCGCTGTTTCCCAGAACCTGATAGGACAGGTTCTGGAACACCATGGGCACAGACAGCAGCAGGCAGAATTTCCAGTAGCCGGGGTGATAGAAGGTCTTTCCCCTCCTGAGGATCCAGGCGCAGGCTGCAATGCCCACCCCGCCATAAACGATGGCAGTGCCCAGGATGCGCCCCACAAACCGCTGCTCCTCCG
>CALYTP010000053.1:0-12218 GCA_945486915.1 uncultured Clostridia bacterium | reverse complement strand
CGCAGAGGGAGCCTTTGGTGCTCCCCGCCAAATTACAATTTGCCGCAATGCTGAGTCAAACCGATATGCACATAAATATAAGAAAACTCGCACCAAAATCCCCAGAATCGGTATGGTTCTGGGGATTTTGCTATTTTGTGCATATGGGATTTGTTCAGAAGGCGTATAAGCCGCATTTTTGTGCGGAGCGCTCACAGACGCAGCCTGCTGGACTTTTCCGAAATCTGTGGTATACTCACATCAGACGGCGGGAAACCGCTGGCCAAAAGACAACAAAAGGAGCTGCCTATGAAATACGATTTTGACGAGGTGATCGACCGCAGCGCCAACCGTTCTGCCAAATACGATGAGCGCATCAAGAAGTTCGGAACGGGCGACGTGATCCCCCTGTGGGTGGCGGACATGGATTTCCGGACGGCCCAGCCCATCATCGACGCCTGCAAGGCAAAAGCCGAGGAAGGCATCTGGGGCTATACCTCCCGTCCGGACAGTTATTTTGAAGCTGTTCAGCAGTGGCAGGTCAGGCGCAACAACTGGAAGCCCGACACCGCACTGATGAGCTGGAGCCTGGGCGTTGTGCCTTCCCTGTCCGCCATCGTCAAGCTGTTCAGCGCGGAGGGGGACAAGGTCCTCATCCAGACCCCGGTCTACTCGGAATTCTACGATGTGGTGGAAGCCTGGGGCCGTACCGTGGTGGAAAACAAGCTGGTGGAAGAAAATGGAACGTGGCACGTGGATTTCCATGATTTCGCAGCCAAGGTCAAGGATTGCAGCATTTTCCTGCTGTGCAATCCCCACAACCCGTTGGGGCTGGTGTGGGAGCCTGAGGATCTGCGGAAAATGGCGCAGCTTTGCATGGAAAACGGCACGCTGCTGGTCTCCGATGAAATCCATTCCGATCTTGTTTTCCACGGAAGACGCCACACCCCCACCGCGTCCCTCTCCCCGGAAATTGCGAAAAATGTCATCACCTGCGTATCCGCCACCAAGACCTTCAACCTTGCCGGCCTGCAGGCCAGCACCACCATCTTCCCCGACGCGCAGAAGAAGGGGGTTTTCGACCGGTTCTGGGGCGGCATGGATATTCACCGCAACAATGCCTTCAGCTCCGTCGCCATGGAGGCCGCCTATCGGGAGGGCGAGGAATGGCTGGAACAGCTGCTGCCGTATCTGTCCGACAATTTTGACTATGTCTGTGACTTCTGCGCCAGATACATCCCCAAAATCAAACCCAACTGCCCGGATGCCACCTATCTGATGTGGCTGGACTGCCGGGAGCTGGGCATGAGCAACGAAGAGCTGCGGGATTTCTTCATTCACAAGGCGAAGCTCGGTCTGAACGAGGGGTATACCTTCGGGCGCAGTCTGTCCGGCTTCATGCGCCTGAATGCCGCCTGCCCCCGTTCCACACTGGAAAAAGCCATGCAGCAGCTGAAGGCCGCTGTGGATGCACTGTAATTCATGAGAGGAGTTATTGTTATGAATGTATTGGAAACCCAAAACGCCCCCGGCGCCATCGGACCCTATTCCCAGGGCTATGAGGCCAACGGTTTTGTATTCACCTCCGGCCAGATCCCAGTGGACCCTGCCACCGGCACTGTCCCCGAGGGCATCCGCGCCCAGGCGGAGCGCAGCTGCAAAAATGTGGGCGCCATTCTGGAAGCCGCCGGCACCGGCTTTGACCGGGTCATCAAGACCACCTGCTTCCTGGCGGATATGGGTGACTTTGCCGCCTTCAACGAGGTCTATGCAACGTATTTCACCTCCAGACCCGCCCGGTCCTGCGTGGCGGTAAAGGATCTGCCCAAGGGCGTGGCCTGCGAAATAGAAGCCATTGCGGTGAAATAAGAAAAGGAATCGCTGTCATGGATATTCGCACTGCCACCATGGCCGATCTGGCGGAAATCGCACAAATTGAAGCCGTTTGCTTCCCCGCTGCCGAGGCGGCAACGCAGGAAAGCCTTGCCCGGCGGCTGCGGCACTATCCCGATCACTTCTGGGTCCTGCTGGACGGCGGGGAAATGGTGGGCTTTGTCAACGGAATGGTCACGGACGAACCGGATCTGCAGGATGAAATGTACGAAAACGCCGCCATGCACGATGAAAACGGAGCCTGGCAGATGATCTTCGGCGTGGATACCATCCCTGCCTGCCGCCGCCGGGGCTGTGCGGAGCAGCTGCTGAAGCATGTGATTCAGCAGGCCCGGGCGCAGGGGAGAAAGGGTCTGGTGCTGACCTGCAAGGAAGCGCTGCTGCACTACTATGGCAAATTTGGCTTCGTGAGCGAAGGTGTTTCCCGGTCCACCCACGGCGATGTCCTCTGGTATCAGATGCGGCTGACTTTTTGAAGACGACGGGCTGGAAATCATGACGAGACCTGCCCTGGCGGAGAGACAGAAGGGGATCCTGGATACCGGCTATATCCACATCGCCTTTCAGCTGGGAAGCAGGGAGCAGGTGAACGCCCTTACGGAGCGGCTCAGAAATGACGGCTACCTGGTGGTCAGCGGACCGAGAACCACCGGCGACGGCTATTACGAAAGCTGCATTGTCGGAATAGAGGGCAACCAAATCGAAATCACAGAGTAACCATATCACGTCATACCGCCATGGAAGGAGTTCGGGAAGTATGGAAAACAGCATCGGAATCATCGGCGGGGCGGATGGGCCAACCGCTGTGTTTGTCACCCGGAGCACCGGCTTTGGCTGGCTGAACGGGTTCGGACTGATTCTTGTGGTGCTTCTGCTGATTCCCAACATTGTGTATGCGATCAAGACGCCCAGGCGGGAGAATCGGTGCACAAATAAGATTATGAATCTGTTGGAGCAGATCGGCCGCTACGGATGCATGTTCCTGATGGTTTTCAACATTGGGATCGCTGAACTTGGATTTTCTTCCGTTGGTGCGTTTTTGCTGTATTTGGTTGGAAATGCGTGTTTGATGATTGCCTATTGGGTGGTCTGGATTCTGTATTTCTATAAAGAGACCGATTGGAAGCAGATCGCCTTAGCCGTGATCCCCACCTGTCTGTTTCTGCTGAGCGGCATCACCATGGGGCATATCCTGCTGATCGTGTCCGCCGCTTTTTTTGGGATCGGACACATTTATGTCACAAGCAAAAACGCATTCAGCGGTCAGGGGTCGGAAGCCGGAGAGAAAGCAACCTGACTTCGCAACATCCGGCAGAGAAAGGCAGTGTGGGTGTGAAACGATGAAGAAAATTATGATTGTTGAAGATGATGAGGCGATCCGCACAGAGCTCATCACATTGCTCCGCAGCAACGGTTATCTGCCTGTGGACAATCAGCCCTGTGACCTCATTCTGATGGACATCAATCTGCCGGGGGAGAGCGGCTTCACCCGCTGCCGGAAGCTGCGGCAATCATCCAATACGCCGGTGGTCTTTCTGACTGCCCGGGATACCCCGGAGGACGAGCTGCTGGCCTTTGGCGTGGGCGGAGATGATTTTATCCGAAAACCCTACAATTCTGCGGTTCTGCTTGCGCGGATCGGCAGAATGCTGAAAAGCGCATCCGCTGACACCCACACGGTCCGGGGACTGACCCTTGACCTGGCAGGGATGAAGGCTGCTTTTGGTGACAGCACGGTGGAGCTGACAAAAAATGAGGCCCGCATTCTCTGGTGCCTGATGCGCAACGAGCTGTGCTCCCGGGACGAGCTGATCGAGGATCTGTGGACAAACGGAATGTACATCGACGGCAACACCCTCTATGTCAACATCGGCAGGCTCCGGGAAAAGCTGGGGCTGATCGGGGCAAAGGATTTTATCCGCACGGTGCGGGGCGTGGGGTATCGCCTGTGAGGTTCCCGGAATATCTCAGAGCGAAGGCCGTTTCCCTGTGGATGGCAGGGATTGCCGGTCTGTACTTGATTTTGGTGTCCTATCTGTGTGCGCTTCCAATTTCCCTGACGCTGATGATTTTGTTCAGCGGTGGATGCGTTTTGCTGCTTTGTATGCTCATGGGCTGGTGGAGCAGAAACCGGCATCTGAAGATGCTCAGAGGGAAGCTGGATGCGCTGCCGGAAAAGTATCTCATCGGCGAGACATTGGAAAAGCCCCGGGATGCGGTGGAGTTGGAATACTACCTGCTGATGAAGGAAATCTCCCGCTCTGCCATTGGCGCCGTGGAGCAGGCCAGAGCGGAAAAACAGGACTACTGCGACTATGTGGAAAGCTGGGTCCATGAAATCAAGACGCCGCTGACTGCCTGTTCGCTGATTCTTGCCAACGGCGGAGATTCCGCCAAGCTCCGGCGGGAGATCCGCAGGGCGGACAATCTCACCGAAACCATTCTGACCTATGCCAAGCTGCGAACAGCGGAAAAGGATACCCAGATCGCTCCCGTTGATTTGCACGAAGTGTGCGACAAGGCCATCCGGGAGGAGATGGAGCTTCTGATCGCGGCGGACATTGGCATCTGCGTGGATGGGAGTTCCTGCGTCTATACCGATGCCAAGCTGTTGGTGTTCATGCTCAAGCAATTGCTCATCAACTGCGCCAAATACTGCCCGGGCTGTCAGATCCGGATCTGTCTGGAGGAGGGCGTGCTGCGCTTTGCCGACAACGGTCCCGGGATCCCGGCCCACGAGCTTCCCCGCGTCACAGAACGGGGCTTCACCGGCAGTGCGGGGCGAGATCACGGACAAAGCACCGGCATGGGTCTGTACATCGTCAGCCGGCTGGCCGAAAAGCTGAATATCGGACTGGAGATCGATTCCGAGGAGCACCGCTTCACCTGCTTTACCTTGCGGTTTCCCAACGGGATATGAGGAAGCTCCGATGAAATCGTCCGCGGCAGTGGGGAAGTTTTCCACTGCCAGAACGCGATGATTTCGTCGGGGCTTTTCTTAGGGAACCTCTGAATAAATCGTCTACGGCTGAGCAGCGGATCTTTTGCTCCCTCAGTGCAGTTTGGAAAATCGGAAATACATACAGTATTCCTCGATTTTTCAAACTTTCTGAGGAAGCAAAATCTCTCGCTGTCAGCTCTTGCCGATTTAATCAGAGCTTCCCTTACAAAACTGTTAGATTCCATGAGAACAGCGTTAGAACAATTTTCGGCTATTCATGCTACAATTGCCGGGAAAGGTTGGTGAAATACCATGAGTACATTACTTGAGATCAACAATGCCACCAAATACTACGGCAGCGGAGAGACGGTCTCCAAGGCCCTCAATGGGGTGAGCTTCCGGATGGAGCGGGGAGAATTCACCGCCGTTATGGGCGCCTCCGGCTCCGGGAAAAGCACGCTTCTGAACGTCGTTGCCACCATTGACCGCCCCAGCTCCGGCAGGATCCTTCTGGAAGGAAAGGATATTGCCGAAATGCGGGAACAGGAGCTGGCGGCCTTCCGCCGTGACCGTCTGGGGTTCATCTTCCAGGAATACAACCTGCTGGATACGCTGACGGTGGCGGAGAACATCGTCCTGCCCCTGAACCTGCAAAAGCGGCCTGCCGGAGAAACCCGGCAGCGGCTGCTGACTGTGGCCGATTCCCTCCAGATCGGGGATCAGCTTGCCAAGTTCCCCCGGCAGCTCTCCGGCGGACAGCGGCAGCGCTCTGCCTGCGCCAGGGCGCTGATCACAGAGCCCGCCCTGATCCTGGCGGATGAGCCCACCGGCGCACTGGACAGCGCAAACTCCAAAAGTCTGATGGAGACCTTCACGCTGATGAACCGGGAGCTGGGCTCCACCATCCTGATGGTCACCCACGATGCGGTGGTGGGCTCCTACGCCGCCCGGGTGCTGTTCCTGAAGGATGGGAAAATCTGGAACGAGCTGTACCGGGGAGACCGTACCCGTCAGGCCATGTATCAGGAGATCCTGAATACCATGGCGGTTCTGGGAGGGGAAGCCGATGTTCGGTAAGCTGGCTTTTCGAAACGTGTGCCGCCAGATCCGCAGTTATCTGATCTATTTTGTAACCGTGGCGCTGAGCATTGCCCTGATGTTCGCCGTCAACAATCTCAGCTACAGCGACCTGTTCCGGCAGCTTGCGAAGCAGCACTCCGATGTGCGCAACATGTTCACCATGGTCACGGTGCTGTGCTGTCTGGTGACATCGCTGGTGCTGAGCTATGCCACCGGCTTTATGCTGAAGCTGCGGAAAAAGGAACTGGGCATGTATCTGACCCTGGGCATGACCCGCAGGAACATCCAGACCCTCTTTGTCTGCGAAACGGGGCTGCTGTCCGGGTTTGCTCTGCTGGTGGGCATGGGTGCGGGACTGGTGATCTATCAGCTTCTTTCGGCACTGTTTGCCCACATTATGGATATCTCCTTCGCCATATCCGCCTATTGCGTGCAGGGGATTCTGTTGACCATCGCCATCGGCATGGGGATGTTTCTCCTGTCGACCCTTGCATCCCTGCGGTATCTGAAAAAGGTCACCGTTTTGGAGCTTCTGAAGGAGGAAGCGGTGGAGAGAACCGAAAAGCACCCGGTGCTTTGGGGCGTTCTGTCCGTGGTGACCCTGGCAGGCCTGATTGCCAGTCTTGTGATTACCTATCAGAATCTGATGGCAGCCTTCCATAACCAGGATGGGGTGATCCTGCTTTTGTGGCTGGTAATCGACCTGGTACTGGTGTTTGCCACCCATGTTGCCCTGTCGAGAACCATCACCCAGGTGCTTCTGCGGAGCGATCGGCTGAAAAACAGAGGCACCAATACGGTGGTGCTGCGGGGGCTGTCGGGAAGGATGACCATGAATTCCCTGCTCATCGGCGCCCTGGCAACTTTGCTGGTGTTTGCCGTTGCCATGAGCAATATCGCCTTCGGAAATAAGATCTACTCCGAGCGCTCCATCGAAAAAGACTGCCCCTACGATGTGATGGCCATGTTTGACCTGTCCGAAGAGCAGGGCATCTCCATGGAGGAGGGCAGACAAATCGTCGAATCCTTCAGCCCCATCACATCCGAGATTGACTTCCGGCTCTATTCCCAGGGGGAAACCACCCTCTGCAGCAGTATCATGGGATACGATCTGATGCACTGGACGGACAAATTCATGCCCCTGAGCCAGTTCAACGCCCTGCTTGCAGGATGCGGCTATGAGCCGGTGATGCTGGAAAAGGAATACCTTTTGATTACGATTGTCCAGGGGATCTGCGATGTGGACTTCTCGGGGAAAACCGTGAGCCTCAATGGTCAGGACTATTCCTGGGCGGGGAGCACCAACTATTACCCGGAGTTCACAAGGAAGTGGCTGTATTTCGTCGTCCCAGACCAGGCGGTGGAAGGGATGCCGGTGTCGGACATCTGCGCCGCCTATACCCTGGAAAACAGCCGCATCGACGCCGGGACTCTGACGGATGCGCTGATCTATACCCGGGAAACAGAGGAGGGGACGGACGAGGCATGCGACTACCGGGTGAAGGAAAACTATCGCCTGTACTATAATGCCAACACCGGAACGCTGATCATCGGCACCCTGTATGTCTCCACCGTGTTCGTGTGTATGGCGCTGGCGATTCTGTCCGTCAAAACCCTGTCCACCCTGGATGACGAGCGCAGGCGTTTTGCCATTCTGCACCGGCTGGGCGCGGATGAGAAGATGCGCAAAGCAGCCCTCCGAAAACAGATCGGCGCGTTTTTCCTGATGCCCTTTGCGCTCCCGGTGCTCATGACCGTGCCGATGGGCGTGATTTTCGGGAAGGTCTATGAGATCTGGAACTTTTCCGGCCTGAGCGGCCGGAAGGCCATGGAGACTGCCGTACTGATCTGCCTGGTCATGAGCGGCATATACGCTTTGTATTATTGTATTACCTACCGTATTGCCTGCGACTACGTGATAGAGTGAGCTTCTGCTTTCTGAGAGCAAAACTGCACAATGGGAGCTGCGGGCTTCGGCGGATCTTTTGCCCCATTTTTCATACTTTCGCTCGGGTCAAAACACTGGCCGAATCTCCTTGCCTCATTATGCGGTGTTGCCTGAGGAATTTGGCATCCTGCGTTTTTTCGGATATCGGAGATCCTGACATGAGGCCCCCGGTACAAAATACATCTGAGGTCTTCGGATACCCCTTCCCCGGGGGCATCCGAAGGCCTTTTTGCTGGGGCGGGCTGTTTTTCTGCTTGCAAGCGGAATGGAGCCATTGTAAAATGATAGGTGGAAAGGTACAAAACAGGCGAAGGAAAGGATTGCCGCGAAAAGTACAACGAAAGACAAGAAGATGCATTTACAGTCCTTTTCAAAAAGAGATGGGTCCGGTATACTGATGCTGTAATGATGCCTAATTATGCAGGAGGGAAATCTATGCGTTATGGATATTTTGACAATGAGCACCGGGAGTATGTCATCGACCGGGTGGATCTGCCTGTCTCCTGGACCAACTACATCGGCCTGAAGGATCTGTACGGCGTGTTCAACCACACCGCCGGCGGTTACCTGCTCTACAAGTCCTCGGAATACCACCGGATCACCCGGTTCCGGCCCAACGCAGTCCCCATGGACGGCCCCGGGCATTATGTTTACCTCCGGGACGATGAGACCGGGGACTATTGGACGGTCTCCTGGCAGCCCGTGGGGAAACCGAAGGAGCATTACGCCTGCCGCCACGGCCTGAGTTATGTCAAGTACCACTGCGATTACTCCGGCATCGCAGCGGAGCAGACGCTGTTTGCCGCCATGGACGACCCGGTGGAAATCTGGGATGTGAAATTGCGCAACGATTCCGGCAGAGCGAGAAAGCTCTCGGTGTATTCCTATCTGGAGTTCAGCTTCCACCATGTGGCCATGGACAACCAGAATTTCCAGATGAGCCTCTACGCCGCCGGGAGCCGGTGCGAGGATGGCGTCATCGAGCACGACCTGTACTACGAGGAGGACGGCTACCAGTTCTTCACCGCCGATTTTACCCCCGACGACTTCGACTGCCTCAGAGATCGCTTCATCGGCCCCTACCGCACAGAGCGAAACCCCATGGTGGTGGAGTCCGGGGAGTGTACCGGCAGCTTCGAGAAGGGCGGCAACCACTGCGGCTGCCTGAAAAAGACGGTGCAGCTGCAGCCCGGTGAGGAAATCAGGCTCATCTACCTGCTGGGCGAGGGCGGACTGGAGGAGGGCAGGCGGATGCGGGAGAAGTATACCGCCGCCAAAGCCGATGAGGATTTCGCCCGAACGGCGGAATTCTGGGACAGGAAGCTCCGGTGCCTGCAGGTTTCCACTCCCAACCAGGGGATGAACACGGAGCTGAACATCTGGAACCTGTACCAAAGCGAAATCAACGTCATGTTCTCCCGGTTCACATCCTTTATTGAGGTGGGGGGCCGGGTGGGCCTGGGCTACCGGGACACCGCCCAGGACGCCATGATGGTGCCCCATTCCAACCCGGAGAAGTGCCGCAGCCGCATCATCGAGCTGCTCCGGGCCCTGACCACCCAGGGCTATGGCCTGCACCTGTTCGAGCCCAGGTGGTTTGAGCCCCAGGCGCCCCGGAGGGATTTCAAGTCCCCCACCGTGGTCCCCACCCCGGAGAAAAGCCAGATCGTCCACGGCCTGAAGGATGCCTGCGCCGACGATGCCCTATGGCTGGTAAGCTCCATCGTCCAGTACATCCGGGAGACCGGCGACTTTGCCTTTGCCGATGAGGTGGTCACCTATGCCGACGGCGGCCAGGGCACGGTCTACGAGCATATGAAGAAGATTCTGGACTTCTCCGCCCGGGAGGTGGGCATCAACGGCATCTGCAAGGGTTTGCGGGCGGACTGGAACGACTGCCTGAACTTAGGCGGCGGCGAGAGCGCCATGGTCAGCTTCCTGCACCACTGGGCCATCGGCAATTTTGTGGCCCTGGCAAACCGGCTGGGCAGGCAGCAGGACGCGGCATATTACGAAGCCATGGGGCAGCGGGTGAAGGAAACCTGCCAGCAGGTGCTCTGGGACGGGAAATGGTACATCCGGGGCATCACCGCCGACAACCGCAGAATCGGCACCCAAAAGGACACCGAGGGAAAGGTCCATATGGAGAGCAACACCTGGGCGGTGCTCAGCGGGGTTGCGGACCGGGAGCGGGGCATTTCCGCCATGGACGCCGTGGATGAGTACCTGTTCACCGAGTACGGCCTGATGCTCAACGCCCCCTGCTACACAAAACGCGACGACGGCATCGGCTTCGTCACCCGGGTCTATCCGGGCCTGAAGGAGAACGGCGCCATCTTCAGCCATCCCAACCCCTGGGCCTGGTGCGCCGAGGCCATGCTGGGCCGGGGCAGCCGTGCCATGAAATTCTACAACGCCCTGTGTCCTGCCCTGCAGAACGACAAAATCGAGGTCCGGCAGTCCGAGCCCTATTCCTACTGCCAGTTTGTGGTGGGCAGGGACCACACCGCCTTCGGAAGAGCCCGGCATCCGTTTATGACCGGCTCCTCCGGCTGGGCCTATTACGCCGCCACCCAGTACCTGCTGGGTGTGAAGCCGGACTTTGACGGTATGGTCATCGACCCCTGCATCCCCGCAGATTGGAAGGAGTACTCCGTGGTGCGCAGATGGCGGGGCGCAGAGTACCGCATCCGGGTCACCAACCCCCACGGTGTGGAGAAGGGCGTGACCGGCGTCACCGTCAACGGAACACCGGTGGATGCGGTGCCCGTCATGCCGGCAGGCAGCGTCAATGAAGTCGGCGTTATCATGGGATAAAACGAAAAAGAGAGAGGGAGAGCCATGATTCATTTTGGAACCGGAGGCTGGCGGGCCATCATTGCAGATGAGTTTACCAAAGAGAACATCCGCCTGGTGGCGGCGGGGCTGTGCGCGCTGATGGAGCAGGAGGGCCACGGCGGGTCCGTGGTCTGCCTGGGCTATGACCGGCGGTTTTTGTCCAAAGAGGCCATGTTCTGGGCGGCGGAGGTGCTGGCAGGCAATGGGTTCCGGCCCTATGTCATCAACCGCTCTGTCCCCACCCCGATGATTATGTTTACCGTCAGGCAGATGGGCCTTCCCTTCGGACTGGCCGTCACCGCCAGCCACAACCCGGCCATCTACAACGGCATCAAGATTTTCACATCCGGAGGCCGGGATGCGGATGTCACCGTCACCGGGAAAATCGAGGCGGAGATTGCAAAGCTCCGGCCGCAGGATGTCAGGAGCATCCCCTACGCCCAGGCTCTGGCGGCGGGGATCGTCCGGGAGGGGTATCCCTTCAACGAGTACATCGACAGCATTCTCCAGATGATCGACGTCAGTGCCATCCGCCGCTCCCGGCTGCGGATCGCCATCGACCCCATGTACGGCGTCAGCCACGGCTGTTTGCGGACCCTGCTGCTGACCTGCCGCTGCGACGTGGATATGATCCACGAGCAGCACGACACCCTCTTCGGGGGAAAAATGCCCGCCCCCAGCGAGGAAACGCTGAGAATGCTCTCCACCTATGTGGTGGACAACCGGTGCAATCTGGGCATCGCCACCGATGGGGACGCGGACCGGCTGGGGGTCATCGACGAGCACGGCAATTACCTCCATGCCAACACCCTGCTGGTGCTGCTGTACTACTATCTGCTGAACTACCGGGGATGGAAGGGGCCCTGCGTGCGCAACAATTCCACCACCCACCTGCTGGACCGGGTGGCGGAGGACTTCGGACAGCGGTGCTATGAGGTGCCGGTGGGCTTTAAGTACATATCCGCGAAGATGACCGAAACCGACGCCATCATCGGCGGAGAATCCTCCGGCGGCATGGCGGTGAAGGGCCACATCCCCGGCAAGGACGGCATCTACGCCGCGGCGCTGCTGGTGGAAATGCTGGCGGTGACAGGGAAAACCGTGGCGGAGCTTTACCGGGAGATCACGGAAAAGTACGGGACGCTCTTCTACGAGGACGCGGCCTTCACCATGACCCCGGAGCGGAAGCGGGAGCTGCAGGAGATGGTATTTTCGCAGAAGCTGACCTCGGATTTCGGAAGGACCGTGGTGAAGATCAACCGGGAGGACGGCTGCAAGGTGTATTTTGAAGACGGCAGCTGGGTCATCTGTCGCTTCTCCGGCACGGAGCCCCTGCTGCGCATGGCAGCCGAGGGCAGTACCCGGCAGCAGGCCCGGCACGATATCCGCCTTTGGCGGGAGCTGCTGGAATTATAAATGTGATTATCGGGTTAACTTGGAAAATTGTAATTTGGCGGTGTGCACCAAAGGCTCCCTCTGCGAGTGTGGTGCTCCGCGCAGCGAATCAGAATACCCATGATTGCCGGTGGCAATCATTCC
>CALYTP010000052.1:0-12401 GCA_945486915.1 uncultured Clostridia bacterium | reverse complement strand
TCTGGGCGGAGCGGCGGCGCAGGCCGTCCTTCTCCTCGCAGTACAGCCGGTCCTTCAGAATGTCCAGGTAGAAGGAGCTCAGCTCGACGACGCAGAAGTCGTTGATGGCGTGGGTGACCATGTGGAACTCATAGCCATTGTAGGCCTTGCGGCAGGCGGCGATCAGCGCATTGAGCTTGGTCAGCGCCCATCTGTCCAGCTCCTCCATCTGGTCGGCGGGAACCAGATTGTTGGGGTCGAATTCGTTGAGGTTGCCCAGGCAGTAGCGGGCGGTGTTGCGGAACTTCAGATAGTTCTGGGCGATCTGCTTGAAGATCTCCTTGGAGCAGCGCACGTCCGCGTGGTAGTCGGAGGAAGCGGCCCACAGGCGGACGATGTCGGCGCCGTAGTCCTTGATGAGGTCGGCGGGGTCAACGCCGTTGCCCAGGCTCTTGTGCATGGCCCGGCCCTGGCCGTCCACGGTCCAGCCGTGGGTCAGAACCTGCTTGAAGGGTGCTCCCTGATCCAGTGCGCCCACGGAGGTCAGCAGGGAAGACTGGAACCAGCCGCGGTACTGGTCGGCGCCCTCCAGGTATACATCGGCGGGCCACAGCTCGGGATTGTCGTGCATCAGGGAGGCGTAGTGGGTGGAGCCGGAGTCAAACCAGCAGTCCAGGGTGTCCTTCTCCTTGGTGAAGGTTTTGCCGCCGCAGTGGGGGCAGGTGAAGCCCTCGGGAGCCAGTTCCATGGCATCCTTCTCGAACCAGATGTTGGAGCCGAATTCGTCAAACAGACCGGAGAGCTTTTCGATGGACTCGGGGGTGGACACGGGCTTGCCGCAGCAGTCGCAGTAGAACACGGGGATGGGCAGACCCCAGCGGCGCTGACGGGAGATGCACCAGTCGGCACGCTCCCGGATCATGCTGACCATGCGCTCGCCGCCCCACGCGGGGTACCACTGCACATTCTCGATGGCCTCGATGGCCTTGTCCTTGAAGGATTCCACGGAGCAGAACCACTGGGGAGTGGCCCGGAAGATGACGGGCTTCTTGCAGCGGTCGTGGTGGGGGTAGGAGTGGACGATATCCTCGGAGGCGAAGAGCATACCGCTTTCCTTCAGATCCTCCAGAATGACGGGGTTGGACTTCTCGGTGGTCAGACCCTCGTACTTGCCTGCGTAGGCGGTGTGGCGGCCGTAGTCGTCCACGGGAACCACCAGCTCCATGCCGTAGCGCATGCAGGTCTGGTAGTCGTCGGCGCCGAAGCCGGGGGCGGTGTGGACACAGCCGGTACCGGAATCCATGGTGACGTACTCGGCGTTCACCAGGCGGGAGGTCTTGTCGATGAAGGGGTGCTTTGCCAGCATGTTCTCGAAGAAGGCACCGGGGTAGGAGGCCAGGACCTCATAGTTCTGGAAGCCGCCGATCTTCATGACCTTTTCCATCAGAGCCTCGGCCATGATATAGGTCTCGCCGTTGTCGGCCTTCACCAGCACATAGCTGTCCCGGGGGTGCAGGCAGATGGCCAGGTTGCCGGGCAGGGTCCAGATGGTGGTGGTCCAGATGACGAAGAAGGTGCGGCTCAGGTCAAAGCCGCTGAGCTTGCCCAGGTCGTCGTGCATGGGGAACTTGACGTAGACGGTGGTGCAGGGATCGTCCTTATATTCGATGTCGGCCTCGGCCACGGCAGTGACGCAGGAGGGGCACCAGGTGACGGGCTTCAGACCCTTGTAGATATAGCCCTTGTCGAACATCCGGCCGAAGACCTTGACCTCCTGGGCCTCAAAATGCTTGTCCATGGTGCGGTAGGGATGCTCCCAGTCGCCCACGACACCCAGCCGCTGGAAGCCCTCGCGCTGCTTGTTGATGAAGTCCTGGGCGAAGTCCTCACAGGCCTTGCGGAATTCGGGGACGGTCATGTCCTTGTTCAGCTTCTTTTTGGAGGTCTCGATGGCGCGCTCGATGGGCAGGCCGTGGTTGTCCCAGCCGGGGACATAGGGGGTGTAGCAGCCCATCATGGCATGGCTGCGGACGATGAAGTCCTTCAGGGTCTTGTTCAGGGCGTGGCCCATGTGGATATACCCGTTACTGAAGGGAGGGCCGTCGTGCAGGACAAACCGGGGCAGGCCCTTGTTCTTTTCCAGCATGGCGTTGTACAGGTCCATGTCCTGCCAGGCCTTCAGCATGCCCGGCTCCCGGGCGGGCAGACCGGCCTTCATGGGGAAGTCGGTCTTGGGGGTGATGATGGTGTTTTTGTATTCCATTCGGATAAATCCTCCTTGTATAGTCGATGGATGGAAAAAAGAGCGCGCCTTCGTCTCTTTTGCTAAGAGACAAAGGCGCGAAAACCTCTGCGGTACCACTCTTGTTCCGGCAACCTGCCGACACTTATGCCGCGCTGTATCGGGCGCGGGACCCGTCGCATTCTACTTGCCCTGGGGCTTTCTTTGCGCTGCGTGGAGGGGATAAACCGGAGGTTCTGCCTGCTGCCTTGCACCATCCGGCAGCTCTCTGGAGGAGAAGCACTCAGGTCCGTGTCCTCGTGATCGCATTGTGGATATTATTTATGGGAGGGATCGTAGTTCCGGCCGAACTGCAGGTTCAGGTTGGTGAATCTGCTGGTGGTGTCGCCGGGGGTGTGGGCGGCGGGAGCAGCGGGGGCGGGGTTGCTCACCATGCTGGCCAGATTCTGGGAGATCTCGTCGGCCACGGCGGCGCTGTCGTAGGATTCCACGGGAGCGGCGGGAGCGGCTGCGGGAGCGGCAGCCTCAGCCTTGGGAGCGGGGGCGGCCACGTTGGCGTTCTTGATGCGGTCCAGGGCCTGGATGCACTGCTGCATCTGGTTCTGGATCTCGGTGATGCGGGCGGAGGCAGCCTTCCGGGCTTCTGCCACCCGGGCCTTCTCCACGGCCACCAGAGCGTCGGCGCTGGGGCTGCGGGTCTCCGCGGGAGCGGCAGCGGCAGAAGCGGAGGCCTGACGCATCATCTGGGCGCACTTGGCTTCGGCCTCGGCGATCATCTGATCGGCAGCTCTCTTGGCGCTGGCGGTGGCTTCCTTGGCGGCGGCCTCGTTCTTGCGGTATTCTTCCAGCTTGCCCACGAGCACGCGCATCTTGCTCTTGAGCAGGGCATTCTCTTTGTAAAGGGCGACGTAATCCTCGGTCAGAGGCTCCAGGATCTCGTCCACCTGCTGCATATCATATCCGCCGAAGGTGGCTTTGCTGAAGGAAATCTGCTCGATTTGCTGGGGAGTAATCATGATCTTTCTCCTTTCGGACTATTTATATGAATGTAGGGATAAACCAAAAATCATACTGGTCTTTGATTAAAAGCTCACAAAGATTTCCGAGGATGATTTGCGTAAAATAAGGCGGAGGATGCAGCTTGGCTGACGCCAAGCAAAGACGACAACGCAGTTTTACACAAATCAGACCGGAAAGATTGTGAGGTTTTAATCGAAGAATAGTATCAGATGTAGCTTTCCACTTCGGCCTGGAGGCTCTCCAGATCGCCCACGATGTCCATGTTGTGGGGGCAGAAGAGGTAAGCAGCCTGAGCGATTTTCTTCACATCGCCGTCCAGGGCGTAGACGCAGCCGGACAGGAAATCCACGACCCGGCGGGCCATGGCCTTGTCCACGTTTTCCATGTTGACGATGACGGCCTTGCGGGCGCGCAGATCATCGGCAGCCTTGGAGGTATCATTGAAGCTGTTGGGACGGAACAGCACCACGGACTGCTTGTTGCTGGCGGAAGACGCACTGCCGCCCAGGTTCAGAACCTGGGGACTGAAGCCGCCGGCGGAAGAGCCGGAGGAAGCGGTGGAAAGAATGGGGGCGGAATTCAGGCCGAAATCGTCTTCCTCCTCCTCGGGCTCCTGAACGGGAGCGGGGGCGGGAGCACGGCGGGGGCTGCGGCGCGCGGGACGTTCCCGCTCAACGGGCTCCTCGTAATCGTCGGCCAGTTCTTCGTCCTCTTCGTCGTAATCGTCGTAATCGTCTTCACCGTAGGGCTGGGTAATTTTCTTTACACTATCCCAAAAACTCATTTCTGTATATCCTCCTAGTATGTGTCACATCAGCGTTGATGGGGCATGGCATAATTGCGCGCACCGAAGATAGCCGTTCCGACGCGGATCATGGTACTGCCGCAGGCGATGGCGTCGGCGTAATCCGCAGACATGCCCATAGACAAACAATCGGCATCTATGATGGGTGCACAGTCCACCTTGACATTATCGCCTTTTTTTCTCCGTATGTCAACATATAATTGGAACATTTTTCGAAAAAATTTTACATTATCCCCCGAATTCTGGGAAATCGGGGGGATTGCCATGAGTCCTTTGATACAAATGTTCGAATAAGCCCCGCATTTTTCCAGGAACGGGAGAATATCCTCAGCGGCGAAGCCCGATTTGCTGGCTTCCTCCCCGATGTTCACTTCCAGCAAAACATTTTGCCGGATTCCCTGTTTTTTCGCTTCCGCGTCAATGGCCCGCAGCAGGTGCTCGCTGTCCACGCTCTGAATCAGATCCACCTTGCCCACCACCTGTTTGACCTTATTGGTCTGCAGGTGGCCGATGAAATGGACGGGGGCGCCCTGGTAGGCATTTTCGGCAAGCTTTGCAGTCAGCTCCTGCACCCGGTTTTCTCCGCAGCAGTCCACGCCTGCCCGGATGGCCTCCCGGACGGCTTCGGCATCGTTCATTTTGGTGGCGGCGCAGAGCCGGATGGATTTGGGGTCCCGTCCCGCTGCAATGGCGGCGGCCTCGATTTCCGCCCGGACCCGGGCGACATTTTCGGTGATGGACATGGCTGATTTCCTCTTTTCTATAGTCTGTATAGGGCAACACCGCACAATGGAAGCTGCGGCTTTCGCCGGATCTTTTGCTCCAATCGTGCAGTGTGAAAAATGGGAAATACATCCAGTATTCCCGCATTTTCCACACTTTCGCTTGAAGCCAAATCTCTCGTCGGAAGCACTTGCTCCATTTTGCGGTATTGCCATAGCAATACAAAAGACGGCGGGAACCCGCCGTCTTTTGCGTATGATCATGCGATGGCAGCGGCGGCCTTCAACGGCCGGATGGGGGCAAGGGTGGAAATGGCGTGCTTGTAAATCATCTGCTGCCGTCCATCGGTCACCAGCACCACGACAAAGCTGTCGTAGCCGGTGATAATGCCCCTGAGCTGGAAGCCATTCATGAGAAACAGTGTCACAGGCACCTTGTCCTTGCGCACTTCCTTCAGAATCGCGTCCTGCAAATTCAGTTGTTCATTCATTATGTATACCTTCTTTCTCCTGAGGTATACACATCCTAGCATAATTCAGTTGTCGTTTTCCCGAAGAACCTGTCGGGCGGCTTCAAGTATTTCGGCGCTGTCCTGCCCGGGTTGACGGATGAGCCAGTGCATGCTTGGATTCCTGCGGAACCAGGTCAGCTGGCGCTTGGCGTAGCGGCGGGAGGACTGGCGAACCTGGTCGGCGGCTTCTTCGATGGAGCACTGTCCATCCAGAGCGGCCACGAATTCCTTGTAGCCGATGGCCTGCATGGCGGTGCACTTTTCCGGGATGCCGGAATCAAGCAGACTGCGGATTTCCTCCACCAGCCCCGCTTCCAGCATCATTCCGACGCGAAGATCGATGCGCCTGTAGAGGTCAGCCCGGTTTGCAAAGTCCAGGCCCAGCCAGATGGGGGTATACCGTGGGGGAATCAGCTGGGTCTTCCGGTTGTGCTCGGTGATGGTTTCCCCGGTCTCCAGGTACACCTCCAGCGCCCGGATGATCCGCTTCCGGTCGGAAAGGTGCAGCTTCCCGGCGGCTTCGGGGTCGATGGATTTCAGCCGGTCAAAGAGCACCTGGATGCCGCGGGAATCCGCCTCCGCGTCCAGCTGTTCCCGAACCCCGGTGGAGGGGAAGGGGGCAAAGTCGTTGCCCCGGATCAGCGAGTCCATGTACAGTCCCGTGCCCCCGGCAATGATGGCGGTTTTGCCCCTTGCGACGATGTCGTCCACGATGGGGGCTGCCAGGCAGCAGTAGCGGCTGACGGAGAAGTCCTCGTCCGGCTCTGCCACGTCCAGCATATGGTGCCGGATGCCCTGCATTTCCTCGGGTGTGGGCTTGGCGGTGCCGATGTCCATGCGGCGGTAGACCTGCATGGAGTCGCAGGACACCACCTCGCCATTTAATTCCTTTGCCAGCGCCACCGCCAGGGCGGTTTTGCCGGAGGCGGTGGGCCCGGCAATACAGATGATGTTGTTCATTGGACTGGGCGCCTCCTTTTCTGTCGGTTCTTAAACAGGAGCTTGAGCGCATCCCGGGATAGGAGAAACAGGATGCGATTTATTCAGAGATTCCCTGGAAGTATTTCTTAAAATTCCGCTGCTGCCTTCCGTCTCCATAGCCCAGAGAACGGTAAAACAGGTGGGCCTGGGCCCTGGACGCGCCGGATACCAGACGGACTCCTGCAGCCCCGGATTGCTGTGCCCAGTTTTCCACAGCGGTGAGCAGCGCCGTTCCGATGCCCTCTCTCCTGTGGGATGCATCTACGGCGATGCCCATGATGTTTTTCATAGCGGGGGCATACAGCACCTGATAATCGCAGGCATGGACATAGCCCACGACCTCCCCCTGGATCAGGGCAACGAATACCCGGTCGCCGGGGCTTTCCAGGATGGAAGCCAGATTCTCAGCGGTGGCAGCCTCCGGATAATCATATCCAAGAGCCTCCCGGCTTAACCGGGTGATGGCAGGAGCGTGGGAGATGTCTGCAATTTGAATGTCAACAGTCATGAAAGCCTCCGTTCAGGTTCTCTTAAACTGCTTCTCGATCTGCTTTTTGCTCAGGGAAACGCAGATGGGTCTGCCGTGGGGGCAGTACTTCAGGTCTTCCCTGGCCATGACCTCTTTGGCGATGGCGAGAAGCTCTTTTTCGTCGGTGAGCCATCCGGCCTTGATGGCGGCTTTGCAGGCCACGGTATGCAGCAGCTCGTCGCGCACGGTGTCCTTGTGCTCCCGGCGGCCTGCCAGCAGATCGGCGGCCAGACTTTCCACCGCCTGGGCGGCGTCGTCGGGGCTTAAATCCATGGGAATCTGCCGCAGAAGGACGGTGTTTTCTCCAAATTCGTCGATTTCAAAGCCCAGTTCCTCCATCATGTCGGTGTTGGCCAGAAGCTCTGCCGCAGCGGTGGGATTCAGCCGCACAGCAATGGGGGAAAGCAGGGCCTGGGCGGAGATGGCCTCCTGATTGGCCTTCAGTTTTTCAAAGAGGATCCGCTCGTGGGCGGCGTGCTTGTCGATGAGGAAGGCGTCCTCCCCCTGCTCCACCAGAATGTAGGTGTGGTACAGCTCCCCCACCATCCGCCATTCCGGCTGTGCAGGCATGGTCAGCTCCTCCTGCACGGCCGGAATCGGCTCCTGCACAGCGGGAGGCTCGGGTTCGGCCATGGGTTCCGGCATCCTGGGGATGGGGACCGCCTTGGGGCGCTCCGGCATGGGCGGCGGCATAACGGGCTTTGCGGCGTTCACTCCGGGAACTATTTGCGGAGAGCGGAGAATGGCCTGCTCCTGTGCCGCCTTCTGCACCAGCGCGGCGGCTGCCTCGGGCTTTGGCTTGGGGGCATCGGCCAGTGCGGCGGAGAAGGTTTTGAATTCCGCAGGGGTCATGGTGCGGTAGAAGTCCTGCTTGGGCGCGGCTTTTGCGGCCTGAGCAGGAGCGGCTTCCTGCCGGGGCTGCCGGGTAAACTGGATGTCGGGACGGTCCGGGGTTTTGTTCAGAGCCGCCAGAACGCCGTAGTGGACGCAGTCGAACACCGCTTTTTCATTCAAAAATTTGACCTCGGTCTTTGCCGGATGGACATTCACATCCACAGCCGTGGGCGGCAGCTGCAGATGCAGCACACAGGTGGGGAATTTTCCCACCATCAGCTGATTCCGGTAGGCCTCCTCCAGAGCGGAGACCAGCAGCCGGGATTTCACCGGGCGGTCGTTGACAAAGAAGGTCTGCAGATTCCGGCTGGGCCGGGCATCGGTGGGCTTGCAGACAAAGCCCGTGACGGTATAGTCGTCCCACTTGCTTTTGACCTCGGTCATGTTGGCAAAATCCCGGCCGTAGATGCAGTAGACAGCGGCCTGGAGGGAGCCGTTTCCGGGGGTGGAGACCACCTGCTTTCCGTCCCGCAGAAATTTGATGGACACCTCAGGGTGGGCCAGGGCCTGCAGCTGCACAGCGGCGGTGACCCGGCTTCCCTCCACAGTGTCGGACTTCATGAACTTCATCCGGGCGGGAGTGTTGAAGAAGAGATCCCGGATGATGATGGTGGTGCCGTCGGGGCAGCCCGCTTCGGACTCCTCCGTGATATTTCCCGCTTCCAGGCGCAGGCTGGTGCCGGTGAGGCTGCCCGCGGGCTTGGTCAGCAGGTCAATGCGGCTGACGGAGGCGATGGCGGCCAGTGCTTCACCCCGGAAGCCCATGGTGCCGATGGCGGCCAGATCCTCCGCGCTGCGCAGCTTGGAGGTGGCATGGCGCAGGAAGGCCGTGCGGGCGTCCTGGGGCTCCATGCCGCAGCCGTTGTCCGTGACCCGGAGGAAGGTCATGCCGCCGTCCCGGATCTCCACCGTGACCTGGGTGGCCCCGGCATCCACGGCGTTTTCCAGCAGCTCCTTGACCACGCTGGCCGGCCGCTCCACCACCTCACCGGCGGCAATCAGATTGGCAATATGGGGGGAAAGTTGAATGATGGAAGGCATTCGATCACCTCAAAAGGGAATGAAAACGAAGTATTACGATGAATGGTACAAGAAAACTATGTGCTTATCGGGTTAACGCAGCAAAATGTAATTTTACAGTTAGATTGGAGAGTGAAGAGTGGAGAGTGGAGATAACTGAAACTTACGGCTTCCGTGTTTCTTATGCAGAATTCAACGGTATAGATGATAGAGGAAACGGATCTATTTCATTATCTTCACTCTACACTCTTCAATCTCCACTCTCACGCAAATTCCAATTTGTCGCAATGCGGAGTCAAACCGATATTCACAAAAAACTATGTGGAACGCACCCCTGCAGCGGTGCGGCGGAAATACTTATAAAATCTGCACCATGCTGACGGCATTGATGATCCCGTGCACCAGAATGGGGACGGCGATGGTTTCGGATTTTTCATAGCTCCAGGCGAGAATCAGCCCGGCGGGGGCGTACTGCAGCAGACTCAGGAGAACCTGCAGGAGGGTATACGCACCCAAATACCCCATGACGTGGAGCAGACCGAAGCAAAGCGCGGACAGGGTGTAGGCTCCCGGGCGGCTTTTTTTCAATATCTGACCGAACATCAGCCCCCGGAAGAGACATTCTTCCGACAGCGGGGCCAGCAATACAGTGGTGATTGCCGTCAGTACCAGCCCCTGCTGACGCATGGCGGTGATGCTCGCATCGTTCCGGTTGGCAAACGCCGGGTCGCAGAAGCCGATGAACCGGGTCACGGCCCAGGCGGCGAAATAATAGACCACCAGAGCCAGAACGCAGACCACGGCGTAGCGCTTTGGGTTCCGGATGGCATCCCGGAGGGAATTCCGCAGAAAATCAGAAAAAATCAGAGAAATGGCCGCGACACTCACCAGATGGTAGCCAAAATTCACGGCGGCGTCGCTGACTTCCCATGGAAGCAGCCCGGCGGCTCCGGTGAGCAGGCTGGGAAGCAGCAGAAACTGAAAGGCCATCCAGCACCATCCGGTGCGGATATTTTTCGTAGTGTGTAACATAAAAATAAAGTTTTCAGTCAGAGTGGGGAGTGGAGAGTGAAGAGTGGAGATATAAGGGAAATCCGTAGTTTCCGAATTGACTATGCAGCATTCCCCGGAAACTTACCGAAGAAAAGGAAGATTACCCTTATCTTCACTCTCAACTTTCCAATCTTCACTCTCTTCAGAAAATTGAAATTTGCCGATGGGGGGTTCCTGTCAGTCCAGCATTTTGCGCAGCTTGTACAGCTCGTTCATGGCCTCGATGGGGGTCAGGGTCTCCACGCTGATGGCGCGCAGAGCCGCTACGATCTGCTGTCCGGTCAGATCCATCATGCTGACCTGATCGGCAGGCTCGGCGACGACGGCGGGGGCGGCAGTTTTCCCGCCCTCGGCTTCCAGCTCCTGCAGAATTTCCCGGGCCCGGGTGATGACGGCGTTGGGAAGACCCGCCAGCTTGGCAACCTCGATGCCGTAGCTGTCGTCGGTGGCGCCGGGGACGATTTTGCGCAGGAAGATCATCTGGTCGCCCCGCTTCTTCACGGCGATGTTGTAGTTTTTCACATTGGGGAGCTTGTCCTCCATGGTGGAAAGCTCGTGGTAGTGGGTGGCAAACAATGTTTTGGCGCCCAGCCGTCTGGGATTGGCCACATATTCCAGCACCGCCCGGGCGATGGACATGCCGTCGTAGGTGGAGGTGCCCCGGCCGATCTCATCCAGGATCAGCAGGCTCCGGGAGGTGGCGTACTTCAAAATGGAGGCCACCTCCGACATCTCCACCATGAAGGTGGATTGTCCGGAGGCCAGATCGTCGCTGGCACCAATTCTGGTGAACACCCGGTCCACCAGTCCGATTCGGGCGGACCTTGCCGGGACGAAGGAGCCCATCTGGGCCATCAGAACGATCAGCGCCACCTGGCGCATATAGGTGGATTTACCCGCCATGTTGGGGCCGGTGATGATGGAAACCTGGTTGTCGCTGCTGCCGAGGCTGGTGTCGTTGGGCACGAACAGGGAATCGCGGAGCATGGCCTCCACCACCGGGTGGCGGCCGTCGGTGATGGAAATCTCACTGCCCAGGCTGATTTCGGGACGGCAGTAGCCCCGCTGAACCGCCACGGCAGCCAGAGAACACAGGCAGTCCGCCGCAGCCACCGCCCCTGCGGTGAGCTGGACTCTGCCTGCCTGCAGGGCAAGATGCTCCCGCAGCTGGGTGAAAATCTGGTATTCCAGAGCCGTCAGCCGGTCCTTGGCGGTGAGCACCTGGTTTTCCAGCTCCTTCAGCTCCTGGGTGATGTAGCGCTCGCAGTTGGCCAGGGTCTGCTTGCGGATGTAGTGATCGGGCACCTGATCCATGAAGGACTTGGAGACTTCAATGTAGTAGCCGAAGACCCGGTTAAAGCCCACCTTCAGGGTGCGGATACCGGTTTTCTCCCGCTCGGAGGCTTCGATGGCGGCGATGGTGCCGGAGCCGCCCTCCATGATGTCCCGGAGCCGGTCGGCCTCGGGGTCTGCGCCCTTGCGGATGATGCCGCCCTCCCGGACGGTGAGGGGAGGATCGTCCACAATGGCCTTCTCAATGAGGGCAGCGCAGTCGGCCATGGGATCGATGGAGGCGTTGAGCTTTTTCAGCAGCGCGGAGTCGGCTTTTTCCAGCTGCTCCTTCACCAGGGGCAGGGCCCGGAAGCCTCTGGCAAGACCCAGCAGATCCCGGCAGTTGACGGTGCCGGTGACCACCCGGGTCATCACCCGCTCCAGATCGGTGACGTCCTTCAGCGCCTCTTCCAGCTCGCCGCGGATGATGGGATTCTCCACCAGCTCCTCCACGGCGGCCTGACGGCGGGTGATTTCCGCAGCATCCAGCAGGGGCTTTTCCAGCCAGCTTCGCAGCATCCGTCCGCCCATGGCGGTGTGGGTCTTGTCCAGCACCCAGAGCAGAGTGCCCTTCTTTTCCTTGGAGCGCATGGTCTCCGTCAGCTCCAGATTTCTCCGGGCGTCCAGATCCAGCTCCATGAACCGGCCTGTGGTGTAATACTGCAGCTCCCGGATGTGGGCAAGGTCGTTTTTCTGCAGCGTCAGCATGGTCTGCAGCAGCGCGCCGCTGGCGATGGCGGCGGCGGGGAAGGTGGTGAGCCCCAGCTGCTCCATGGTTTGGTGGAAGTGGGATTCCAGCAGGCTGCGGCAGGCTTCCAGCTCGAACAGCGGGGCGCTTCCCTCGTCCACGCAGCAGCTTAACCGGCGGAACAGCACATCCTGCAGCGCATCGTCATCCACATCGGTGCCCCACCGGAGGACTTCGCTGGGGGAGAAGCGGCCCAGCTCGGAGGCAGCGCTCTGGACATCGGCGCAGGTGGTGGCGTAGAAGGCACCGGTGGAGATATCGCAGAAGGCCAGGCCGAAGCGGCCGCTTTCGCCGTAAATGCAGGCCATGTAGTTGTTCCGGTTTTCGTCCAGCATACAGCTTTCGGTGACGGTGCCGGGGGTGACGATGCGGGTGATGTCCCGCTCCACCAGCCCCTTGGCCAGGGCGGGGTCCTCCATCTGCTCGCAGATGGCGACCTTGTAGCCCTTCTGCACCAGCCGGGCAATGTAGGAGTCCACGCTGTGGTAGGGCACGCCGCACATGGGGGTCTGCTCCTCCTTGGGCTTGCCCCGGTCCCGGGTGGTCAGGGTCAGATCCAGCTCC